>DCGE01000230.1:8858-10787 GCA_002314525.1 Prevotellaceae bacterium UBA1786 | reverse complement strand
TGGAAATGGAAACATCAGTACAAGTTTTTTTTAGCCGTAGGCACTTTTTCTTTTTTCGAAGAAAAACTTTTTTTTCACAGGCTGAATGCTGAAGCCATTCACGGAATGGCAGTGGATTGGATTGAGAGCAGAAGATGGGAACTTGTTCACAAGATTCTGCAATCAAGACAAGACACGAGAGGCGAAGCCTTCAGCATCAGACTGGGACTTTTTTATCTCAAAAGAAAAAAGACAAGACACGAAGCATAGCTTCAGCATCAGACTGCGACTTTTTTATCTCAAAAGAAAACACAGGCTTTTACTGGTGAGCCAAAATCTTTAGGCAAATCTTTACTGAAAATGCGCTCAAATCCTTCGCTTTAGTGAGTCTTTTTTATGGATCGCCTTTTCAAGGCTCGAAATCCTAATGAAAATCAAAAAGAAAATCCGAAGGAAAATCCTATTTTCTCAAAATCTTCTTTCCATTTTGGATAATGATACCTCTGTATGAGCCATCGACTGTCTGGCCCTGGAGGTTGAACGACATGCGGTCAGCCTTCCGGGTTTCCTGTATCTCGTCGGTGATTGCGGTAGCGACGTCACCGAAGATATCCTTGACGGATGACGATGAAGGCAATGACAGATAAGCACGGTTGGCTGACAAGGAGTTGTACTTCTCGTTGACGTCATCACATACGACCGAGAACCATACCGGCTTGCCCTGAGTGTTGAGCTGGAGGACGTAGTTGGTATTGTCGCCCGACTCAGTATCCATCCGAGAGATGTCGACCAGCGTTCCCACGAGACAGTTGTCGGCTACGGAAGACGGTGTGACAGAGAAGTATGTGTCGTAGTCCTTCGTGTATGTAGTTGTGACATCCTTATATACCAGTACCGGAGTGTGGGCCGGAACGGTACGTTCAGTCAGAGTGGCTGCATCGCCGAATGCCACACGCTGCCGCTGGATGGAACCGCCATCGGGTGTGACTGCGTAGGCATAGACTGCAGGTTCAAGTTCAACGTCGTCAGGTGCATAGAACGTAGCCCACTTGGCAGGGGTGATCTTCATCTGAGCCGTTGCCATAGTGAGATAGGAGCAATAGTACGTCTGGTCAGATGTGCCTGAGTCTGAGGTGATGACGAGGTTGTCGAAAAAGGCACGTTTTGATGATGTTGAGATGGTAACCTGAGGATTGGCTGAAACAGTAGTGAAGGTTGCAGTAACGGTCTCAAAGTCATCTGACATTTTTGAAGTATAAGTACACTTTTGATCAGTACAACCAGAGACTCCGATGATAAGTTTCCCTTCAACGTCTGTCCAGCCCTTGACATCGACAGAGACAGTCAGTTTAGCGCCAACAGGAGCAACGATGGATTTTGTAGTAATTGAGCCAATCGATGATTTCGTACCAATTCTGACAGCACCACCAGCCTGATAAGCATTAGTGACGGTTACAAAATTGTCATTTCCATCCCACTTAGTACCACTTCCAGTTGCCGTAGTATTATCGCCCTTCTTGTCAAGTGCAGAAAAATCCTCGCTTAAGAGTACTGTCGTTCCACTACCTGCCTCACCCTTCTTGACATAGGAGAATACAGGATACAGGGTGACATTGGCAGTTGGGGTGTAGGTAGTCGGGAGAATTGTTGGTTTGGTGGTAGTCGGTTCGTCGATGCCGCCATTGTTTGCCCAACCCACGAATGAATAGCCAGGAAGAACACGTGTAGGGAGAGTGACAGAACCACCAGCAACAGACGGCTGAAGTTCGGACTCATCATCAGCAAGAGTCACAGTGTAGAGTTTCGGTACGTTAGGCTGAATACCGATGACAGCATCCTGTTGATAAGGGAACATATACCCTTTTGTCTTGCCCACACTCTGGAGGTCATAGAATCCGTCGTCTTCACCACTCCAGCCGAAGTTGAAATGGAACTTATGAGTACTGGAGT
>DCGE01000230.1:0-8825 GCA_002314525.1 Prevotellaceae bacterium UBA1786 | reverse complement strand
ACTGATGTCCTCCGGCATTTGAACCAGTGCCGTCAGCACCCGCATAGAGTACAGGACGGCCAGCGGAAAGTTCGGCATAGATGAGATTGACCCAATTGGCGGTGGAATAATTTGATTTCTCGACATACTTGGCTGTACTTGAATAACTGAAGTATGTCTTCAGTGCAGAAGGGATATCTTCAGAATAAGCACCCGAACCATCGCTGCCATACATCATTTCGACACTCACACCGCAGTCGTACATAAGCTGTGCAACGGCATTCTTCTGGGCAGTAGTGGTGTAGTCGTCGGTCTCGAGTTTCATGTTTGTCCAGTCGTAGGTATGGTCAGAGAAAGTCGTGGAGAGGGTCTTCTTACATCCATAAGAATCGTAATATGACTTGCTGCCGGTTCCGGTGACAGGCCACTGCCAATAATACATGACCTGAGCCATAGCTGTTGCCACACAGCCAGTGTAGCAAGTTCCATCATTGTCGCTTGGACACTTATTCCAGTATGGAGCGCCCTGATCCCAATGTGTCTGAATCAACGGTTCGATGGTTGCGCCGGCACTCGCCGTCACGGCATTTTCCTTGACGACCTTTCTGGCTGCGCCGACGGTAGTGGCAGAGATGGCATGAGAGATTTCAGCCTCATAGCCGTTGAGCCAGTTACGTACATTCAACGGAGCTTTGTCGTAATTGAACGAACCAGTCTCGGAGAAGGCAATGATATCGTGGCACACCTCGTCGCCACCAACGATAACCCAACCGCCTTCAGCCTTGTTGAAGATGTAGAAGTATGTCTCGTCGCCTTGTCTTGCAGTATGATGGAGAGTGACGTTCTGTTTCGTAGCCATCCTCCTACCCGACTGCCGGACCGATGAATTGAAAAATGAGACCGCCTTCCCGGCTGCATCATTCACACTTACCGTCTGAGCCTGAGCCCAAACACAAAAAAAGGTGAGCAGCAATGCCGTCACCATTCTGTATTGATTAGAGCATCTTACCATAGTTCTCCCCAGTTTTCTCTGTCGTCAACCAATCCCTCTCCGCCGGAAGAAGGAGTGTCATCAATCTTCGGAGTCGCATCGGTGGACGGACTCGCCGCAATAATCTGTGACAATTCAACGGTTTCGCATGAAATCACAGGTCGATAATAAACTTGTTTCATATTGTGATGTAATAATTTTTCCTTGCAAATATACAGAAATTACTCCGAATGTCAAAATCAACATCGGACATTGTATGGCAGAACATGGATTTCACTCCGATATTTAACTTTTTTTGTGCCAATTTCGCTGATTTGATTTGTTTGTTCAAAACAAATTATTTAACTTTGCGCATCGAAAATAATGAAACAGAGAGATGAAGAAGATTTTTTATTTAATTGGCGCATTGTCAATCAGCATGGCAGTTTTCACGTCATGTCTGGAAAGTGACGGCAACAGTGCAGAGGCTACAATCGAGTTCGGTTCACGTATGGACAGCATTACATTCAGCGACCCAGCCGATACCGTATTCACCAGTGCCATCGACACCGCACTTCAGGAGATGGGAGTGTTGAGTACGTTTAATTCAGCAGGAATACCGAGTGTGCTGTTCAAGGAACATGCAAGTGTAGATGTCAGTTCAATACCATACGCCGTCATGAAGGCCGTGGAACAGGCCAACACCACATACAAGAAAAAGCTTGACGGTGCAACAAGAGACCAGCTGATAAGATACATACAGGTTGCCAAGACCCCTGCCCCACTGCCAGTTGACAGTCTGGGAGCCTTCAAGGTCAACCTCGGTCTCATATACACCTATGGATCGACAGGATTGAGCGTTGCAGGAAACTACGACAAGCAATTCTGACAAAGAAGTCGCAGCCACAAAGATATATCAACAAAAACAAGAAAGAGAGGAATTGTGTTCCTCTCTTTCTTGTTTCTGTCGGTCAGTATGTCGGCTCAGCGTCTTATCTTTGCCATCCGCCAGCCATAGATTGCAACGACCACGAAGCAGATGAACGGAAGGACGAACGAGAGATTGACTGCCGGGAATCCAGATACCTCACCGAGGTCGATGATGGCTGCCTGAGCAGGTGGAAGGATTGAACCTCCGAGGATTGCCATGATCAAACCGGCAGCACCGAACTTGGCATCATCGCCGAGTCCCTTGAGGGCAATTCCGTAGATAGTAGGGAACATAAGACTCATACATCCGCTGACACCTACCAGACAATAGACACCATAGCGGTTCTGGAGGAAGATGACTCCGCAGAGCAGCACCATAGCAATGGAACCGAAGATGGTAAGCATAAGTCCAGGATTGAGGAACTTCATCAGATACGTACAGATGAAGCGGAACACGATGAACGTAAGCATGGCATAGATATTGAACTGCTGTGCCAGTACTTCGGCATCCTGTTCAGGAATACCCTCAGCCATGAAATAACGAGTGCCGTACTGGATGATGAAAGTCCAGCACATGATCTGAGCACCAACATAGAAGAACTGAGCTATGACACCTTCACGATAGTATTTCAGTGAGAAGATACGTTTGAGAGTCGACACGAAACGGATGTCGTGGTTCTCCTCACCCTTGTTAGGCATCTTGGCTACGAGAATGAGGACGACGATAACGGCTATCGCCACCGCTATCAACAGATAAGGTGTCACCAGCACTCCGAGGTCAGCCTGTTTCAGAGCTTCGAACTGTGAGTCGTCGAGCAGTGCACGTTCTTCAGTAGTCATAGGATTCAACTTGGCCTGGATGAAGTTCATTGCCACGAACATGCCGAATATGGAACCACAAGGATTGAAGCACTGGGCGAAGTTGAGTCGGCGCGTACCACTTTCCTCGTCACCCATAGCAATGATGTAAGGGTTACAGCTTGTCTCAAGGAATGAGAGTCCGCAAGTCAGGATGAAGTAGGCGATGAGGAAGAACGCATAGACCCCGATCTCCTTAGCAGGCCAGAACAGCAATGCTCCTACGGCATAGAGTCCCAGACCCACGAGTACACCTGTACGATAGGAATACTTACGGATGAAGATAGCAGCCGGGAAGGCCATTGCGAAATAGCCTCCGTAGAAGGCCAGCTGAACCAACGAGCCCTCGGTGACGCTCATTCTGAAAATCTTAGAGAATGCCTTCACCATCGGGTTGGTGATGTCGTTTGCAAATCCCCACAATGCAAAGCATGTCGTAATCAGGATGAAGGGGATAAGATACTTTTTTTCGATTGTCTTGGTCATAATAGATTGTATTTTAGTTTTTTCTTAATCAGAACTTCACGAGAATCCGGAATACCGTGCCCGGATTTGCGTGCCATTGCTGCATGGCTTCGAGAGCCTGTTCAGGTGATGTCTCGGCCGAAACGAACTGCTCAACCATATCACGATGATGCTCCACATACTTGATTGCTGCCTCGAAGTCCTTCGGGTTGGCATTGCGTGAGCCACGTACATCAAGTTCCTTCTTGACGAAGAGAGAAGTAGTCAGAGAGATGTCGCTCTTGGCATAGCCGATGCACACCACCCTACCGGTGAAAGCCACACGGTTGACGGCCAGTTGATAAGTCGGAACTGCACCTACAGCCTCGATCACCACATCGGGATCAGGCAGCGATGCCCATTCCGTCATTGTGTTGTATGTATATTTCGCACCGAGCTGTCTTGCAAGAGCCAGTATCTCATCGTCCATGTCGGCTGCAATGACTGTAGCGCCACGTGTGACACTGCGGATGACAGCTCCGAGACCTACCATACCACACCCTATCACCATCACCACATCGGAGTCAGTGACTGCACCACGATCGACGGCATGGAAACCCACACTCATCGGTTCAACCAATGCAGCATCACGACAGGATATTGCATCGGCAGGGATGATTTTCTGCCATGAGAGTGCAATGTACTCACGCATCGCACCATCGCGCTGAACACCGAGCGTCTCGTTGTTCTCACACGCATTGACACGTGAGTTGCGGCATGAAGCACAATGACCGCAATTGGTATATGGATTGACGGTTACAGTCTGACCCACACGGAAACCTTCAGGAACAGCACTTCCGATCTGTTCTATCACCGCACCGATCTCATGTCCCGGTATGCGAGGATAGGTCACCATTGAATTTCCGCCACGGAATGTGTTGAGGTCGCTTCCGCAGAAACCTACATACTGGATTTTCAGCAGGACTTCATCGTTCTGGATTTCCGGCAATGGGAGTTCCGTGAGTCCCATCTCGAACGGTTTAATGATTTGTATTGCTTTCATCTCTTATTCGCTCATGTTTTTTATATAAGGCAATGTCTTCAGTTCCCTGAATCCGTAGAATCGCAGGGCATTGTCAGAAAGGAACATCGCTTTTTCGTCAAAATTCAAATCTCTGGATTTAAGAATAAAGTCATACGACATTCTGTATGTGATTGCCGTAATGGTGCGAGGATAGTCAGAGCCCCACATCAGTTTGTCTATGCCAACCAGATCGGCAGCCTCACGTATGGACCTCACCGCCGAAGGATAAGGATAGAACTCGCTGTTGTAGAGCCATGTGATTCCACCCGACTCAACCATCACGTTCTTGTTGCGGGCCAGCATGATCTGTGACTTCCAACTTGGTGTCGTCACCATTCCGAAATGGCCTATGGCAACCTTCAGTTCCGGACATTCGTCGATCACCTCCTGCATCTCGCCAATCTGATGTTCATCGTCAGCCAGACACATCGAGAGAATCAGACTGCGTTGTTCCATGTCCTTGAAGAGCGGCATATAGTCAAGCAGACTGCGACTGATTCTGTGTCCGGGCATGGCGTAGGCACTGAAACGAGAGTCACCGATAGGCGATGTACTCTTGCCGTCAATCATGCCGCAACACAGGAAACGATCGGGATACCGGCTCTGTACCTCTGCAAGATAGTCATCCTGATTGCCGTCGATCACCTCCTGAACCACCACAGCTGCCGATACCTGAGCATAATCCATATTCGACAGGAACACCTCTGCAGAGTTCCTGCCGTCAATCATGAACGGCGGGAGCATCTGAACCTCATTGCCGAGGAAGTTGCTCCGACTCGGATTGCCGTCGAGTGTTCTGACAGGCAGTCCGTCGACAACAGTATCCTGACGAAGCCACAGATGGCTGTGGGCATCGATGATCTTTATGTATTGCTCCATGACACGCGCTTCTGGTCACCAATGATTTCCTGAACTTCAGCAACGAGATTCCAGTCGATGTCCTCTTCCACCCACGCGATATTCCTGCGTACGTTGTCAGGATTGGCACTGCTGAACAATGTCGATGCAATTCTGTCGTTGCTTACCGAATACTGCATAGCCAGTTTCTCGATAGGATAGCCCTTGGCATCACAGTGCTGAGCAGCACGAGTACAAGCATCCTTCAGATCCTGTGGTGCCGGATGCCAATCGGGAGCACCCCTCATCGAGAGCAGTCCCATCGACAGAGGAGACGCATTGATAACACCAACGCCCTTACTCTCGAAGTAATCGAGGAAATCAGTCAGTTTGTCGTCGTTGAGACAGAAATGACAGAAGTTCAGTACTGACTCAACCGTTCCTTCCGGAACATGGTCAATGACCCATTTGAGGTTTTCCAGTTGAAGGTCGGTGATTCCGACATGACCTACGAGACCTTTGTCGCGAAGTTCAACAAGAGCAGGAAGAGTCTCATCAGCCACCTTCTGGAGTCCACCTGGAAGCGATGCCTGGAACTCGATATCGTGGACATTGATAATGTCGATGTACTCGACATTCAGACGTTCCATACTCTCATACACACTCTCCTGTGCCTTCTTTGCGGAATAGTCCCACGAGTTCACACCGTCCTTGCCGTATCGACCCACCTTAGTCGAAAGATAATATCTGTCACGTGGGATGCCCTTCAAAGCCTTACCCAGAACCGTCTCTGCCTTGTAGTATCCATAATACGGAGATACGTCGATGAAGTTCATTCCACCGTCAACAGCTGCATAGACAGCATCGATTGCCTGCGACTCCTTCGTTTCGTGGAACACACTTCCCAACGATGATGCACCAAAGCTCAGTGCACTCACCTCCAATCCGGTTTTACCTATCTGATGTTTTTTCATGATTAAATATATTCGGTGAATTACTAGAAATTACATTAAGAATCAATATAAATGGAATATCCTCTCCATCATCTGCCATTTCTCGTTTGATGTGGCCGATGCCACACACTGCTGGAATCTGGCCACATATTCCTCCCACTCCTGCTGACGAGGCAGTTTGGCAAGACGGTCCATTGCCGAATCCCAGTCGAAGTCCTCAGGTGCATCGACAATCATGACTACGCGCGAACCCACAAGATACAATTCCATCTCCAGGATTCCCACCTCACGTATTCCATCAAGAACCTCCTTCCATGCACCCTCCTTGCTATGAACCTGTTTGTAGTTCTCTATCAGGGTCGGATCATTTCTGAGATCCATCGTCTGACAATATCGTTTGACCCTAAAAGGGTATTGTTGTTGTGAATATCCGTCCATAATTAAGGTGGGTTCTATAAATTCATTTCTTGCAATTTTGAGGTTTGTTTCGAGCAGGTTGCTGTGCGGATGGAAGGATTTATGCGGGCATAATGACTGACTGACAAACAGCAAGATGCCGAAACAAAACACAAAGTGCAGAAAAGAACGATATCACCCTTATTTTAAAATTATTATTTATTCGGTGAATTTTTAGAACCCACCTTAAATTTTTTGTCAACGCAAAGTTAGAAAAAATAATTGAAAACTGAATGATATTTCGCGATTTGTTTTGTAATACGAAATAAATGTCCTATTTTTGCACAATAAAATCATATTACCAACTTATTGACCATGAACAAACCATATGTAGCAGGAATGGACATCGGTGGCACGAACAGTGTGTTCGGCATCGTTGACAGAGACGGAAATATCCTGGCGACTGACTCTATCAAGACCCAGCAGTACAAACAACTTGACGAATATGTAGAAGCCGTATGCAACGGTCTCATGCCTCTTATCGAGAAGGTCGGAGGCATCGAGCAGATTCAGGGTTTCGGCATCGGAGCACCTTGTGCCAACTACTACACAGGATGCGTGGAAGGTGCAGCCAACCTTGAATGGGGTAAAGGCGTAGCACCATTGGCCAAGTGTTTCAGCGAACGGCTCGGCATACCGGCAGCACTGACCAACGATGCCAATGCAGCCGCCATCGGCGAGATGAAGTACGGAGCAGCCAGAGGCATGAAGGAGTTCATAGAAATCACCTTGGGAACAGGCGTCGGTTCCGGAATCGTAGCCAACGGACAACTCATCTACGGTCATGACGGTTTTGCAGGCGAACTCGGACACGTCATCGTAGAGAAAGGCGGAAGACCATGCGGATGCGGCCGACGTGGATGTCTCGAGACCTATTGTTCAGCAACGGGAGTGGCACGCACAGCCAAGGAACGCCTTGAACAGAGCAACGAACCAAGTCTGCTGAGAGCCATCACAGACCGTCCTATCGAATCAAAGGACGTATATGATGCAGCCGTTCAGGGTGACAGGATTGCCCTCGAGATATTCGACTACACCGGAAAGATGCTCGGTGAAGCACTTGCAGACTTCACAGCCTTCTCCACCCCGGAGGCATTCGTACTCTTCGGAGGACTGACAAAAGCCGGCGACTACATCATGGAACCTATAAAGAAATACATGGAAGCCTCCATGCTTCACCTCTGGAAAGGCAAAGTCAAGGTCCTCGTCAGCCAACTCAAGGACGCCGACGCCGCCCTCCTCGGTGCCTCCGCCATCGGCTGGGACGCATAACCGCCAAGACATCATAAAAGAATAAAGGGAAGCCATATTGACTTCCCTTTATTCTTTTTATGTTATTTGCGTATTTTGTACCAGGACGTTCCGTAGAGAAGAATCAGTACGAAGCATGGGAGACAGAGCCAGTAGGCGTTCTGCATGCCGATGCCGTCCTTGAGGAATCCGAACAATGTAGGCATCACTGCTCCGCCGGCGATGGCACATGTGAGGAGTCCTGCTCCAGCCTTTGTGAACTTGCCGAGATCAGTCATTGCCAGAGGCCAGAGTGCAGGCCACATCAGTGAGCATCCGAGTGCGAGGAGACCTACACACCAAATGCTGATGGATGCAGGAGCCAATGGTACTACGATACTGCCGACGATGGCTACCAAAGAGCATATCACGAGTGCCTGTGACTGCTTGAGGTACTTAGGAATGAACACGATACCGCAGATGTAACCGATAACCATGCCAATGGATGAAATCCATGCGTAGTTCTGGGCATCAGGAAGTTTGAGGTCGTTCGCATAGTCGACGAGTGTGCTGAGTGAGATAGTCTCGACTCCTACATATACGAACAGTGCAAGGCATCCGAGAAGAAGGTGTGGGAACTGCCAGATGCTGGTCTTGGATGCAGCATAAGGACAGTCGGCAGCTTCGCCCTCGTCCTCTCCTACAGCCTTCACATCAGGCAGCGGAGCGAGAAGTGCTACAACTCCGAGGATGACGAATACTGCAACGATGATCCAGAACGGGAAGTCGAGGTCGGCAATCTGAGTCTCAGCTACCGGCTTGCCGATAACGAAGGCAAGGAACAGAGGAGCTACAGGCCATGCGAGTTTGTTGCAGATACCCATGATAGAGGTACGGCGAGCAGCACTGTCGATAGGACCGAGAATGGTGATGTAAGGATTGACAGCTGCCTGAAGTACTGTATTTGCAGTACCGCTGATGAACGATGCCACAAGGAAGAGAGCGAAGCTGCTCTCGTGGGAACTGAGGATGTATCCACAGAATGCAACTGCAAAGAGAGCATACGATACTGCCATTGTGCCGC
>DCGE01000210.1:7421-7945 GCA_002314525.1 Prevotellaceae bacterium UBA1786 | reverse complement strand
CCTCGTCCTCATAGAGTGTGAAGGTGCCGTTCTTGCCTGGAACGACCTTTATCTCCATGTTGTTCCAACCCTTCTGGTCGGTATATTGCTGGCCTTCAACCATAGGGATGATACTTCCAGCCTTAAGGAATACAGGACTGTAGAAGATGTTGGTCTTGATTTCTACGGTCTGGCCACCCTTATATTTGTCACCTGTGTGCATCTCCGTCCACTCTGTGCCTGCAGGCAGATAGACCTTGAAAGACTTGTACTCCATCCAGTCAACCTGCTTGCGGAACCATTCACGCGAAACCTTCTCCTCGGTATATTGAGGCTCGAGAACTGGACATACGAGGATGTTCTTGCCGAACATGAACTCGCGGTTGTTGTCCCATGTGTTCTTGTCCTCCGGGAAGTCCATCATCAGCGGACGCATGAAGGAACCGTCATTCTTGGTTACATCCCATGAGGTGCCGTAGATGTAAGGCATTAGGGTGTAGCGCATCTTGACTGTGTTGACAAGAGCATCGTAGATTGGTTCACCT
>DCGE01000210.1:2043-7377 GCA_002314525.1 Prevotellaceae bacterium UBA1786 | reverse complement strand
ATGTCGGCTCCGTGGCTGCGCATCATAGGATTGAAGAGACCGAACTGCATCCAGCGCACGAAGAGTTCCTGGAACTGAGGATTGCGCGTTGCTGAATTATGGCCTGCAACGCTGTAGGACCCTGCGAAGAACCCACCGATGTCGGTATTGACATGAGGATTGGCAGTGAGTGTGTAGTTGAGGCAGATAGGAATCTGCTTACGGAAGGTATCCCATGAGGAACCGGTGTCGCCTGTCCATGTGTTGGCACCCGTGCGCTGTTGACCTGAGAAGTAGCTGCGTGTGAGGATGAACACGCGTTTGTCGCTGCTGGCAGCCCTCTGTGAGTCATACACACCTTCGACTGTCTCAAGAGGGAAGGCATTGCGTACGCTGCGGTAGCTGACCTTTGCCTCGCTGCCGTCAGGCTGTGTCATAGGAACGACCTGATCGAGATCGCTGTCCTTGTAGCTGTGGTGGTCAGGGTCGGTAGAGTCCATCCACCAAGCATCGATATCCATCTTGTGCATACCAGAGAGATATTTCCAGTAGATGTCGCGCGCCTCCTTGCTGTAGCAGTCATAGACACGTACTCCGGATGGGTAGTCCATCTTAGGAGGCCACTGAGGCAGACCGCTCTGAGGCCATGTCTGGAAGTCGAAGAGGAGTCCCTTGGACTTGAGTTCACGGAATGGTTTGGTCTCAGGACCGAAAGAAGCCCAGATGCTGATGGATAGGTGAGCGTTCTGATTATGAACCTCATCGATCATGCGCTGAGGCTGTGGGAACTGGTCGTTGAGGAACTCCATGGCATTCCATGTGTAGTTGCTGCCCCAATACTGCCAGTCCTGTATGATGCCGTCGAAAGGAATCTTCATGTCGCGGTATTTGTGAACCACCTCAAGCAGTTCGTCCTGACTTTTATAGCGCTCACGGCACTGATGGAAACCGTAGGTCCAGAGAGGAAGCATAGGAACATGGCCTGAGAGGTTACGCATACATGCAATGACACCGTCGGCATTCTTGCCGTACATGAAGTAGTAGTCAACCATGTTGCCTACCTCCGACTCCCATGTGAAGAGGTTGTTCTTGTCCTGTATGCGGGTAGGGGAGTAGTTGTCCCAATATATGCCATAGCCCTTGATGCTCTGGAAGAAATGTGCATAGTCCTCTAGGTTGCTCTGCTCCATGCGACGATCCTCGCCACGCTGCGACATCTTGCCGTTCTGCAGGAGACCGATACCGTAGATTGGTTCGTCGGCATCGAGGCTGAAGCCCTGTAGCACCTTGTATGAACCTTTGTCAGGCCCCTGAGTGATAGGAGTGAAACGGGAATCACCCTCGCGGAGGAGTACCTTGCCCTTGTTGTCAGTGAAGGTCACATTACCTTTTTCGTCAACAGACCACTTGAAATCCATCTTTGCTTTGGAATCTTGTTTGGCAGTGACGACGAGTGATTGTTTCTGTGATACGGCAGCGTCATTGCCGTTTGTGGTTTTTACGACTCTCACTACATTCTTAGCGTAAGGGATAACTTCGGTCTTGGTCTGTGCACAGACTGCCAATGAGAGGCAGATTGCGGAAATGGTCAATAAAATACGGTTCATAATTTCAAGGTTTAAAAAGGCTGGTGCATATAAGAGTAGCATCAGCCCTATGGTTAATATTAATTTTTCTTTGCAAGGAGTCTCTCGCGGAAGGTGCGAGGTACATAGTAGGTCTGTTTCTTATCAACATAGACTACGACTGAAGGTATCTCCTCTGTCTGGCCGTTGACTGTGACGATGTTGGTGTTAGGAGTGAAGACGATGGTGTTCTTCTTATACTTCAGTGTGAGTGACTTGCCGTCGAGAGTGGTCTTCAGTCCCTTGATGTCCTTGAATACCTCTGTATGAGGAACGAAGTTGGCATTGGTGAGACTGTCGAGGTCGTTGTGGGTGAGACCGATAACGGAACAGAGGTAGTGGTTGATTTCCACGTTGGTGAGCATACCGTATGGACGGCTCGCATTGTCAGGATGATAGGCTGCAAGGAATACGTCTTCACCTGTGTGGCCGTTGGTGGTGAATGCCAGACCCGTACGCTCGGTCATGAACTGGGCAATCATGCGCTCGAAAGAAGAATTATAACCTGCTACAGGCTTGCGGTCATCGCGTTTGATAGGACTGCGCATATAACCCTTATGATTCTTGAGAGCCTCCATCTCGGCGTCAGTGAGCTTGAAGCCACAGAGATCCTCGATGATGTTCTGAGCCTGTTCGAAAGGAGAACTATTGAGCTTGTTGGCTACAGCACCACAGGATGCTTTCATCTTGAACATAGGACCGAAGAGATCCTTCTTGGAAGTACCTGCGTAGTTGCCGTTGTCTCGGCGGCCTATGCTGAGTCCACTGTTGCCGTGGTCTGGGAGGATTACGACAGCTGTCTCGCCGTTCTTCTTTGCGAAGTCGAGAGCCACCTTGCATGCGCGGTCGAAAGCGAGGAACTCAGTGACGATGCCGATAGGGTCGTTGTTGTGGGCTGCATAGTCAACCTCACTACCCTCGACCATCAGTACGAAACCGTCCTTATCCATTGAAAGGTGACGGAGAGCCTCCCGAGTCATCTCGGCGAGAGATGGTTCCTTCTGAGGGTCGCGGTCCATGTCGTATGACATATTGCTTGAGCGGAACTGAGCCCACATCTTAGGAGTGTTGCAAGCCTTCATGCCCGCGATGTCGTCCTTGAGGACGGTCCATCCGTGACTGGTGAGGTAAGAACGCATGTCGTCGGTAACAGATCTCGTGCCACCGCCGATCATTACGTCGATGCCGTTGTGGGCCTGTTGGTTGGCGATGATAGAAGCACCGTCACGGTTGTAGCAGTGGGATGAACAGTCGGCTGGAGTTGCGTGAGTGAAGTAGCATGTGCTCACGAGTCCCACAGCCTTGTCCTTCATGATGCGTGCAGCTTCGAAGACAGTCGTAAGAGGCTGATAGGCACGGGTTGAATCCATTGGGTAGATATCGTTTTCAGGGTCAGCAATAGGGTAGGTGGATACCCATCCCTTGAGACTCGGATAACCAGTCATGTAACATGATGTGGTAGGTGCAGAGTCACCGATAGGAGCGTTTGAACATGTAGTACGAACCGTACCGCAGAGGTATGGGTCGATGCTGAGTTTCGGCATGTCAGGGTTCTGCATCCACTGATACCAGCGAGCTGTAGCGATAGAGGCAATTGAACATCCGTCAGGAATCATCACGATGACATTCTTGACCGGTTTGACGTTCTGGACGCCCTGAGCCATAGTACTGACTCCGCAAAGGCTCATTGAAAGAGCCAAGGCCATGAATTTAAGATTTCTCATAATAGTATTGTTTGATTGTTAATTATCTATTAAAATGCAAAGTTAGTAAAAAAAACGATGTGTAAAACCAATATGCTTAAAAAATACCATGAATCTGCAATATTTTACTATAAAAAACGGCAGCACTCTGGAAAAGCACTGCCGTAATAGTCTTGATTTTCGTCAAAGATTAGAAACCGCCGCCGAAGCCGCCACCTTGCTGGAATCTTTCACGCATCTTCTTCTGGTCTTCTTCGTAAGCCTTGAACTGCTCTTCAGTGAGAACGCTCTTGATAGTGTCGTTCTGAGCCTTCATGCGCTTCTGCATAGCTTCCATGTCGAAACCACCCTGGCCACCGCCGTTCTGCATGTCTTCCATCATCTTCTTTGTGCTGTCCTTGAAGAACTTGAGAAGTTTGTTGTACTGTGCATCGTTAAGCTTGTAGCTTTCCTTCATGCGGTCAACCTGCATCTTAGCCATGTCTTCAGGGTTGAAGTCGCCGAATCCCTGTGCGAATGCTCCTGTTGTGAGAACGAGAGCCAAAAGAGTCATGATAATCTTTTTCATCGTTTCTTTAAGTTTTAAAATTAATAAATATGGAGAGTTATCTCTGTTTCATCCATTATCCCTTTGACTGAATCATTTTTGAAAGGTTTAATCGATGATTGATTTTTTTGAGAAAATATCACATTATCCTTTCGAGGAAGTCTTTCACCTTTCTTTTGTAGATCCGGTTGCGATCGTAGAAAGCACGAGCATGTCGTACTCCATCGGGAATCCATATCTCCTTTGTTCCCGGTTTGCTTTCAAACACCTCATATACCATCTTCGTAGGTACATACGTGTCGCTGCCTCCGTGGATGAACAGCATAGGCAGATGGCATTTCGCTACCTGACTGACTGACGAAGCCTCCTTGAATCCCCATCCTTCCTTTCTCTGACACCGTTTGTCGGTCTTGTTGAGGATTGGCGTGAAGCGGCCTTTCACCACCGAACTGAACTGGTCGTACACAGTGGTGTATCCGCAGTCTTCAACAAAGCACTTCACGAACTTCATACCTCGTTCTTCAACCTCTTCGCTTACCATCATGGTAGTTGCTCCACCCATCGAGACACCGGTCACCACCATCTCCGAGTCCTTGCCGCCGATGGAGAAGATGCTGTTGGCAAGCTCCATCCACTGAAGCATGTCGAGTCGGTCGAGCCATCCCATCCTCTTCATCGTGCCTTCACTCATACCGTGAGCCTGAACATCGGGTAGGAATACATTGTAGCCAAGTTCCTTTCCGTAGAAATGAGCATAGGGAAGCATCTCGGCCGAACTGCATCCGTATCCGTGAATGATGAAGGCTGTCTTGGTGGTAGGGGCGTCCGATCTGCGGAAGATTCCGTGCAGCCGTTTGCCGTCGTAGTCACTTATGATGAAGGTGTCCTTGAACGCCTCGACCCATTCCACATCGTTCGGGTGCGATTTCCTATAGCCAGTCATTGCCCGATCATAGTCCGACGCGTTCTTCTGCTCATCACTCTTCAGTGCGTGATTGAGCACTTTCTGTGTCACGCATCCACTAAGCAGGAATGCCGACAGAAATGCCAATAGAATAATTCTCTTATTCATGTTTCAATTCAATTTTTTGCTTTTTTCAATGCCTCAAGATAGTAGTAGTCAGCCATGATGAGACTGTAATCCAGATCGGTTCCGGAGTACATATCCCCGACCGAATGCATAAGCAGTGAAGGCTTCTTCTCACGACTCTGATAGCGGTCGGACGATAGTTCAATCAGCATCCTCAATGCTGCAGCCCGATAGCCTTCAGCCTTCGAACGCTCTTCCTGGGTTCCGCTGTTCATGGCCTTGCTCATGGTCAGCAATCCGCTTGCTGCAATACATGCTGAACAGGCATCACGGTACACTTTGAGGCTTACAGGCGAGTTGAAGTTCCAGTACGGAATCATGTCGTACGGCAGGTTCTTCAGATACCAGTCGGCCACCTGTTCGGCCTGTTTCAGTGTCTCGGTCTTCTTT
>DCGE01000210.1:0-2017 GCA_002314525.1 Prevotellaceae bacterium UBA1786 | reverse complement strand
GTCTTCGGCATACTTACGGGCATAACCATAGATTCTCCATGCAAGGTTCCTCGACAGAGTGGTATCGTTCCTGTCGGCCATTGCCTTCTCGCTCATCACCCTACCTGCCTCAGCAAGTCTCTTCTCCAGATCGGCAGATGTGTCACCTCGCACACCATCCCAGAACACACCCTTCCATTCGTCAGCCTCGGCGTATTTCCGTTCCCATACCGAGTCGTAGGGAGCAATACCAGTGATGGTTCTTGTCGGGTCGATGGGTTCCGAACCGTCACCCTTCAGTTGGGCAAGCGTTCTCCGTATCTGATTCTCGCAATACTGCAGTTCCTTTCCGATATCCAGGTCTCCATATATGATAAAGGTGGTGGAAGCCTTTCCGGCAGTGAATGAGAAGCCGTTGCGTGAGAGAGCACCCTGCGGTCTGTATTCATACACACCATCCTTCATCCCGACGGGTTTCAGGTCCCAGTATTCGGTCCAGCATTCCATCGGTCTGGCAAGAGTCAGGTTCTCTGCTGACTGCATCTTGATTACAGGCTCTGTTGCAACGTCGTAGTCGCGTGCCTCCCTGTGCAGTACGAGTCGCATTCCCGGAACCGTAGATGCAATGTCGTATGGTGTGTTTCTGTAGAACATGAGAGAACCATACCCCACGTTGTCACACAGATTTCCCGTTCCTTCAGGTCTCACATGTCGGAGTGCCATAGACGTATATGGCATCTTTTCACCCTTTCGTGCAACGTAGTGGTTGTAGGCAATCTCAAGAGTGTTCCGCCATTCTCCCATCCCGGCTTCGCCTATCACCTTCCACTGACTGAACTTCCCAGTCTTGTCCTTCCACTGCTCAAACGGCACCTCGAAACCGAGGTTGGTCTTGCTCATGTATTCATAGCCTCGAAGCAGACGGTTCTCCATCTCGCCGTACAGGTCGATTCCCTGATGCCATGCCACTTCACACATCTCAGCCATGCAGCCGAGTCCCATCATCACCCACTGCTGGTCTCTTCCGCTTTCCTGACACTGACCCGACTCCGATATGTAGTTCTGCAGCGACCCGTTGTCCTTCTTTCCGGTTTCGCTCGTTCCGCTGTGATAGTCGAGTGCCTCCTTCAGCAGCTTCTTGTCTTCGGTGAATACCGCAATGGCAATCCGAAGTTTGTTCACGGCAATTCCCCAACTGCCATTGGCATAGGGGTCAGCCTTCTTGTATTCATCCAGGATAGGTACGAAGACATATTTTATCATCCTCTCCACGTTCTTCGTGTCGAGTTTGGTCCATATTGGCTGTTCGCTGGTTGTGGTGTATCTCATCAGTTCGCATGCGTTCAGCAGCATGAAACCCTGAAGTCCGGCACATAGCGGAGCCTCATTGCCGGTAATACACTTCAGACTGTCGGCATAGTTCCTGATGATTTCCATGGCCTTCTGTCCATGAGCCGCGTCTTTCGTGACAGCCCACAGCAGGGCGTTGTAGTAGGCAGCGGCACAGTCGTCTTCGCTCGGACTCCTTCTCGGCTGATACACTCCGTCGCGAGCAATAATCTCGAAGGGCCCCCTCATCCTGTAATTGGCCGAAGACCTGAAATCGGCTGCAAGTTTCTCATACGAGACTGTGGCAACCGGATCTTTCATCTTTATCAGGTTTCCGATTCTCTCGATATCCTCCGTCCCATGCAGCAAACCCGGATGCACGAACTTCTGTGACCAGCAATTCATTGCCAGCCACATCACCCCAAACAAGATTGCAACTTTCTTCATAGCTGCAAAAGTACTACATTTTATCAAAACCACCAAACAATTCGCCAAAAATCAACTGATGCCGCATCAAGGGGGGTCTGACACCTTGATTCACATTTCGATGCGAAAACTCAACGTCAGTCCTTCAATTGACGAACCTGACCTACACCTACGCATACGCAAAAAAAAGACGAACCTGACCTGCACGCACTCAACTCAAAAAACACTATACTATATCAACTCAACTCAAAATAATACAGACATAAGTATTAACGGCATAACC
>DCGE01000052.1:3704-8919 GCA_002314525.1 Prevotellaceae bacterium UBA1786 | reverse complement strand
TATTCTCCTTGCAGCAAAGACCGGTGCCAAAGACCTCCAGAATGAATATGCAGGCGAAGGCCGTATGGACCATGCTCCTGGTAGTCGTGGAACAAGCAAGCGTCTCATCACCTCACCTCTTTTAATATGTGATCGCGGAAACGCTCTCGACCTTATCCGTAAGACGGGCGACATGGAGTTCTCCATCGACCTGAGCAATGTCAAGGGGAAGTGGAGCGGTGCGAAGTCACTGAAACTCCAGCCTTTCTTCTCCACCCATCACGACCGCTACATCATTTATTGGTATCAGCAGAATGCGAAGGACTTTGAGCAGAGCGATATTTACAAGCAGGAAGCAGAGAAGGAGAAACTGGAACGTCGCACACTCGACTTTGTCGGAACTGGTGAACAACAGAGTGAGGCAGGTCATAAGATGCAGTTCTCTGAAGGTTCTACGAAAGGCAACTACCGTGGAGAGTTCTACCGCGACGCTCAGCGAGGGGGATTCATCCAGTACACTCTGGCCATTCCTGAGTCAGCCCGTAGTAAGGAGTTCCGTTTTGCCCACTCGCCTTACTCCATCATGTGCCGTTTCATCACATCCGACCGTGGACGCCGTGCCACAATCTATGCCAACGGCGTGGAAATCGGGAAGATAAGCGTACCAGGACGTCTTGCTACAGCCGACGACAATGGTTTCTTCAACATGGAATACCAGTTGCCTGACAATGTCATTTCAGACGGAAAGGACGGACTGAAAGCTGATGTAGTATTCCGTATTGAGGCTGATAGCTCAACCCTCTGTCCGGGTCTTTATTATGTACGCCTCTTGTCCGACGGCAAGTAAGAAATAGCCAAAATCTGTTTTTCTACATTATTTGTTACGTTATTGACATTGCATCTCATTTGATATCGTTAAATTTGCGGACTCAAAAAAATAACCAATGAAAAAAACTATCTTATTATTGACCTTGTCTGCTGTTTCGGTTTTCGCCGTAGCACAGAATCCTATTATCCAGACTAAATACACAGCCGATCCGGCACCTTATGTTCATGGCGATACAGTGTACCTCTACACCACTCATGACGAGGATTATGCCCAGAATTTCGAGATGTACGACTGGCTGCTCTATACCTCTACCGACATGGTCAACTGGACCGATCATGGTGCAGTGGCATCGACCAAAGACTTCAAATGGCGTTCACGTGACAACGGGGCATGGGCTCTTCAGGTCATCGAACGTGACGGCAAGTGGTTCATGTACTGCCCTCTTCATGGTCACGGAATCGGTGTCCTTGTTGCCGACTCTCCTTACGGTCCATTCAAGGACCCAATCGGTGAACCTATCGTATGGCAGCGTGAACACTGGGACGATATCGACCCTACGGTGTGGATCGACGACGACGGACAGGCTTATATGTACTGGGGCAACCCTAACCTCTATTGTGCCAAACTCAACCGCGATATGATCAGCATCGACAAGTCGTTCGGTACCAATGGCATCATGAAACACGAGACACGTCCTGAGGACTATCAGGAAGGCCCTTGGTTCTACAAGCGTGGCAAATACTATTATCTGGCTTATGCTTCTACCTGCTGTCCTGAGGGTATCAGCTACGGTATGAGCAAGTCACCTCTCGGTCCTTGGACAAAGGCAAATGCCATCATGGCACGTACTCCGAAGACACGAGGCAACCATCCTGGAATCATCGACTATAAAGGCCACAGCTACGTCTTTGGACTCAACTATGACCTTTTCCGCCGTATCAGTGACCTTCATGCCGAACGCCGGTCAGTCGGTGTGGCTGAAATCCAGTATGCCAAGGACGGGACGATAGCTGAGGTACCTTATTTCGACGAACATCATATTCAGCCCCTCGCTACACTCGACCCTTACAAACGTGTTGAGGCTGAGACCATCTGCTGGAGTGACGGACTGAAAACCAAGAAGGACCAGAAGACAGGCATCTATGTAACCGATATCAACGACGGTGACTTCATCAAGGTGGCCAACGTGGATTTCGGAAAGGACATGGGACCTAAGACCTTCAAGGCTCAGGTTGCGTCAATGTATAGGGATGGCCGCATCGAACTTCGCATCGACGACCTCAATGGCCGTGTTATCGGAACCTGCGAAGTCAACTGCACTGGCGGGTATCTTCGTTGGGCCACAAGAGAATGTAAACTTGTCGACACTCTCTCAGGCATCCACGACCTCTATCTCATCTTCCGTACTTCCCTTAAGACCGAAGCCTTCGACTTCGACTGGTGGACGGTCAGCAAAGGTTTAGCTCAAAAATAGGATATTTATTCTTTCACTTTTTAAATACAACACATTATGAACAAAAAGATTTTTTTGGCTCTTGGTTTGGCGGGAGCAATGTTTGCAACAACAGCACAGGCACAGTTTGGTGGATTCGGCGGTTTTCAGATGCCGAAAATAGAATTGGAGACTTCACAGGAATTCAAGGATGTCAACTATGCAGGTGACGACAAAGCTTATCACACATGTGATATCTATCTTCCGAAGTCAGATGCAAAGACCTTCCCTGTAGTGGTTCACATCTACGGAAGTGCATGGTCTTCCAACAGCAGCAAGGGTGCTGCCGACCTCGGTACTATCGTCAGTGCACTCCTCAAGGCTGGTTATGCAGTCGTTTGTCCTAATCACCGTGCTATCTCCGATGCACAGTGGCCTGCACAGATCAACGATATCAAGGCTGTTATCCGCTTCATCCGTGGCAATGCAAAGCAGTATAAGTTCGACACAAGCTTCATTGCAACTTCAGGTTTCTCATCTGGCGGTCACCTTTCTTCTTGCTGTGCAACTACCAACGGCATGAAGGTCACTAAGGTGGGCAATGAGACTCTCGATCTTGAAGGCAATGTAGGTAACTTCACCAAGGAAAGCAGCAACGTCAATGCAGCTTGCGACTGGAGCGGTCCTGTCGACCTCACAAATATGGATTGTGGTGACCACATGTCATTCGGTGAGATGTCTCCTGAGGCTAACCTCCTCGGTGGTGCGAAGCTCTCAGAGCAGCCTGACAAGTTCCGTTCACTCAGTGCTACATACTATGTAAACAAGAATACCGTTCCGCTCATCGTCTTCCACGGTGTGAAGGATAACATCGTTCCTTGCTGCCAGGGTCAGAAACTCTATGATTTGCTCAAGGGTGCCGGTGTCAAGACCGAACTCACTCTCGAACCTGAAGGCGGTCACGGCATGGGTATGTACTCAGAGGCCAACCTCCAGAAGATGGTCAACTTCCTCAACGAGGTAAAGAACAAGAAATAAGATATGAGAAAGCAATTCGTTTTGGCGGCTGCCATGCTTCTCTTTATGCCGATGACAATGTCTGCACAGAAGTCGCAGGTTGTTGAGGAAGGCGGTACAGGTAAGTACAAGGCCATCATGAAGGAGGAAGCTGATCTCGAAGCACATACCATCTTCTGTCCTCAGGATCTCAGCAAGTTCAGTGAAAGCAACCCTCTCCCTGTTCTCGTATGGGGCAACGGTGCATGTACCAACTCGCCGTGGGAACACTATAAGTTCCTTAATGAGATTGCGTCTCACGGCTATCTCGTAGTGGCTACAGGCTTCATTCCTATCGACGGCCATAGCTATCGCGGACCTCAGTCAACCACTGAACAGCAGATTCAGTCCATCGACTGGGCCGAGAAGGTCAACAAGGACAAGAAAAGCCCATACTACAAGAAGGTCGACGTCAAGCACATCGCCGCTGCAGGTATGTCTTGCGGTGGTCTGCAGACTCTCTTCAACTGTGCCGACAAGCGAATCTCCACCATCATGATCTGCAACAGCGGACTCTTCAACGACGAGGGACGCAGCAGTGCTGTTCCGGGAATGCCTATGCCTCCTAAGACTAAGCTCAAGGAAATCAAGGTGCCTATCATCTATATCCTCGGCGGCGAATCGGATATCGCATACGGCAACGGCATGGACGACTTCCACCGCATCGACCACGTACCTGCATTCGCAGCCAACTTCCCGGTAGGTCATGGCGGTACTTACGGACAGCCTCATGGAGGTGAGTTCTCAGTCGTAGCCCTCAACTGGCTCAACTGGCAGAGCAAGGGTGACAAGGAAGCTGCCAAGATGTTCGTCGGTGAACCATGCGGTCTCTCCCAGCGCAAAGACTGGAAAGTCGAGAAGAACGCTCTCCTGAAATAGCTCACACCCTAGAATATCTTGATTAGCTAGCCCCTAACAAAAAGCAGGAACCGTTAAGATTCCTGCTTTGTTTTTTCGTAGCACTCGCGGCAGAGCGGTTCGTACTCGTTGACCTCGCCCAGCAGTACCCGTTTGTCGTTATCCACCAGTCGGTGCGACACATAGGCCTGCGCACCGCATCGCACACAGATGGCATGTACCTTCGTCACATCGTCGGCAATGGCCATCAGGGCAGGCATCGGACCGAACGGCACTCCCTTGAAGTCCATATCCAGACCTGCCGCAATCACACGGATACCTCTGGTGGCCAGTTCGTTGCACACCTCCGCCAGGTTCTCGTCAAAGAACTGAGCCTCGTCAATTCCTATCACGTCACAGTCGGCACCGAGCAACAGAATACTGCCCGAATTGTCAACAGGAGTACTGTTGATCGACTGCCCCTCGTGAGTTACCACATCCTCCTCAGAATAACGTACATCGATAGCCGGTTTGAATATCTCCACCTTCTGATGAGCAAATTTCGCACGTTTCATCCTGCGTATCAGCTCCTCGGTCTTACCTGAGAACATCGACCCGCAAATAACTTCTATTCGCCCCTGACGGACTTTCTCCCCATTATTGAAAAACAGATCTGCCATAATATCTTTTTGGTTCTGATTGCAAAGTTATGAAAAAGTTTTGTCATAGAAGAATTATTCCGTGCAAAAAAAAATCGTATTTTTTCTGCTTAATATATAATAAAACTTAGTTTTATACGTTATTGTAAATGTATGAAGCGAATGAAACTGATGTGGTTATCGGATGCTTGTCATCAGATAACAATTGTCTGTTGCAGGGATGCTGTGTTGTATCTCCTGTTTTTGGCGTACACATTGGTTCCGTTCAACAGTCTGACCGTCAACACTTTCGCCCAGTGGGACGTACAGTGGTCGGACTATACAAGGATGAAGTCGTTCTACAATCCGGCAGTGTCGGGCACCGATGGGAAACTCAATGTGACTGGTGCTTACAGTCTTCAGTTTGCTGGGTACGATAATGCA
>DCGE01000052.1:0-3688 GCA_002314525.1 Prevotellaceae bacterium UBA1786 | reverse complement strand
CAGACCATGTACATCGGAGCAGACCTGCCGATCTACTTCCTCGGACCTCGTCACGGAGGTGGCGTGAGCTTCATGAACGACATGATCGGTATCTTCAGCACCAAGAAGATTGCCCTGCAGTACGCTCTTAACTTTGCCTTCGGAAAGAAGAAGCAGACGAGGCTGGCTGTGGGTTTTCAGGGTGCACTGCTGAGTGAGAATATCAATCCTGACCTCCAACTGGCCGATACCGGTGACCCGGCATTCCCTACTTCGTCAGTTGACGGTACCGGAGTCGATCTCGGTGCAGGTCTCTACCTCTACAATCCGAAATACTGGCTCAGCGCATCGGTGATGCATGCCACAGCTCCGCTCCTTGAGATGGGTGAGAAATATGAGGTTCAGCTCGACAGGGTCTACTACCTCATGGGAGGCGGCAACATCAAACTGAAGAATACGTTGCTCTCACTGCAGCCTTCATTCCTGGTTCAGACTGACATGCAGTCGTGGAGGGAGGACTTTCAGTGTAAGGTGACCTACGAATACGAGGAGCGCAAGTTCTTTGCCGGACTCGGTTACAGTCCCAAGACCTCCGCAACAGTACTGGTCGGAGGGGTGTTCCACGGAATCTGTCTGGGCTACTCCTACCAGATGTACACTCAGGGCATTGCTATGGTCAACGGTTCCCACGAACTGGTACTGAGCTACCTGACCGACCTCGACCTCTTCAAGAAGGGCCGTAACAAGCACAAGAGCGTGAGGTTCCTGTAGTCTCATCTCCTAGAATCCCTAGAATAACTAGACTTGCTAGAAAAAAATACAATAGTAAACAACATAATATGAAAAAAAGTTTTTGCAAAAGGGGGCTTGCCCCAATCTGTCTCTTTGCTGCGGCTTGCTACATGGTGCAGTTTGCATCGTGCATGAGCAGCAAGATGTCGAACGCCGCTGCAATCGGTGGTGAACTGACAGGTAGCGGTGGCAGCGCAATCGCCGAACCGACTCCGTTCGGTATGGTCCTTGTCAACAGAGGTTCATTGAAGATGGGTTCTGACAAGGTTGACAGTCTTTGGGGTACTGAGATACCTCAGAGGGATATTTCCATCGATGCATTCTGGATGGACGAGACTGAAATCAGCAACTCCAAGTACTGTCAGTTCGTCAACTGGGTACGTGACAGCATCATCCGTGAACGTCTGGCAGACCCTAACTACGGAGGCGACGAGTCATACAAGATCGAGGAAGATAAGAACGGTGACCCTATCACCCCTTACCTCAACTGGTCGAAGGCTATTCCTTGGAAGAACCCTGACGAAGACCAACAGAAGGCCATCGAGAGCGTGTTCACCACACATCCATTCACAGGTCAGAAGATGCTCGACGCAAGTCAGATGAACTACCGCTACGAGGTCTTCGACTATGCCATGGCTGCCAAGCGCAAGTACCGTCTCAATCCTGAGGAACGGAATCTCAACACCGACATCGCTGTAAATCCCGATGAGGTCATCATGATCTCAAAGGATACTGCATACATCGACGATGACGGCAGGATCATCCGACGTACCATCACACGTCCTCTGAGCAGCATGTGGGACTTCGTCAATACCTATATAGTAAATATATATCCCGACACTACATGCTGGATCAATGACTTCCAGAATGCAGAGAATGAGACATACATGCGTATCTATTTCTCCCATCCTAACTACAACGACTATCCTGTCGTGGGTGTCAACTGGGAACAGGCTACAGCATTCTGCAACTGGCGTACCGACTTCCTTCTCAAGGGCTTAGGTGCCAATGCCAAGTACATCCAGCGCTACCGCCTGCCTACCGAGGCTGAGTGGGAGTTTGCCGCAAGAGGCAAGAACGGCGGTGACCTGCCTTGGGAACAGAACGGCGTGAAGAGTGAAGATGGCTGTTTCTATGCCAACTTCAAGCCCGACAAAGGCAACTACACCAAGGACGGCAATCTTATCACCAGCAAGGTGGGAATCTATTCTGCCAACTCCAACGGCCTCTACGACATGGCAGGCAACGTGGCTGAATGGACGAGCACAGTCTATACCGATGCCGGTGTCCTCTCTATGAGCGACCTCAATCCTGAACTCTCCTACAATGCAGCCAAGGAAGACCCTTATGCACTGAAGAAGAAGAGTGTCAGAGGTGGTTCATGGAAAGACCCAGAGAGTTTCATCAAGTCTGTGTGGAGAAGCAGCGAATACCAGAATGTGGGACGTTCGTTCATCGGTTTCCGATGCGTACGTACTCAGGTTGCCACATCAGGCAAGATGAAGAAGATTAAGTAGTAACAACAGCTAAACAGTATATAAAGCTATGAGTACAAGTAAGATAAATATCGTTGCAAAGTTGCAGCATTGGATGGACAGCAGTCGTGGACAGATGTTCATGAACTACGCATATAGCTGGGGTGCTTCAGTGGTTATCCTCGGTGCACTCTTCAAACTTACCCACATGACAGGAGCCGATATCATGTTGTTCATCGGTATGGGTACTGAGGTCCTGGTGTTCTTCATCTCCGGTTTCGAGCGTCAGTACGAGGAAGTCGATGATACTCCTGCCACTCTGCCTGCAGTAGGCGGTGGCGGTGTGGCTATCATCGGCGGCGGCAATGTCGATCCGGCACTCGCTGAGAAGCTCTCCGAACTGTCTGCATCTGGCAATGGTGGCAGCGGTGTTGTCGGTGGCGGTGTCATCGGTGGTGGCAATGTTGTTGCTCCGGTCGAGATGCCTGAGGTTGTCGGCATGAACGACGAGATGGAAGAGGCTACCAAGAACTATGTTGACCAGCTCAATCAACTCACATCCACTCTCAAGGAAGTTGCTGAACAGAGCCAGCGCCTGACTCGTGACTCCGAGGAGATGGAGATGATGAACCGCACTCTCACAGGTATCAACCGCTTCTACGAGATGCAGCTTCGCAGCGTGAGCAGTCAGAGTTCAACCATCGACGAAGTCAACGACCAGACAAAGCTTCTTGCTGCAAAGCTCGCCGAGCTCAACAGCGTCTATGCCCGCATGGTCGAGGCTATGCAGTCACACATGGGTATGTCCCCATCACAAACCACTCCTAACTCTTAACTCCTAACTTCGGGCATCTGCCCGACTCACTATGGCAATAAAGAAAAAGAAACTGTCTCCGCGTCAGAAGATGATCAACTTGATGTACGTCGTTCTGATGGCTATGCTGGCACTCAACGTAAGTTCCGACGTGCTCGATGCCTTCAGGATGGTTGACGACAGTCTGACCCGGTCAACGAAGAATTCTGATGCTCTTAACGAGAACATCTACTCAGCCCTCAACGAGGAACTGAGGAAAGACCCCGAAAAGGCTAAGGCAATTCATAATAAGGCAAACAAGATAAGCATCCTCGCCGATGCTCTCTACGACTATATCGACTCTCTGAAATGGCAGATTGCCAGGGAGGTCGACGGCGACGATGCCGACGTGCACAACCTGCGCAACCGCGACAACCTCGAGGCTGCCAACCAGATCATCCTCTCTCCGGCAAGGGGCAAGGGCGACAACCTGAAGGCATCCATCGACAGGTACCGTGAGAAGATTCTTGAGGTGGTGGTTGATTCCACTCAGAAACGGCTAATTGCCGACAACCTTGCTACCGATGTGCCTAAGCGTTCACGCGGCACGGGCAAGGGCTGGAAGGAATATCTCTTCGAGAACACTCCG
>DCGE01000222.1 GCA_002314525.1 Prevotellaceae bacterium UBA1786 | reverse complement strand
GCAGAAACCTCACCTGTGAATGCACCTGAAGCCTTGTCAGCACAGTTCTCAGCACCAAGACCGATAACATCGTGATTGATGACAGCTGATACGCTTGCAAGGTGGATGAATGGTGTGCAGATAACTACATCACAGTTTGGTTTCTCATTTGCAAGAACTTCGTTGAGTTCCTTTGCGAGGGCAACACCTTCCTGAAGATTCTTGTTCATCTTCCAGTTGCCGGCAACGATTTTTTTACGCATAATGTTTTTTGTTTTTGTTAAGTTGTTATTATCTAGTTATTCTAGGATTTCTGGCTAATCTAGGGGGGGGCTAACTGCGCCTTAATGGTTCTTTCCCAATTATCACACCGTCCTTCAGGGTCACGAGACCGGGATTGGCACGTATGATGGTCTTCAAGGTTCTGTCATCGGCAGAAAAGACCGGGAACGGCAGGTCGGTGGTTCCTGTCCATTGCAGGACAGACTTCATATCGGAAGAAGTGACGAAGAAGAACTGTCCATCGGTCTTCTGAGTCGATTCAGAAAGTTCAGCAACGGTTGCAGCATAATCGGAATCAAGCTGGCTCACATCGGGTGCGATGACCAAACGTGTCACGCCCGGAGCATCGAAGATCAGGTCTGTGACGTCGTCTTCCGTCTGGATGTCCTGAATACAGAGTCCGAGGGCATTATATCGAGCCACCAATATCTCGGCATCTTCAACCTCAGGCAACTGAACACGCTCGTTCATGTCGGTTCCCACCTTGAAGGGACGGAAATCGACGACGGGCAGGTTGTTCATCGTATAGAGCGAGAATGCCAACGGAGCAACTATTGAAATTGCCAGGATGCATCGGCGCGTACGAAGTGAGAAGAGACGTCGGACAGTACCGTTCCAGATAAGCAGCGCAAAGGACAGAACAATCAGGACGACATTCTTCAGAAGCGTCTGTCCGTTGGTGAGGACAACGGCGTCACCGAAACAGCCGCAGTCCTCGACAGGGTCGGCAATAAATATATAAACCGTCAATAAGGTCATGACGGTCATAAGGGCAAATGTGATTCTGGATGTGACCTTCCGGCCGACAGCCGAAAGGAGACATGCACCCAATGAGAATTCAAGGACGGCAAGCAACACAGCAATGAGCAATGACAACTGGCTGTCAGACTGAAGACCAAAGCCGACGAAATAGTCATCAATCTTGTATGACATTCCGAAAGGGTCGTTGGCTTTGACGAAACCTGAGAAAAGAAAGGTCAGTGCCAACAGGAAACGGGATATATTGGCAATTATCTTTTTCACTCCCCGAAATCAAGTTTAATCAATCCGAATGCAGAATAGTTTATCATATCCATGTAGTTGGCATCGACTCCCTCAGAAACGAGTGTCTGACCATCGTTGCCCTCAATCTCCTTCGTGCGATAGATTTTCATGAGGATAAGATCAGTGTATGAACTGATACGCATGGAACGCCATGCCTCGTCATAGTCATGGTTCTTGCGCATCATGAGATCGAATACCTGCTTGGCATATTTATCATAGAACTTCAAAGCCTGTTCGGCAGACATATCCTCCTTCTCAGCATATCCGAGTTCGAGTTGGATAAGTCCGATGATTCCATAGTTGATGATGGCCTGGAATTCAGGATAGATGCCCTCACCGACAAGAGACACACCCTTGACCTCCAGACTACGGATACGATTGGCTTTGATGAGAATCTGGTCGGTTACTGAAGATGGACGGAGTATTCTCCATGCAGTACCATAGTCGTGAAGTTTCTTCGAGAAGACGTCACGGCACTTATCCATCACCTGTTTGAACTGTCCTTGAGTATCCATTGAGAAACCTTACTTTACAGATGCAGAAGTTCTATTGGCCGGTGTTATCACATCGTCAACCATAATAGGGAATGCAGGGCGCTTGTTGATTTCACCAAGCGTGGAGATATAGTAGTCGCCTGTGACATCCTGATTGGCAAAGTCGAACATGAGAGCCGGATTGATGGCCTCACCGAGAAGACGGGTCTCGAAGTGAAGATGGTGGACGGCCGCAGAATCACCGTTGCCACCAAGACCGATAGGCTGTCCTGCCTTGACAATCTCATCCTCTCTCACAAGCTGACGACTGAGATGTCCGTAAAGAGTCTCAAGTCCGTTGGAATGACGGATACACACATAGTATCCCCAACCGTTTGCATCGTAGTCAACGATACGTATCTTTCCGTCGAAAGCAGCACAGATAGTATCACCGATATATACTTTCACATCAATACCCTTGTGGTTCCTGCCCCAGCGACGACCGAAATTCGAAGTGATGTTGCGACTTGGAGTCGGCATAGCGAATCCACGCAAGTCAACCTTGAACTTTGCAGGAAGAAAACCTTCGACCTTGGCTACTGACTTGTTGTCCCATGATGAATAGATTTCACTGGAAAAGAACTTGGCTGTACCCTCAAAGGCATTGTTTATCTTGATGTTCCTCACATCGATCAACCTATTGTCGGACGGTGCACGTCGGGCAATGAGGTCCTGTGCCGAGGCATTGACTGCCAGAGATGACAAGACGAGGAACTGAAATAATTTCTTGCAAATTGCTAACATTCTTTTTGGTTTTTAGTTAATACTCATCGTTGGCATAGACAAACTGCATATTTGCCAACTTGTATTCAAATATCTCATCCGAATTGAAGAAACGATTGATCTCGGCAATCGCGTTCTCCGGACTGTCGGATGTGTGAATGATATTTTCCTGGAAACTAACTCCGAAATCGCCTCGGATAGTACCTGGAAGAGCCTTGCGACCATTGGTACTGCCTGTCATGAGTCGTACAACCTCAACAGCATCAACACCCTCATACACACAGCAGACTACAGGAGCCGCCATCATGGAGTTCTTGATTCTCTGGAAGAACGGTTTGCCTGCAAGATGAGCATAATGTCTGTCAAGCAACTCGTCGGTAAGCTGCATCATCTTCATGCCTGCCAGACGAAGACCTTTCTTCTCGAAACGGGCTGTAACCTCGCCTACCAATGAACGTTGTACAGCACTTGGCTTGAGTATAACAAGAGTTTTTTCCATAAATCATGGCAAAAATACAAAAAATTATTGACTCAGCCAACACTTTTCGGGATAATAATGCTTTTTTCAGTGCATTTTCACTATTCAGCCATAATTTGAGGCTCACCAGTAAAAGCCTGTGTTATCTTTTGAGATAAAAAAGAACTGTGATGTCTGAAGATCAAGTAGTGCGGGTGTTCTTTTTGGAGAAAAAAAAGTTTTTGAAGGTCTCAGGCTCTGCGAGCCTTGTGATGTAAGTCCGTCCAAAATACTCTTATGTAAGCATAAGTATTTTGTCCTGCCTTTACATCAGTCTAACGACTTCAGAC
>DCGE01000179.1 GCA_002314525.1 Prevotellaceae bacterium UBA1786 | reverse complement strand
GCAAAGCAGAAAGCTGCACACGAGAAGAAACTGAAACAATGCGAGGAGGCTGTGGCAAGGCTTGAGGCCGAAGTGGCAGAAGTAGAACAGACACTCTCGGAGAAGAACGATATGCAGCTTGTGGAGAAATACACGAACCTCAAGGAAGAGCTCGACCGCCAGATGGAACTCTGGCTGGAACTGTCAAGCGAAGAATAGATTATGAACCCAAAAATACAGTTTATTATGAACAAGAATCTAATTAAATCAGTAATTGCAATGGCTATTACATGTGCTGCTTGTACCAGTGGTGAAACTGGTATGGGTATTAAGTTGGAGAACATGAATGACAGTGTTGCTCCAGGTACTGACTTTTATCAGTATGCCTGTGGCGGATGGATAAAGAACAATCCACTGAAGCCTGAATATTCACGTTTCGGAAGTTTCGATCAGGTGGCAGAAAACAACCGCGAACAGCTTCGTGAACTTATTGAGGAACTTGCTGGTCAGGACAACGAGAAGGGTAGTGTAGGGCAGAAAATCGGTGACCTCTATAACATGATGATGGACTCTGTTCGTCTGAACAATGACGGCATTGCTCCTATTCAGGAGGACTACTTGGCTATTGACAGCCTTGCTGACCGCGAGTCATTGATTTCATACTTCATCAAGAACGATAACCTCGGACTGGGATTCATCTTCGGTGCTGGTATCGGTGCCGACATGACGAACTCAACCATGAACCTCGTATCGCTTAGTCAGGGCGGACTCACTCTCGGCAACAAGGACTATTACGTAAATGACGACGAGGCCACATTGAAAATCCGTGAGGCTTTCAAGAAACATATCGTAAAGATGTTCAAGCTCTTCGGCGATGATCAGGAGGTTGCTACCCGAAAGATGAACAGTGTCATGCAGATTGAGACTGCTGTAGCAAAGGTGAACAAAAGTCGTACTGAACTGCGTGACATCGAGGCTAACTACCACAAGATGTCATACGATGCATTGAAGAAGGAATATACAGGTTTCCCTTGGGATGAGTATTTTGCTGCTTCGTTCATCACCGACCTTGATTCTGTTGACGTAGGTCAGCCTGAGGCAATCAAGAACGACATCGCTATCCTTAACGCAACCGACCTTCAGGCACTGAAGGACTGGATGCAGTGGAAGTTGATCGACGGCAATGCAGACTACCTCGGTGACACTGTCGCTGCTGTGAATTTCGATTTCTACGGCAAGACACTTTCTGGTCAGCAGGAGATGCAGCCTCGTTGGAAACGTGCCGTGAATGCCGTGAATGCTGTTCTTGGTGAGGCGGTGGGTGAGATGTACGTGAAGAAGTACTTCCCTGCAGAAAACAAGGAACGTATGCTTCAGCTCGTAAAGAACCTCCAGAAGTCACTTGCAGAACGTATCGACCTTCAGGAGTGGATGAGTGACAGCACAAAGATGCGTGCAAAGGAGAAACTGAATGCATTCTATGTGAAAATCGGCTATCCTGATAAGTGGAAAGACTACAGCAAACTGACGATTGACCCATCAAAGAGCCTCTACCAGCTCAGCAAGGATATTGCTGTATGGGCAGTGAAGAAGGAAGTCGAGGAGAAGTACAAGAAACCTGTTGACCGTGATGAATGGCATATGACTCCTCAGACTGTCAACGCATACTACAACCCTACGACAAACGAAATCTGTTTCCCTGCAGGTATCCTTCAGTATCCGTTCTTCGACATGGAGGCTGACGATGCATTCAACTACGGCGCCATCGGTGTCGTGATCGGTCATGAGATGACTCACGGATTCGACGATCAGGGCAGTCAGTTCGACAAGGAAGGAAACTTCAATATCTGGTGGGCTGAAGGCGATGCTGACAAGTTCAAGGAGAGAACACAGAAGATGGTCAAGTTCTTTGATAAGATCGAGGTGCTTCCAGGTCTCTTTGCAAACGGTTCACTCACTCAGGGTGAGAATATTGCCGATCATGGCGGCCTGAAGATTGCGTTTCAGGCATTCAAGAATGCCACTATGGATAACCCGCTTCCGACAAAGAACGGGCTTACTCCTGAGCAGCGTTTCTTCCTTGCCTATGCAGGTGTATGGGCTCAGAATATCACCGAAGAGAAGATGCGTCAATACACCATTTCCGATCCTCACTCTCTTGGTGAATGGCGTGTGAACGGTGCTCTGCCACACATCGATGCATGGTATGAGGCATTCGGAATCACTGAGAATGATCCAATGTTCGTTCCTAAGGAAGAACGTGTGAATATCTGGTAATGAGACAACTTGAATTACTTGCTCCGGCAAGGACTGCAGACATTGGCATCGAGGCTATACGCCACGGTGCTGATGCCGTTTATATAGGTGCTCCGCGATTCGGTGCACGTATGGCTGCCGGAAACAATATTGAGGACATCGGCCGGTTGGTAGGATATGCCCATCAGTTTGGTGCGAGGGTTTATGTGACCATCAATACTCTGCTCCATAATGATGAACTGCCGGAGGTGGAGGAACTCATCGATAGGCTGCATGACATCAGCGTGGATGCACTGATAGTACAAGACCCCAAGATCCTGACTCTGCGCCAATATGCCAATCCTGACGACGAATGCTATATTCCACTTCATGCGAGTACACAGATGGATAATAGGACTTCGGAGAAGGTCCGTCTGCTTCATGAGACCGGTTACCAGCAGATAGTGCTTGCCAGGGAACTGAGCCTTCAGGAAATCACACAGATTCACGAGGATGTACCCGAGGCTCGTTTGGAGGGGTTTGTGCATGGTGCTCTCTGTGTGAGTTTCAGTGGAAGGTGCTATGCCAGTGAGTTCTGTT
>DCGE01000125.1 GCA_002314525.1 Prevotellaceae bacterium UBA1786 | reverse complement strand
TTCGGCATCTTGCTGTTTGTCAGTCTGTCATAATGTTCACATTATTCCTTTCATCCGCACAGCAATCTGCTCGGAACAAACCTCAAAATTGCAAGAAATGAATTTATAGACCCCACCTAAAGTAAATAACATGGATTTTAGGTATTTGATTGTAATTTTAGGATTAGGTTTCTGTGCCAATGTGTTTGGGCAGAAGAACGAAAAGATTTCTGTGGCAGGTTCCAATCTCCCGATAGTGGAGATTACAACCGACAATGCTATCAACGGTCAGAAGAAGGTCACTGCCCGTATGAAGATTGCGGGGCAGTACGACGGCAATATCAAGATTAAGTATCGTGGCAACAGTTCTCAGGGCTTCCCACAGAAGAAGTTCTCCATAGAGACGAAGGACGACTCGCTGAAAGACCTTGACGTGCCTTTGTTCGGAATGCCTGCCGATAATGAATGGGCACTTCTCTGTCCGTACAACGATGTGTCGATGATGCGCGATGCCCTCGCATTCCGTATGTGGAGCGATATGGGACACTGGGCACCGAGACTCCGTATGGTGGAGGTCACTCTCAATGGTGAGTATCAGGGCGTGTATGGATTCAGTGAGACAATCAAACAGGGCGAAGGCCGTGTTGACGTCAAGACACCCAAGAACACCGACCCCCAGACTCAGGGCTATCTGCTCAGAATCGACAAATACGATCAAGACGACCTCACGTTCCGTTCCGACATACCTGGACTTTCATCAGGTTTCATGAACGAGATAGTATGGACTTGCCGTTATCCGAAGGGGAAGAAGGTGAGTGAGGATATGTTTAATTATATAAAAAGGTATGTGAGTGAGGCTGAAGCAGCACTATGCGACAAGGATTCTCCGAAAGCGAAAGCCGAGAAGTATGTTGATCTGGCATCGTTCGTTGATTACTTCATTCATACCGAACTCAGTCTCAATGCCGATGCTTATAAGTCGAGCAGCTACTTCTACAAGGAACCCGACAAGGCCGACGGAACCAAGGGATTGCTCCATGCCGGATCGGTATGGGACTACAATCTTGCCTATGGATGCTGCAGTTTCTGTAATGCTGGAGATATCAATGCCTGGGCCTTCGATGGATGTGAGACATCGGCAACACCTGCCTTCTGGCGCCAGTTTGCCGTTGACAAGGAACTCAACGAGATGGTCCGCAAACGCTATCGAGAACTTAGAAAGACCTCGCTGAGCGACGAACATGTCCTGGCGATAGTCGATGAATATGCAATCCAACTCAGCGTGGCACAGAAACGCCAGTTCGAAAAATATCCTGAACTGTTGGGTGACAGTACTACCACAACTCTTGCCAGTCAGCCGAATGCAGGTTTTCCTATGATGGGTGGATTCCCTCAGATGCCTATGGGTGGTTTCCCACCTATGATGTTCGGTGGTTTCCCACAGATGCAGGGAGAAGGTCTGCCTCAGATGCCACAGGGTGGTTTCCCTCAGATGCAAGGCTTTGACTTCTCTCAGATGATGGGTGGGTTTGCCGGAATGGGAGGAGCGGGAATGCTTGAATGGTTCCGTTCCTACACCGTAAAGTCCTATGAAGAAGAAATCACCTATCTCAAGCAATGGCTCAAGGACCGCCTTGCCGTTATGGATAAGAGATTCCTGTAATCAAAAAAAACCTGCAACCGTCATGGCTGCAGGTTTTTCTGTTATTTTATTTGAAGTAATACAGGAACGTGGCAATGCCTTCGAGGGCAGGACGTTTCTGGTCGCGTATGTTGAGTAAGAATGAAATCTCCACCTTTGTGATTCCGCGTAGGTTGTGGATGGTTTCGAGTTTGGCGGTGAGACATACGTCATCACCCGACTTCACCGGCTGACCGAACTTCATCTTGTCCATGCCGTAGTTCACCAGCATGTTGATGTTGTTAACCTCAATCAACTGCTGCCACATGGAAGGAAGCAATGACAGAGTGAGATAGCCGTGTGCAATAGTAGTATGATAAGGACTTTCAACCTTTGCGCGTTCCACATCAACATGTATCCACTGATGATCATTGGTAGCATCAGCGAATTTATCAATCCTGTTCTGATCTATGGTCAACCAATCCGTAGTTCCGATAACCTGACCCTCCAGAGCAGCAAATTCTTCATAGTTGTTGACAATTCTCTTATCCATAGATGATTTTCAAATGTGTTTTGCAAAGTTAGGAAAAAAATGAAGAACAAGTGGCTGTCCTTCATTTTTTTATCTCTTTTAAGCCTCGTCGCTTTTGCGAACCAGCTTCTCCTTGATACGAGCCTTCTTTCCGGTGAGCTCGCGGAGGTAATAGAGCTTTGAACGACGAACCTTACCAATCTTGTTGATCTGGATGCTGTCGATGTTTGGTGACTCGATTGGGAAGATACGCTCAACACCAACAGTGCCTGACATCTTGCGGACTGTGAAGCGCTTCTTTGTGCCTTCGCCTGAAATCTTGATAACTACGCCACGATACAACTGAATACGTTCCTTGGAACCTTCAATGATCTTGTAGGCAACAGTGATTGTGTCACCAGCCTTGAACTTAGGGAATTCTTTCTTCTGATCGAATGCCTGTTCAGCAACTTTAATTAAATCCATTTT
>DCGE01000042.1:4068-4231 GCA_002314525.1 Prevotellaceae bacterium UBA1786 | reverse complement strand
GTCCTGGCTTCCAGGATGTACCTTGTGGAATCGCATCTACTTACATTTTCTCACTCAAACCGGGTGACAAGTGTATCATGAGCGGTCCTTACGGAGACTTCCATCCTCATTTCGACTCAAAGCGCGAGATGATATGGATTGGTGGTGGTGCCGGTATGGCTCC
>DCGE01000042.1:3770-3935 GCA_002314525.1 Prevotellaceae bacterium UBA1786 | reverse complement strand
TTGAAAAGGAATATCCTAACTTCCACTTCCATCTCGGTCTTGACCGTCAGGATCCTAAAGCTGATTCTCTCGGAGTTAAGTACACTGCAGGATTTATCGCTAATGTTCTTGGTGATACTTATCTCAAACAACATGAGTCACCAGAAGATGTTGAGTACTACCTCT
>DCGE01000042.1:1970-3696 GCA_002314525.1 Prevotellaceae bacterium UBA1786 | reverse complement strand
TTGGAGTTGAAGACGACATGATTAGTTTCGATAACTTCGGATAATCATATATTTAAAAACGGAGGTGTATAACCTCCGTTTTTGGTTTTGTAAGATGGTCTAGCCTTTCTGGGTTTCCTGGCAATTCTAGTTATTCTAGCTATTCTAGTTTTTTTTATTCATATATTCCTATATTCCAAAAATATGGACTTAATACCAAGCTTTTCTGTTGATCATACCAACCTCAGACCAGGTATCTATATTTCGCGTACTGACTACTGCGGAGAAACGCCGATAACAACATATGATATCCGCATGACAGCCCCTAATCAAGAGCCTGCAGTCAATAATGCAGCCATTCATACGATNNCGAACATCTTGTTGCTACATATCTTCGTAACAATCCTGAATGGAAAGATAATGTGATATATTGGGGACCGATGGGGTGTCTGACAGGTAACTATCTGATTATGAAAGGACAGTATTCTTGTGACGTTATTCGTGATTTGATGATTGATGCTTTCCAGTATGTTGCTGACTACGACTCCGAAGTGCCCGGTACCACTCCTGCCACATGCGGTAACTATCTTATGCACGATCTTCCAATGGCTAAGTTGGAAGCTCGTCGTTATATCACACGTCTTCAAAATGAATTCTGTTGCACCTATCCAGGTGTTGAACGTCCGAAAGATGCAGCAGGTCTTCAGTTCTTTGATGCATAAACATAACATGGAAGTCAAGGAACTGAATTCTTATACACAAGAGCAGTTCAGACAACTTAGCAACTTAATGACTCAGTTGTCTGAACAAGCTAGTCTCTGTAAAGACCAAATAATTGATGTCCTCAATTCCGAGAATTCTCGTCTCTATGTCATTCTTGACGGAGAACAGATTATCGGGTGTGCGACATTATGTATTACTTATTCCCCGTTGGGCACGAAAGCCTTCATTGAGGATGTGGTCGTCTCAGAGGAATTCCGTGGTCGTGGTTTTGGAAGGCTACTCATCAGACATATTATTTCAGAAGCAGGTAAACTAAGTCCTATCAGTCTTCATCTTACATCAAGGCCATGTCGCATTGCAGCCAATGCCCTATACCAATCTATGGGTTTCAAGATCAAGGAAACCAACTGCTATACCCTCTCCCTTAAATAGTCTAAATACATTGAGCACTTAAATCTAAGAACTATTTTATTATAAACTTGATGAAAACTTTTTCTTCGTCATTATTCTTAGCCGCAGCGACATAAACACCCTTTGGAAGACTATCAACTTTCCACGAAGCATAGCCAGAGTGAAGTTGAAGTCTTTCGGAAACGACAGTCTGACCTGATGTGCTGTAAATATTTAGACTAATTGTCTGTCCTTTTTCGTTTTTAATCAGAAGATATCCTCCTGAGTATATGATGCTCATACCACCTTCACGCGATGTCTGTGCGAAGTCGATAGATGTAGGATCCGGACGTTTTTCGATGTGGAGTGTGTCGTATGAGGTGATTGTATTGCTCTTTCCTATTGTTGGATGGTTGAGTGCAAATACCCGGCTGCTTCCGTCGGGATAACGTCCGAATGTCTTGTCACCATTATGAGCATCATACTGAAGTGTATCGGCCCAACTCTGGTCGGACGATGTGAGTAGTACATAACTGCCTTGACTGTTTGAGAGCTTGAAACCTGCATGCAATTGATTCTGTGCCTCTTTCTTGTCGCACCATACTATGCGGAATCCGAATGGCTCGATTAGTGT
>DCGE01000042.1:0-1948 GCA_002314525.1 Prevotellaceae bacterium UBA1786 | reverse complement strand
ATTGAGGAACTTGGGAATTGGTATTTCTGAGGCTTATTAATATTATCGGATAAGTACATACCTGCAAGGTCAATAGGCTGGTCTGTTGTGTTGTAGAGTTCAACCCAGTCCTCCTTGTCGAAGTACTCATTGACATATATAGAATTGCTGGCACTGACTTCGTTGATACGTATTGGTACGGAATTCTCAGCCAGAATCTCTTCTTCCGTCATTTCCCTGAACACGGCAACGAGACTTGCATCGCTGGTGAGTTCGAGTTCCTGATCTGTACTTATGAATTCACCAGCCCCGGAATCTTCTGTCACAGAGGAATAGAGCGTGGCTTCCCAATGGATGTCAGATGATTTGTTGTCGTTGTTGTGAACCTCGACAGCGATGGTGTTTGTTCCCTTTACGAATAGGGTAGGTGAGATGCTCATTGTCTGTGGGTATGAGAACTGGTCTCCGTATGTGCTGGAGTAGGTGCTGTAGCTGACATCTCCGCTCGGCATGTTGAATCTTCCGGCTTCCACACCATTTACATAAATAATACATCCATCGTCAATGCTGAAACTCAAAGTAAATGAATCATCGGCACTAGGTTTGGCTGCTAGATTGAACTGCTTTCTGAAATAGTAGGTCGGCCGTTTGTTGTTTGCATCTGTTCCCCAGTCAAGCTGTGTGTTGTATTCAGGCCATGTAGAGCCTGTAGCATAGCCTAACGGTGCCTTACCTTCTTTCCAATTCTCCTTGTATGACGGCTTGTACCATTCCTCTCCGTCAAGACTTCCCTTGTCATAATATTTCCATGAAGAGACAATTCCGAAAACCTCTTTTTCTGTCTTCTTGGTTGCCCCTCTCCAACCTGCGAACTTGTATCCGGCTGGTACTTCTGCCTTGACCTTTATAGGAAGGAAGAGTGTCCCTGAGAACTTGTTGGTCGGTATCGGTTGTCCGTTCAGCAACAGTCTGCCTTCTTCGTTCTCCGTAGAGAGGCTTGCGGTAATCTTGTTCTGTGTGTACTGGCGCAACCGATTGTAGCTGCTCATGTTGTTTATCTGTGATGTCTGGCGTGATGAGGATAGGCTATTGATCAAGTTGTTAGCACTGTTCCACGGACTTCCTCCCACTTGTTTCATCAGATCGTTGGCATGGTTAGCTATCTCATTTATGATTGCCTTGCATCGCGTCGGATTAAACACCGATCCTGAAACCAGACAGAATGCATCGATGAACTGCTTGCAGAATTCTTCATTCTGCAGCATGTTCAACCATATTGTCGTTACCTCTATCTCCTTGTACAGGCTTCCACCGATGTCGTATATGTAGTCGAGTGTCTGCCAGTTGGTCTGTTCTACAGACGTGAACTGATTGCCTACCGAACAACATGCATCAGTATCGAACATCACGAATCTGAACTTCCCGTCCAGTGCTCTATAGGCCTTGAGGTTGTTTGAGTTGTTTATCCAGTCGTTGCTTCCGATGTACATCTCTATAGCCATGTAGTTGATGAATTCATCAATATCAACGAGCTGCTTTATTTCTTCGTACGTATCTGGATCGTATGCATCTGCCGATAGTTCATACCAGTATTCGAAGGCATCCCTTGTTCCTGCCATCTGTACATATGCAGAGTCCGGACTGTACTCGAATTGATCCATCTCCTCGTCATTCAGTCCCCTGTTGGCATATGCGAAGTGCTTGTTGTTCGGCTCACGCATGTTCAGTACGTTGTACATCTTTCCGTTTATATAGACAAACACTGGCTTGTATTCCTGACAATCCACATCAATCCCCGATCTCGATACAATCTCGGATATGCTCGGGTCGATAATCCTGCAGCCGTTATCGTTACCTCCGTTCCTTATCTGTAAGGTTTTGTTCTTATTGTATGGTTTGTCCTCGAAGAATGCATACGGCATGTATTTGAGTCCGTATTCCTTCGCTGCCTTCAACTTGAATGAATGAG
>DCGE01000140.1 GCA_002314525.1 Prevotellaceae bacterium UBA1786 | reverse complement strand
TTCTACATCAAGCTCACCAACCGTGAGGACAACATGTACGGTACCGACACTCCATCAAGCATCAAGCTCAAGGTACTTGGCGATGACGATGCAACCAGCATAGATGCGCTCCAGACAAGCACTGAATCCGATAACAACATCTATGACCTCTCCGGCCGTGCAGTCAGCAATCCTAAGCATGGTGTGTATATCAAGAACGGAAAGAAATACTATGTCAAGTAACTGAAACAGTTAAAAACAGAATATATATGAAAAGGAACTATTCAAAGCCAATGGTGAACATTGACAAACTTGAACTCACAAGTCAGATTCTTGAAACCTCCAACATCAAGCCTGGAGGTGAACAGGAAAACGATGTCAAGGGAGTCGAGACCGAATTCGGTAACCTTTGGTAAAGTCCCCTCCCGGCCTCCCCGAGCAGAAAGCCCCCTCCCGGCATCCCCGAGGGGAGGGGTGTGGAAAACAGAAGCCAGCTGCCATGCAACAACAAGCATCGGCAGCTGGGTTTGTCTGGTGGGGCTGTAAAAACTTTTGGAGGATATGGGATTTTGTTGTATATTTGCAAAAAATTTGCAAATAAGAAAACCATGAGTACATTACAGATTGAAGGATTATGGCAGTTTATACAGACCATGTCTCTATCAAAAAGAAACAAGCAATGGCTTGCAAAGCGTCTTCTTGAATCAGCAAATGAGGAGGCATCTTCGAAGCGAAAGAAAAGCGACACTGAATACATCATGGAATCTCAGGAAATGATTGATATCATTGCTGAAGGAGACAGGCAAATTGAGTCTGGTGATTTCACAACCACATCTGTTGATGCACTATGGAATTAGTTCTGTTGGATAGAGCAAAGGAAGATCTTGAATTCTGGAAAAAAACTGGAAACACGAAAATACAGAAGAGAATTGAGAAACTCATCCGTGACACATTGGAGCACCCATTCCACGGCATTGGAAAACCAGAGCCATTAAAAGGGAAACTTCAGGGCAAATGGTCAAGACGAATAACCGATGAGCATCGCATGATTTATTCTGTCAGTGAAGGCAAGGTCTATTTATTCGTATTAGCTTTGAAATACCATTATTAAGTAGCAACTCACTTTCTCCCAGCTGCCATGCGCCCTCAGCGCATCGGCAGCTGGTTCTGTCTGGTGGGGGTGTGAAAAACTTTTGGAGGATAAGGGATTTTGTTGTAACTTTGCATCGGGGAACAGAATATGACTGATTATGCCTGAAGGATTTTCGAAATACTTATTTTGGGATATCGATCCTGCTGAGTTGGATATGGAAAAATGTCCGGCGCAGATTATCAGCCGTGTACTTGAATGTGGTTCCATGAATGATTGGAGGATCATCAAAGATTATTATGGGATAAGGAAAATCTCTGAAGTTTGTATGACTCTCCGCACTATGGACCCTTGTGCACTTTCGTACATCTGCCTTATTTCACAAACGAACAAAGAAGATTACAGATGCTATCACTTCGCACAGTCGAACCACACACTTTGGAACTCCTAAGGGCTATCAGCAATCTTTCAATTGCAAGTGATACGCGTCTCGTTGGAGGGACTTCTCTTGCCCTACAATATGGTCATCGGAATTCTGTTGACCTGGATTTCTTTGGTTCAGTTCCATTTGATGACAATATGATAGAATCGGCCCTGAAATCCGTTGGAACATTGCAAGTCATCAAAAGGACGCCGAACATCAAAATGTATGTCATAGACGGAGTTAAGATTGACATTGTAAACTATAGTTACGATTGGATTGACGAGCCTGTGATTGAAAACGGTCTGAGATTGGCAAGTCCCAAAGATATTGCCGCAATGAAAATAAACGCAATCGAAGGACGTGGAAAGAAAAAAGACTTTATCGATATCTATGTGCTGCTTCAACACTACTCACTCCAAGAACTCATGCAATTCTACAAGCAGAAGTATCCTGAGTATTCAGAATTCCGTGCATTGTTAAGCCTATCATACTTCACAGATGCAGATGAACAAATGATGCCAACAATGTATATACAAGATACATGGGAAGAAATGAAAGACTACATACAACATGTAGTTTCCCTCTATTAAGTAGTTGTCAGAACAAAAGTATCCAAACTAAAAACTTTTGGAGGATATGGGATTTTGTTGTATATTTGCACTTGGAACTAATTAAAACTTATTCAAATATGTTACTTACAACTACCCAGACCGTTGAAGGCCACAAAATTGAACAATACTTTGGTATTGTGACTGGTGAAGTTATTATCGGTGCAAATTTCCTGAAGGATATTGCAGCAAGTATTCATGATTTCTTCGGCGGCAGAGCCGGTAGCTATGAGAGGACTCTTATCGAAGCTAAGGAACATGCCTTGCGGGAAATGGAAGAGAGGGCATCAAGGATGGGAGCAAATGCCATTGTTGCCATTGACCTTGATTACGAGACCGTTGGCGAGCAGAACAGTATGATTATGGTAGCCTGCAGTGGTACTGCTGTAAGAATTTCTGAATAAGGAATTGAAGTTTTAACAAGTATCATCGTCAGCTATGAAATTACGACTGTTCGTCTCTTTATGTACATGTTTTCTTACTCTTACTGCAACAGCACAGAAAGCATGTGGACCAGTACCTACAAAGGATCAGATTAAGTTGCAGGACATGGAGATGTATGCCTTCCTGCACTATTCGCTCAATACATACACAGATCAGGAATGGGGCTACGGTAACGAGGACCCAAAGATTTTTAATCCTGCACATCTTGATACCCGACAATGGGTGAGGACTTGCAAAGCTGCCGGAATGAAGGGCATCATATTCACAGCCAAACATCATTGCGGATTCTGCATGTGGCCTTCGGCTTACACGGATTTCAGTGTGAAGTCTTCGCCATGGAAGAACGGAGAAGGTGATGTCGTTCGTGAACTGGCTGATGCCTGTAAGGAATATGGGCTGAGATTTGCAGTATATCTGTCGCCTTGGGACAGAAATCATCCTGAATATGGTCGTGAGGCCTACGTAACTTATTTCCGCAATCAGCTGAGGGAGTTGCTTACAAATTATGGTGATGTGTTTGAAGTGTGGTTTGACGGTGCCAATGGGGGCAACGGATGGTATGGCGGTGCAAACGAGACAAGGAGGATTGACCGACTGACATATTACCAGTGGGGCGAGACCTACAAGATGATCAGGGAACTGCAGCCTCACTGCGTGATTTGGAATGACGGTGCCGACCGAAGGGGCGACCTCAGATGGGTAGGAACAGAGGCTGGATATATAGGTGAAACGAACTGGAGTACGATGAAAAGTGATATTGACTGTTCATTTCCAGTACTGCACTACGGTATGGAAGATGGTGATGTATGGTGTCCGGGCGAAACCAACACAAGCATACGTCCAGGATGGTTCTATCATGAATCGGAAGACGGAAAGGTAAAGAGCCTGGAGAAGTTGATGGATACTTACTACAAGTCAGTAGGACGAAATAGTACACTGCTCCTAAATTTCCCTATCAATCGTGATGGGCTGATCAGTCCGATTGACAGCGCACGAGGTGTTGCATTCAAGTCGATGATTGACAAAGTATTCAAAAAGAATATTGCAAAAAGAGCCAAAAAAACAACAACTAAGACGCCACAATATCAGACTGTTATCGATTTCAAAGAACCAACAATATGTAATAGATTCATGGTTTGTGAAGATATCAGCAAAGGACAGAGGGTAAAGAGATTTTCAGTGGAAGCATTGCTTTATGGCAAATGGGTGCCATTAAAGGACAATCTTGTACAGAAGGGTGACGGACTCACAACGATAGGACGGAAGAGAATCATCTGTTTCAACAAAATTACGGCAACCAAACTGCGCTTTACTGTTCTGGAAAGCAAAGACGAACCGATAATCAAAGAAATAGGTGTGTATAATGCACCTGATCTCAATAGCACGAAGAGTGCACCGGGTGAGAAATTCTCGACCCGATACAATGTCTTCATGGTGGGGAGCAACGATGTTCCATCGCGTTCGATAATGATTGATCTTGAAGGAGAGAAATCGGTGAAAGGATTACGCTATCTGCCTCCTCAGCAACATGGAGCAAAAGGAATCATTACATCATATTCGCTTTGGGCGATGACAGGCGGACAATGGCAGAAAGTCAGTGAAGGTGAGTTTTCAAATATCGTCAACAACCCAATCTGGCAGACTGTAAGAATCAACAACGTCAAGACCAGTCTTCTTCGTCTTGACGGTGTCAGTCTTGCAAGTGGCGAAAAGGCAGAATATGATGATATAGAAGTGCTATTTTAGAAGAAATTTCATGTATACGTTGCTTTGCAACGAAAAAAAGGGTGAATTATTTTGTAATTCGCTCTTTTTGCATTAAATTTGCAACTAAACTTAGTTTATATGACTGATAGTATCGTTATCATCCCTACCTACAACGAGAAGGAGAACATAGAGAAGATAATAAGAGCGGTATTTGCTCTGGAGAAGGAATTCCACATTCTTGTGATTGAGGATGGCAGTCCTGACGGTACAGCAAATATCGTAAAGGGTCTGATGGCTGATGAGTTCAGCAATAGATTGTTCATTATCGAGCGATCTGGCAAACTCGGATTGGGTACTGCATACATAACCGGATTCAAATGGTGCCTGGAGCACAGCTACGAATACGTCTTCGAGATGGATGCAGACTTCTCCCATAACCCTGATGACCTGCCACGACTCTATGCTGCCTGCCACGATAACGGCAACGATCTTGCAATAGGTTCAAGATACATTACTGGCGTCAACGTAGTGAACTGGCCTATGAGCAGGGTGCTTATGTCATATTTTGCATCGAAATACGTCAGATTTGTCACAGGTGTAAAAATCAATGATACTACAGCCGGATTTGTATGCTATCGGAGAAATGTCCTTGAAGCCATCAATCTGGATGCAATAAGGTTCAAGGGCTATGCCTTCCAGATTGAAATGAAATACACGGCCTATAAACTTGGTTTCAGAATCAAGGAGGTGCCAGTGGTCTTCGTCAACAGAGTGGAGGGAACGTCAAAAATGAGCGGTGGAATATTCAGTGAAGCACTCTGGGGTGTTATCAGACTCAGATTGGGAATATGAAGACAATAATAAAGAACGCAACAATAGTTAACGAAGGCGAGAGTTTCAAAGGTTTTGTGATATGTGAGGCCGGCTTTTTCACTAAAGTCGGTAAAGGGCGCCTGGCCATACAGCCTGACGAAGATGACATCATTGTCGATGCTGAAGGATTATTCCTGATTCCGGGTGTTATAGATGATCATGTGCATTTCCGTGAAC
>DCGE01000212.1 GCA_002314525.1 Prevotellaceae bacterium UBA1786 | reverse complement strand
CCTGTGCAGCGATAGAGTGAGCACGGCGTGGAGAGTCCTGAATACAGAAGTTCAGCACGTTGAATCCCATCTCACCGAGACTTGCAGCTGCACTGGCACCAGCAAGACCTGTTCCCACTACTATGACGTCAAGTTTCAGTTTGTTCTTTGGATTGACCAAACGCTGATGAGCCTTGTAATTGCCCCATTTCTCAGCAACTGGTCCTTCTGGAATTCTTGAATTTATCTGTGACATAGATTTATTTCTGTTAAAAGATTTATTAATTACTTTGGCTGTATGCTGCTTGTCGTTTGCTTTAACCAACTAACCCATGCAACAGCAACCAAGACTCTGAAGATAGAAGAAGAGAGCAACTCCCACGAAGAGAAGCATGATAAGGGTAACGTATACGATACCGATGATTCTCCAGCGGTTGAACCAGATGTGGCCATTCCAGCCGAGAGTCTGGATTGCACTCCAGAAACCATGTGTGAGATGGAACCAGATTGCAAGGAACCATACGATGTAAAGTCCTGTGAATACAGGATTGCCGAAGATGTCCTGGATATAAGCATATCCGTCAGTAGGTGCATGACCACCCATGTAAGGCTGGCCGATGATCTCAGCAAACATCATGTTGTACCAGAAGTCCTTGAGGTGAAGGATGAGACCGATGACTACGATAAGTCCGAGAACGAACATGTTCTGGGAAGCCCATTCCACCTTTTCAGGCTTGCTTGTGACAGCATAGCGATTGTTACCACGTGCCTTCTTGTTCTGGAGCGTCAGGATGAATGCATACACGAAGTGAAGTACAGCGAGTGCTGCAAGACCGAGTGTAGCCACCAGTGCATACCAGTTGGCACCCAAAAGTTCACAGATGGTGTTGTAAGCCTCTTTGCTGAAGATAGCAGCAACATTCATACATCCGTGGAATGTGAGGAAAAGAATAAGGCATATACCTGTTACGGACATAACCACTTTCCTTCCTACTGATGAGTTAAATAACCACATGTTTTTTAAAGTTTTGAGTAATTATATAGAATTAAATTTATATACTTGTTTGCAAAGTTACAAAAAAGTTAGGAGTTAAGAGATATGAGTCAGGAGTTTTTTTTCACGAAACAAAGTTTTTTACTCCTGTACATACACCCTCTGAACTCTTGTGGATATGCCTGTGAGAACTTCGTATGGGATTGTACCGAGTTTGTCGCTCAGCACGGTGACAGGGAGTTCGTTGCCGAAGATGATGACCTGATCACCCTCCTTGCAGTCAATGTCAGTGACATCTATCATGCAGACATCCATACAGATATTTCCTACATATTCTGCCTTCTGACCACCTACCAGACAATAGCCGTTCCTATTGCCTAACTTCCTGTTCAGACCATCGGCATAGCCGATAGGTATGGCTGCAATACGGGAATCCCTCTTCAGGAATGTCCTGCGACTGTAGCCGATACTTTCATCAGCCGGAACATCACGGATTTGGAGAATGGTAGTCTTCAGAGTAGCTACATTATTTATTATCTCGTTGTTGCGTGGATTGATACCATAGAGACCCAGTCCCAGACGAACCATGTCCAAATGATAGCGAGGAAAATGTTCAATACCAGCCGAATTGCAAATATGGCGCAAAATCTTGTGGCTGTATACCTCCTGGAGTTTATTGCTTGCAGAATTGAAGAGGGCGAACTGATGGCGTGAGAACTCGTCGAAATCATCGCTGTCGCTACCAACGAAATGACTGAATACCGAGCAAGGAACCAATGCGTTCTGTTTCTTCAGGCGACTTATCAGCCGATCGATGTCGGTTTCCGGGTCGAACCCCAGTCGATGCATGCCTGTATCAATCTTGATATGTATAGGGAAATTCGTAATTCCTTCCTTCTCTGCCGCAGAGATAAGTGACTCAAGCAGATGGAATTCATAGACTTCAGGTTCAAGGCTATAGTCGAACAGCATCTTGAACGAAGTCATCTCTGGGTTCATCACCATGATATTGGCCGTGATGCCAGCCTTACGGAGTTCCATGCCTTCGTCGGCCACTGCCACCGCAAGATAATCCACTCCACGATCCTGAAGTGTCTTGCCAGTCTCAAGTGCACCTACTCCGTAAGCCGATGCCTTGACCATACAGACCATCTTTGTGTCAGGTTGCATGAATGAGCGGTAATAGCTTACATTGTCAGCCAAAGCATTGAGGTTGACTTCGAGTATCGTCTGATGGACCTTGAGGGTAAGGAGTTCTGAAAGTCTGTCGAACTGGAACTGACGAGCACCTTTTATCAGTATGAATTCATTCTTGAGATTATTGAACAGTTCACTTTCAATAAGTTCCTTAGTGTCGTGGAAGAAATGACTCTCCATGTAGAAGTAGTCGGCACATGAACTGATTTCCTCACCAACTCCGATGAACTTGTTGATGCCTCTACTTTCAACCATCTCAGCCACTCTCTTATAGATTGTGCGTGGAGACTCACCGCTCTGAAGTATATCACTGAGGATAAGAGTCCTTATCTGTTCTTTAGTGTCAGGCCTACGACTCATGAAGTCAAGAGCAATATCGAGGGAGTGAATGTCGGAATTGTATGTATCGTTGATGAGCGTGCATCCGTTTTTTCCGTCCTTGACCTCCAGACGCATGGCTACTGGTTCAAGAGACGAGAGACGAGAGATGAGAGACGAGAGGGATAATGATGGGAGATAGGATTGGAGTGCCAAGCAGGTTGCCAGACAGGTCAGTGAGTTTTCAATTGAAGCATCATCTATGAACGGGATAGTATATTCATATATGTTACCCTCAACGTCCTTGCATCGGATTTCGGCCTTTGTGTCGGTCTTTTCGGATGAGATAAGCTCCAGACATTCAGGCAGAACAACCTTTTCGCAGTTTCTGAAGAGTTTCATCTTCTCATTCCTCTTCTCCTCGATTGAACCGAAGTTCTCCTGATGAGCCTGACCGATATTCGTAAACACACCTATCGTAGGACGGATGATCCGTTCGAGTTTCTCCATCTCACCTACATGAGATATTCCTGCTTCAATGATAGCCAAATCATGATGACCTTCAATCAACCAGAGAGAAAGCGGCACTCCGTACTGTGAGTTGTAGCTCCGAGGAGAACGGCAGACGTTGAAGTCAGGTGAGAGCAACTGATAGAGCCACTCCTTCACGGTGGTCTTTCCGTTGCTGCCTGTAATCGAAATCACTGGAATGTCGTATTGCTGACGGTTATGAGCCGCCAAGGTCTGTAAGGCCTCAAGCGTGTCGTTGACTACGAGAAAGTTGCAGAGTTTGTAACTCTCCATCTCAAACGGAATCTCGCTGACTACGAAGTTCCTTACACCACGACGATACAATTCATCAATATATTTGTGGCCATCGTTCTTCTGCGTTTTCAGTGCGAAGAACAGAGTTTCTTCCGGGAAACACAATGAACGGCTATCTATCAGCAACCAGTTGATTACAGCATCTTCACAACCTCTGCGCTCAGCATGGATTATCCGTGTGATATCATTTATTTTGTACATAATAGAGTTTATAGATCATTGGTTTATGGGGATATGGTTTTCCCTCTTTTTTTGTTTTTCTGATTCTATGTTTTTCTGACGTGTCTGAGGTGAGAAGAAAGTATCCTGGAACCTCTCCCATATATAATCCACTGCCACACTTGACGGATGAATCATATCCTCGGCATAGAACCGATAGTCGCGCAACTCATCCATCATTATCTCATAGGCAGGGAAGTAGATGCATCTGTCTGGGAACGTACTGATCAGTTCATCGACGGCAAGCAACAATGTTGCCTTGCTCAACTGATTCTCGTGAAAACCATCTTTTTTGTGACGGATAGGACTTACCGTAAACACGAAGTTGGTTCTGTCGTTCTCTGCCTGCCAGTCATTGATTATCGTTGACCATGTATCCACTATCTCATCTTTTGAGAGTCTTTCCCTACGGAACAACGAGTCGGGCTGTTTCCTGCAGTTCGCGACAATCATATTGTTTTCCTTTAGACGGTAGATCCAGGAAGTGCCGAACGTCACGATAACATAATCATAGTTCCTCGTCAGCACTGCATTCCTGTCAGCTTTTGAGTGAAGCCAATCAAAGAATACAGGATTGCGTTCCTTCTTGGATTTAAGAAGTTCCGAGACAGCCGACGCAATCGATGCCGGATTGTACAGAGTTCCGAGAGGATTTACCGTAACGCGGAATCCACCACACGAGAGTTTGTCCCCGATATTGTCAGAGAAACAACTCCCGAGCAGCAAAAAGTCATCATCATGACCCATCATCACATCGGTTTTACCTATGTCAACTTTCGTTCTGAAATCCATATTCAATGCAAAGTTACTGCAAACTGATAGAATTACAAAATAATTATCTATTTATTTTTATAGCTGATAGCTAAACATTCTTGAGGCCAACTGTAATTGAGTCTGGATTCCTTACTTGGAATTCAGTCCTTTTCGCCACAGTAATATACCACAATCAATCTTCCGACAATGCACCCTCAGTCTTCCGCAACGGCAAATCCAGTCAGACGACACCTCACCTTTAGTCTGCTCTCGTTAGACTCATTATGTTTTCTCGTGTGACTCATAAACTGCTCTCGCAGCACTGGCTATGCGATTGTTCCCTCAAAACCATAACCGAAACTGGATTTTTCAGATTAGTAGGCTTTTTTGACGTATTTACATAGTAAAAATCGAAATAAATTTGGTTTTTTACCTAATTTGCCGTAACTTTGCAAGAAATTGGTGGAATGTGCATATGATTTGGCGATATGGGAAAGAAACGTAGTAATCTTTGGTTTTTCAGAACTCAATTCATAACTGCTTTGTTAAGTACTGCAATGGTGCTCATACTTTTGGGCTCTGTAGTGCTGTTCATGCTGACGGCAAATAACCTATCCGCCTATGTCAGAGAGAACATCAACATCGAGGTCCTATTGGCTGATGACGCATCTTCGGGCGACATCATGAGGATGCAGAAGTTCCTGAATTCCAAACCGTATGTGAAAGCGCTGGAATATGTATCAAAAGAACAAGCAGCAAAGGAGCAGATAGAGGAGATGGGGATTGATCCAAAAGAGTTCTTGGGATACAATCCATTCATCGCATCATTTGAGATCAACGTAACTGCCGAATATGCAAACAACGACAGTCTGGCGATGATTGAGAAGGATATTAAGTCGGTGGACAACGTAATGGGAGTGGAATATCAGAAGGAACTGATAGATGCTGTGAATTCAAATATCAAAAAGATCAGTATCATTATGCTGATTATCGCTACTCTGTTCACATACATTTCATTTGCACTGATCAACAACACGGTGAAATTGTCAATATTCTCAAGCAGGTTCAGGATAAATACCATGAAGCTGGTGGGTGCCAGCTGGCACTTTATCCGCAAACCATTCATGCAGAGAGCCCTGATACTTGGTATCTGTTCTGCACTCTTTGCCGATGCATTGATGTGGGTGGGAATAAAGTGGCTGATGGAATTTGAACCTACGGTTTGTACCGTTATTGACTTGAAAGTACTCATAATCACCGGTTCGTCGATTGTTGTCTTCGGATTACTAATCACGATACTATGTACTTATTTCTCTCTGTGGAAATACCTTAGAATGAGCAGTAACACATTATACAGAATATAGGTGGGTTCTATAAATTCACCAAACAAGTTATAATTTAATTAATATGGGTAATATGGTTCTTTTCAGCACTTTTGGCTTTGTTTCGGCATCTTGCTGTTTGTCAGTCGGTCACGATGACCACATCGCTGACTTTGTCAATCAAAGTCCGTGTTTTATAGCTGAAGGCTCTCCTTCCGCGCAGCAATCTGCTCAAAACAAACCTCAAAATTGCAAGAAATGAATTTATAGAACCCACCTATAATAAAAACAATACAATATGGCATTTGGTAAATTGAATTACATTGTAATGATACTGGGATTCGTAACCATCCTGGTAGGTTTTTTCTTAATGGCTGGTGGCAGCACTACCGAAGAGGCGTTCAATCCTGATATATTCAGTGAAACAAGAATCGGCGTAGCTCCTATGGTTTGCCTTGCCGGTTTCGTGACAATAATTGTTGGCATTCTTATTCCAAAGAAGAAATAATGGATTGGTTACAAGCATTGCTTATGGGAATATTCCAAGGTCTTACGGAATATCTGCCTGTAAGCAGCAGCGGACATTTGGCTATCGCAGGTGAACTTTTAGGAATTGAAGATCCTGAGAAAGTCATGGTCTTCACAGTTGCAGTACATGTTGCAACAGTTCTAAGTACATTGGTAATACTTGGAAAGGAAATCATCAGTTTGCTTAAAGGTTTGTTCAGCCGTCCGACTCCAGAAACACTCAGTCCAGTAGGCATCAGGAGTTGGAACATGGAACAGAATTATATTCTGAATATATTGATTTCCATGATTCCGGTTGCTATTGTAGGCTTTTGCTTTAAGGATTTCGTCGAGGAGCAGTTTGACAGCCTCATGGTAGTAGGCATCTGCCTGCTCGTTACGGCAGCATTGCTCTCGTTCTCCTATTTTGCAAAACCAAGAATCAAGGAGCACATCACACCTTGGGACGCTTTCATAATAGGTATCGCACAGGCTATAGCTGTGCTGCCAGGACTTTCACGTTCCGGTTCAACAATCGGCATGGGACTCATACTTGGAGACAAAAAGGAAAAACTGGCGCAGTTTTCGTTTCTCATGGTCATCCCACCTATTCTCGGTGAGGCACTGCTCAACGTAAAAGACATCATGGAAATTGGCATAAATGAGGCTATGGCCGGGATATCGGCTACCGCATTGCTTGTTGGGTTTCTCGCTGCTTTTGCTGTGGGATGTATAGCATGCAAATGGATGATTGACCTCGTGAAGAAGGGTAAGATGATTTATTTTGCAATATACTGTGCAATAGTCGGTTTAGGAACAATTATCTGGCAGCTATGTTGAATTTTGAGGAAGGGGAGATACTTGCGTTCGACAAGCCCTACGGCTGGACTTCCTTTCAGGTTGTCGGCAGAATAAGGTGGTGGCTGAAACGCCGGTGTGGTATTACGAAAATAAAAGTAGGTCATGCAGGGACTCTCGATCCATTGGCTACTGGTGTACTCATTGTATGTACAGGCAAGGCAACAAAAAGGATAGAGGAGTTACAGATGCATACAAAAGAATATGTGGCTACAATTAAGCTCGGTGCCACAACACCTTCGTTTGACATGGAGAAGGAAGAAGATATGCAATATCCAACGGACCATCTGTCAAAAGAACTGGTAGAGGAAAGACTACAGGATTTCAAAGGTGAGATAGAACAAGTTCCACCAATGTTCTCGGCAGTGAAGATCAACGGCAAACGTGCATACAAACTGGCCAGGAAGGGTGAAGAGGTGACAATTGAGGCAAAGAAAGTTACTATTGATGAAATTGAGTTACTTTCATATACTCCGAACTCAGAAATGGTGATAAGAGTGGTTTGCAGCAAAGGTACTTATATCCGTTCACTTGCACGCGACCTCGGTGAAGCACTGAATACAGGTGCCTATCTGACCGGACTCAAAAGAACGAGAATCGGTGAATACAAAGTTGAGAACTGTATCAATCCTGAGCATTTCGTGGAATGGCTGGAGACAGTTCTGCCACAATGTTGAATTTGAATAAATAATATAATATTTTATGAAACTAAGCCAATTTAAATTTAAATTGCCCGATGAAAAAATAGGACTTTACCCTCCTTATCATAGAGACGAGGCAAAGTTGATGGTATTACATAAAGAAGACGGTAGGATTGAACACAGATTGTTCAAGGATATCATTGACTATTTCGATGACGGGGATACTTTTGTGTTCAACGATTCACAAGTCTTCCCTGCCCGTCTGTATGGCAATAAGGAGAAGACAGGCGCGAGGATAGAGGTCTTCCTGCTCAGGGAACTCAGTCCTGAATTACGTCTTTGGGATGTATTGGTCGATCCTGCACGCAAGATACGTATCGGAAACAAGTTATATTTCGGCGAAGACAACTCAATGGTGGCTGAAGTAATTGACAACACCACTTCAAGAGGCAGAACATTGAGGTTCCTCTTCGATGGACATCATGATGAATTCAAGGAAAGCCTCTACGCAATAGGTGAAGCTCCACTGCCAGATGATGTGAGGAAATTCCGCCAGGCAGAGAAAGATGACATCGAGAATTTCCAGACAATATACGCAACAAAAGAAGGTGCTGTAACGGCTCCGGTAAGTGGATTGCATTTCTCAAGAGAGTTGATGAAACGTTTGGAAATAAAAGGTGTCAACTGTGCATTTATCACTCTCCATATCGGTCTTGGGGGCTTTAGGGAAATCGATGTGGAAGATCTGACAAAACATAAGTCTGAAAGCGAACAGATGTTCGTGACAAAACAAGCATGTGATTATGTAAATGAGTCAAATGCAAATGGACACAGAGTATGTGCTGTTGGAATAACCACCATGAAAGCAGTTGAGACAGCTGCCGGTCCTGGAGGTGTACTGAAGGAGTTTGACGGATGGACTAACAAGTTTATATTCCCTCCATACGAGTTCTCAGTAGCCAATGCCTTTGTCTCAAACTTCCAGCATCCGCTTTCCGTAATGCTAATGATGCAATGTGCTTTCGGTGGACATGACGAAGTAATGAATGCATACGAGGAAGCACTCAAAAACGACTACAAATTCGGTACTTTTGGCGATGCTTTGTTGATTATTTGATGATTACAGTTTTTCTAGGACTTGGCAGCAACATAGGTGAAAGATATAAAAACCTGACTAATGCCATACAGACAATAAACAATCGGATTGGTCCCGTGGCGGATCAGTCCGATTTCATTGAAACAGAGCCATGGGGATATGAAAGCAAGAATCTCTACATTAACGCAGTAATCCGTGTTGATACTGATTTATCTCCAATAGACCTCCTACACAAAACTCAGGAGATAGAAAGGGAAATGGGACGTCTGTCAAAAACTGTTGGAGGTGAATACCATGACAGGGTTGTTGACATTGACATCCTTCTGTACGGAGAACTTAAGATGAAAACAGATGAACTGATAATTCCTCACCCAAGGATGAAAGAACGTGACTTTGTTATGATACCGCTTCAGCAACTCATGGAACGGGATCATACCCACTGCCTCCCCAAGGATGACAACGAAGAATTCGTTTGATAGCTAGAAAAAGACCATAAAATGGTCCGTGCTTACGTATTGCCTCTATGGCATACTGAGAACATGTAGGAGTAAACCGACAGGAAGGCGGAGTCATGGGTGAAATGCAACTGCGGTAAAAATAAATAGGTAAGAGAAGCAACCACGAGAGTATCTTGCCGACAAAATGAAGCAATTTACGAATCATATTCTCTCTACAAGTTTACCGAGCAATTTCTTAACACTCTTCTCAATTTGCTCAGAAGTACAATGATTATCGGTGACACAAATGAAAGCAATACGAACCGATTTGCAACTCTTCACAGCAACTTCCCACAATTCTTTCTTATTTCGACGATAAGAGTCACGTATCTGTCGCTTCATGCGATTCCGATCGACAGCATTATGAAAGCGTTTCTTCGGAACACTGATAAGTACAGAAGCGGGGACTTCTTCAGATCGATCTGATATGGCATAAAACATACGGAGAGGGAAAGACGACATTGAAGAGTTTTCTCCTCCAAACAGAGAATCGATGATAAGTTTGCTGCTTATTCGTTCTGATTTTGAAAACGACTGACTATTCAGGTTTTCCAATGTTCTTCTTACAAGAGGTTCGTTTCTTTGGAGTTGGTTTTGATGTAGGAGCATCAGGATGTTTCTTGATATAGTCTTCAATCATGTCAGGCACAGATCGAAGTTCAGGAGTCGTAACCAAATCAACCCTCAGTCCTGCTGTTTTTGCCGCCTCAATCGTCTTTGGGCCAAAGCATGCTATTGCGATATTGCCCTGCTCAAACTTAGGGAAATTCTTCATCAAGGAATTGATTCCTTCCGGACTAAAGAATATCAACATTGTGTAATCAAACGGTTCGTCAGGTGCGAAGTCGTTACTTACAGTGTAGTACATAACCACTTCTGTGTGGGCAAGATTGGCATTATCAAGCATAAGCCTCATCTCGTCTGTATGCGCCGAAGATTGAGGGACCAAATATTTCTCCGTCTTATGCTTTACCATAAGCGGAATAAGATCGGTTATGCGTCCTGTTGCAGGAAAGAAAACCTTACGCTTTCTATACTGCACGTATTTCTGAATGTATAGTGCAATCTGTTCAGACTTGCAGAAATACTTCATAGTCTCAGGAACAGCAACACGCATTTCTTTACAGAGATTAAAGAAATGGTCAATCGCATGACGTGATGAAAAAACAACAGCTGTATGGTCAAGTATATTCACCCTCTGTTTTCGGAAATCCTTTGCAGACATAGGTTCTACCTTGATGAATGGTCTGAAAACAATTTCAATTCCATACTTCTTTTCAAGAGTGAAATATGGTGAGTTCTCAATGGTAGGTCTCGGCTGTGATACCAATACTTTTGCTGTCATTTCTTCTAAATTGCTTAGTTTGTTTACACAACAATATGCCAACATATTAGTGCCGGCATTATTTCCAAAGTGCAAAAGTACAAAAAAATCAGCAATATACCATATTTTTTAGGTCTAAAAATAATTGTTAACTTACAAATCAACAGAATTTTATAAATTGCTAACAATATAAGACTCACAAAAAAGATAGTTGAGCAATCAAGTTGGAAGAATATTTTTACAAGTGAAAATGGAAAAACAATCAAGGAGAAGATGGAAATAATAAAAAAATATGCTGTATTCCATTTCAGGCATCTGTCAAAATCAGAGAAAATCCAATTGACAATCCAATAGACCGATGCTTTGCCGATTATCCCTAAAAGCATGATGCCCGAAACAGCAAAGACCTTACTGAAATTAACAATATCAGGATGATCTGAGAACCTGTCAAAAAAAAGCATTCCTAATGATAAACAGAGAATCAATATCAGGATTATGTTATTCTGTACATCTATCTCTGTGTCATTCGCATTCTCTCCTCCTGATGCATTTCTCCCGGAGAAAAAAACCACCCATTTATGTATCAGAGATGACCGACTTCTGTTTAAGACAAATGCATACAACGCAAACATGACGATGGAGAGAAGAATCACTCCATCGTTGTCTGCGATGTTATATTGTCTGAGAAGTTCAGTCATAACTTGAAGGCCTCTTTTATTTCATCTATTGCATCAAGTTTTTCCCAAGTAAACAATTCCACTTTTACATCCTTCTCCCCACCAGAAGCATAAGGACTTGAGAAATGTTTTGTAACAATCTGAGGAGTACGTCCCATATGACCATATGCTGCCGTCTCAGAATAAATCGGAGTACGAAGCTTGAGATCACGTTCAATCGCTGCCGGACGCAGGTCAAAAAGTGATTTGATGATTGTAGCGATTTCAGCATCAGACTTATTAACCCGTGAATGGCCAAATGTGTTGACAAAAATGCTGACTGGCTGTGCAACACCAATAGCATAGCTTATCTGTATCAGCATCTCGTCTGCAACTCCAGCTGCAACCATGTTCTTTGCGATATGGCGAGCTGCGTAGCAAGCCGAACGGTCAACCTTACTTGGGTCCTTGCCCGAGAAAGCTCCACCACCATGTGAAGCACGTCCACCATATGTATCGACAATGATCTTTCGTCCTGTAAGTCCTGTGTCCCCATGAGGTCCTCCGATTACAAACTTACCCGTAGGGTTGACAAGGAACTTGATATCATTGAAGAATAGTTTTTTGATTTTCTCATCCTGAATTTCACTGATAACTCGTGGGATAAGAATATTCACAACATCATCCTTTATCTTCGTCAGCATCTCCGCATCTGCCTGAGACTGAGTCTTCCCTGAACCGGCAGTGATAAACTCGTCATGCTGTGTGGATACTACAATGGTGTCAATAGCCTTTGCCTTTCCGTTATCATCATATTCAATTGTTACCTGACTCTTTGCATCAGGGCGTAAATAAGTCATTTCCTTACCTTCGCGTCTGATATCTGCCAATGTACGGAGGATATGATGACTGAGATCCAGCGAAAGAGGCATGTAGTTCTCGGTTTCGTTTGTCGCGTAGCCGAACATTATTCCCTGATCGCCTGCACCTTGATTCATCTTGTCAGTACGATCAACACCACGGTTGATATCCGGACTTTGTTCATGGATTGACGAAAGAACGCCGCAACTCTCAGCGTCAAACTGGTATTCAGACTTGGTGTAACCAATTCTTTTGATTACATCTCTTGATACTTTCTGTACGTCAACATATGCCTTTGATTTGACTTCGCCTGATACAACAACCAAACCTGTTGTTACAAGAGTCTCAACTGCAACTTTTGATTCTGGGTCAAATGCAAGAAGATTGTCAAGTATTGCATCTGATATTTGGTCAGCCACCTTGTCCGGATGACCTTCACTGACTGACTCTGATGTGAATAGATATGACATGATATTTTTTGATTTAATATATTTCTGTATTCAGTAATTGATGATTCATTTATTATTGTAATGCGACTACTGTATAGGCAATAATGATGTAACGAGCAGTCTTTCCAATTAAAGTGGCCAAAAATGTCAGCCAAGGATTGGCTCTGAGAACTCCAAGTGCAATGGCAATGGCTGTACCCAGAATGGGAATAAACGTAAACAGACCCATCCAAGAACCATATCTCATCACATAGTTCTGTGCCTTATCCATTCGCTCTTCCTTTATCTTGAATAATCGGGCAACAGTCTCCTTCCTGCACATACGGCCGATAATATAATTGACCATTGAGCCAAAGACATTTCCAATAGTAGCACTGACTACAGTCAAAACCGGACTCATTCCTGTCGTTGCCAATAAGGTTGCCATTACAGCTTCGCTGCTGAATGGAAAGAATGTGCCTGCAATGAATGCCGCAATTCCCATACCCCAATATCCATATGTAATAAAGAAGTCACTCATATCTTCCTATCAAGCAAACGACTGAAAATGAGAGAAACATTAAGTAGCACCAATGGATACCATATCATGAATCCCGCTGGATTTATCAGCATGAACAGTATCGTTGCTGCACAAAAGACTGCAATGACACGATAAACGACTCTCGTCTTTGATTTGGCAAAATAAGTTATTCGGTTGAACAGGCCGGAACTGTAGAGAAACAGCAGGCATATACCCGTTGCCATAATCCACTGATATGTCGTCAGCACCCCATATCCACCCAATGACATTCTGAAAGAAAAACAATGATGAAGATATGGAAAGTCAAGTCCTGCAGACCTCAGTGAAACCAGCCACAACCAAGGTACCATTATTCCGAGTATTGATGCCGCGAACGATTTGATACTGAAGGCTCTCAGGAAGACGAGTGCAATCCAATAGAACGGAATCAACCATTTTATGGCAGGTATCACCAATGCAGCAAGCCCTACCAGAAGAAAAGAAACGAAGGATGAGATAGTTGGATTCTGCACTTCATAACATGAGAACAACGGGAAATATGATAGCAGGATAAGCAATACGACCACATGACCTTTGCCGAATGTGTGCAGAAACAGACTTGCCAGGAACAACACGGCAAAAACGTAACCGCTCAGTTGGCTGTTACGCATCTCCGACTCCTTGTGAGTGAGACGGATAAGAAGCAGTGCCGTAACACAGGCAAGTATATACCCCCAGATCATTTCAGAAAGTCTTCAAAGTATTGAGTTATCTTATTGTGCAGATGTATTCTGTCGTGACCTACCATATTGTGGCCTTGACCAGGGTAGGTAAACAGATCTGGATAGGTTTCAGCATCAATACAAGCCCTCAGGAAAGAGAGGGTATGCTGAGGTACACATGTTGGATCATTGCCACCATATATAATAAGGAGTCTGCCCTTAAGGTTCTTTGCCTTGTTTAAGAGCGATGTATTGCTATATCCTTCCGGATTAGTCTGAGGTGTGTCCATATAGCGTTCACCATACATCACCTCATAGTATTTCCAGTCAATTACAGGGCCACCTGCAACACCGACCTTGAACACATCTGGATATGTAGTCATAAGACTGGTGGTCATAAAGCCGCCATAACTCCATCCATGCACACCGAGTCTGTTGGAATCAACATAAGGAAGTGAACGAAGGAAATCCACACCCTTCATCTGATCCTTCATCTCCTCAACACCCAGATTACGGAAGGTAGCTTGCTCAAATTCGGCACCTCTATGTTCACTTCCGCGATTATCAAGGCAGAACATCACATATCCCTTCTGAGCCATCCAGATATCCCATCCACGAACGCCCCAGTTTCTTGATGATTCAATCATGTGCGCATGAGGACCACCATATACATATATTATTGCTGGATATTTTTTGTTGGGATCGAAATCTGTCGGAAGCACTAATCGATAATGTAGATCAGTTTTTTCGTCAGCGGCTTTTATCGTACCTGTTTTGATTGTAGGAACCGAATAGCCGACCCAAGGCTCGCGGGCTGTATGCATACGCTCGATCTTTCCGGTTTTGATATCAACTTTGTCGGTGTTACGAGCAACTGTCGGAGATGAATACACATCACATAGGTATCTGCCAGAAGCAGAGAGATTGCTTTCATGCCATCCGCCTTCCGGATTGAGTAATACGCGTTTGCCTTTCAGCGTCAGACTATATGTATTCTTGCCAATCCGGTCCTGTTCATTGCTGGAATAGATAATCAGTTTTCTGTCGGCATAGAATCCAATGATATCAAATACTTCAAATTCACCCTTTGTCAATTGACGAAGTTCTTTTCCGTTGACATCAAAGAGGTAGATATGGTTGAATCCATCCTTACGGCTCTGATATAGGAATTTACTGCTATCCCAAGGCAGGAACATGATTGGATGCATCGGTTCAACATACTTGTCATTCTTCTCTTCGTACAGGATACAATCCTTCTCGCCGGTATTGGCATCATAGCGAACCAACTGAGAGTGGTTTTGGTCGCGGTTCAGTTCAATGACATAAACAGATTTCTCGTCAGGGCTCCATGCAATATTGGTAAAGTAGCGGTCGGTTGGGTCTCCTGTCTTCAAATAGAAAGATTTACCTGTCTGCGGGTTAAAAATACCAATATATACCTTATGACTTGTCTCGCCGGCCATCGGATATTTGTCTGGGGTCAATGAAGCACACCTTGTACTGATATCGACCTGAGGGTAGGTTGCCACCATTGACTGATCCATATAATAGAAGGCCAGCAGATTACCTGTAGGACTCCAGAACGTGCCCTTTTCTATTCCAAATTCATCACGGTGTACTGACTGCCCATAAACATGATCCAGACTTCCATCAGTGCTTACTGAAATCTCTTTTCCCTCATGTGTTCTTACATAGAGATTTCCATCACGCGTGAACGCAATATTCCCGTTCTTAGCCATGTCGGCATTTGCAAGTCCGGCAAGTTGTCTATCAGATCTGAAGGAAACGAGTGAATCACCATCCCACATAAAACTTTTCCTGACTGGCGACATTTTGCTGAATGTCTTTCCACCAGGAATCAGGTCATCAAGGGTAAATAACTTCTGAGCCATACACTCTACGTTATTGCATAGGGCCGACCCGATGATGAGTACGGCAGCAATCAGTTTCTTCATGTTATTATTAGTCAAGATTTTCTTTCCTTCTTCTGTCACCCCATTTGAAGTTATGACGTGAGAGTTCGTCTTCTCTTTGCTCCTTATTTTCACGACTCTTCAGAGCCTTGTTACCCTTGAAGGTCTTGTTTCTTCGACGTTCCTCATCTGACTTAACTTCATATCCTTCTTCAAGTCTTTCTTTCAGTTTTCCGGAAAACAGTTGGTATTTCCTGAACTCACAAGGCAATGCTCCGTTGTAGAGGGCGTATTTGGTAGAAGGCCTGAATCCGAGACGTGAGAAACATTCTTCGTGGAAACTAATAATCCAAGCATCGCCACCGACGAAACTGTGCTTCAGGACAGTGCCGATATCCCCATAGAAATTGAGAATATCATCAGTCGTGATTCTTTCACCATAAGGAGGATTCGTAATGATAATCGATTTGTCTTCAGGCTGCTGGAAATCGTGAAAATCCTGCTGGCTGACTGATACAATCGATGCGACACCGGCAGATTTGATGTTTTCAGTTGCAATGGCAACAGCTCTGTGGTTGATGTCGTAGCCAAAGATCTTATGGTCAAATTCACGTTCCTTTGAGTCATCATTATAGATTGCATCAAACAATTCAGGTTCGAAATCTTTCCAACGCTCAAAGGCAAATTCCTTACGGAACACACCTGGATAAATATTCTTTGCAATCAGAGCAGCCTCGATCAGAATTGTACCAGAACCACACATTGGATCAATGAGATCACATTCTCCATCCCATCCAGTCAACTTTATCATACCTGCTGCCAGAACCTCATTTATCGGTGCAGCAACTGTCGCCGTACGATATCCACGATGATGAAGGCTCTCGCCTGAACTATCAAGTGATATTGTCACATCGTTGTCAGCAATGTGGATATTGATTTTGAGGTCCGGATCAGTCATTCCCACATTTGGACGCTTACCAGTTGTTTCACGGAAATAATCTGCAATTGCATCTTTCACTCTGTAAGCAGCAAACTTTGAATGACGGAAATCCTCTGAATAGACAACCGAATCAACCAAGAAAGTCCAGTCGTTATCCATGTATTTTTCCCATGGAATCTTCTTTACCTGTTCATATACATCATCAGCGTCCTTTGCCTTAAACTGGCTGATCGGCTTAAGAATCTTCACTGCTGTTCGAAGACAGAAATTAGCCTTATACATCATTTCCTTGTCACCACGGAACGTCACCATTCGACGACCTTGTTCCACCCCTTCAGCTCCCAATTCTGTAAGTTCTTTTGCAAGAACTTCCTCAAGCCCTGCAAATGTCTTTGCTATTAGTTTCATTATATGTTTTTATTTCAGATATGTGTCAATAAGTTCCTGTGCAGATGTGTCACCCATGGAGACAGCTTTCTCAAGATTCTTCCTTCCGTTCACTTTATCACCATTCTGTATCTGGGCATATCCCTTTATCCTATATGCATCAAACAGTTCCGGGTTAAGTTCCAGAGAATTGTCAGCTTCCATAATAGACTCGTCATACTGACCAACCATTAAGTGAATAGCACTCTTCTCCACATGATACAATGCTTCCTTTGGGTTGATGTTAATCGCTCTCATCAAGTCATCAAGACATTGTTGGTACATACGACCCTTACGTTCCAGTTGTGAGCGGTCGTAATAAAATACGTCATTAACCTTACTTCCGCTGATATTGCAGTAGGTATTATAGTCCATCACAGCTTCCCGATATCTCCCTGCAGCCTCGCACAGACGGGCTTTTCTCATCACGTATGATGCGGCTGACTTAGGAATGGAATCACCGAATTCAGCCAATGCACTATCCATCAATGCTATCTGAACATCCAAACTGTCGCCTCTTCCCTCATGGGCAAGACATGCAGCATAGAAAGTAGCCGGTGAGCGTTTGGAAGTAGTATTGATTGAATCATAGAGTTCCACTGCCTTTTCATAATCTTTTGTAGCCATCAGTACTTGACCTTTCTGCACACAATAGTCAAAGTTATTCGGATCCAAGGCTATTGCTTGATTGATGTGATCCATGACAACTGAATAGGTCCATTTCTCGTATGCAGGTTCTGGTTGGTAGATGAGTTTTGTATATATCGCCTCTGCAATATTTCCATGAGCTTTTGCCTTATCTTCAGCTAATGACAGATATGTGTTTAGGTCGTTGTCAGCCTCATCAAAACGCTTCAGGTCTGTAAGAGGTGTGGCACGTTTCAGATATCCTTCTGCATTCTTCGGATAGGTCTTAATGAACTCATTGAGAATTGCCATGTATTCATCATTGTCGGCAGATCTGGACTTGAAATAGATATACACCAATGCTTCTTCCATTGATTCAGGAAGAGCCTTTGCAATATGAATATTGTTGAGAGCAAGCGAACTTGACTTGGTTGTGATGGCACTGATAGTGAGGTTCTCAATGAATTTGATTCCCAGTGCGTATGAGTTCTTACCAATGTTAGGCTGGACAATTCCTATCAGTTCCTCGTATTCATTAAACAACGGTGCACCCTCGTATTTCTGGGCAATACTGTCTTTCAGTGTCATATAAACGCCACCGCTGTCAAGAGGTGATATTTCAGAAATGAATGACTGAGGGCATGTCGTAGAAGCTCTGTCAGAGTATGCAACTGCAAAGACCTTATTGTCGATTCCTGAACTATAGCTGATCTTCAGTGGATTGCACTTCTTGATATCAACCTTGAATTTAACCAGTGAATACAAGTCATCGGCACCAAGGATATGGGTTATCTCATATTTCTTACCTTTCATATCACATGCCACCGCACTGTAAGCATCCTTGAAAAGTCTGTAATCAGCAACAGCCACTCCACCTTCTCCGACATAGAAACCAGTCCCAGTATGCATGAGATTCTTATCCTTATCGTATGTAAGGACTGAGAAAATACTGTTTTTCTGAACTTTTCCCACCCATTTTGGTGCTGCTGGCTCCTGAGCGCTGACAATCATACATGAAAGCATCAACAAGCAGATACAATAAATTTTTTTCATTGTTATGTTATTCTTATTTCTTTATTCCTAAAAGTTCCTTCGCATTCGCCAATGCAGCTTCGCTCATAACCTCGCCACTGAGCATTTTTGCCAGTTCCTCAATTCTCTGTTCTTCTGAAAGTTCAGTGATATGAGTCAGAGTTCTGTCTTGTGAGTCCTCCTTAAAGACTCTGTAATGATGTCTGCCTACAGCAGCAATCTGAGGCAAGTGGGTTATGCTGATGACCTGTCTTACCCCGTTACCCATCTCCTTCATTATAAGTGCCATCTTTTCAGCCATCCTCCCCGATACGCCGGTGTCAATTTCATCAAAGATGATTGTCGGTAGTTGAACGGCACTGGCAATCATAGCCTTCAACGAAAGCATCACCCGAGCAATTTCACCTCCCGAAGCCACATCAGCCATGTTCTGAAGTGGTACATTCTTATTTGCCGAGAACATAAACTCAACCGAATCATATCCTGTACTGTCTGGCTGTTGCTTCTGCTCTATATTGACTTTGAATCTCACATTCGGCATTCCCAAAGAAACCAGTCTTTCAGTAATCTGTCTTTCAACCTCGGTTCCAGCCTTAATACGCTCCTGTGTCAACACTGATGCCTTTTCATCCATTGCCATCTTGGCAGAGGCTGATGCCTTTTGCAATTCAAGGATGATTTCCTCACTATTGTCAATGACATTGAGTTTCTGTTCCAGTTTGGCCTGAAGTTCCAATAGCTCACCGACAGTATTCAGATGATGTTTCTGCTGAAGTGAATAAATCGTATTCAATCTGTCATTGACCTGTTCCAGACGTTTCGGATTGAACTCCACATTCTCTGATTGACTCTCCAGTTCATCAGCAATATCCTTCAGTTCAATGTAACAGCTGTCTAACCTTTGGGCTAGTTCCTCTGATACAGGAAACATGTCGCTGATTTCCTCAAGAACACGTACACTTTGTCTTATATTTTCCAGTGTGTCGTCATCACTGTCTGAAGAAAGATACCTTAAAGCAGAGAACAACGATTCTTTTATTTCCTCCGAATGGCTGAGTATCTCGGCCTCTTGTTCCAAGGCCTCCTGTTCACCATCACGCAGTTTTGCTTCAATCAGTTGTTCGGCTTGAAAACGTATGTATTCTTCCTCCTCCTTGTTCTTGTTGGTATTCTCAAGAGCCTGAGCCAATGCCTTTTCTGCATTCTGATGAGCTATGAACGACGTGTGATATTGTTCGAGAAGCTCTTTATCACGTGCAATCGTATCAAGTATATCCAACTTGAAATGTTCCTGATTGAGCAACAGGTTCTGATGTTGTGAATGGATATCTATCAAGATGTCACCTAAATCCTTCAAAACCGACAGCAGGACCGGTGTGTCATTGACAAAGGCACGACTTTTACCAGCAGCTGATATTTCCCTTCTTATGACACATTCCTCATCATAATCAAGATCATTGTCATCAAAAAACTGTTGGATATCATATCGGTTGATATCAAAAACAGCCTCAACAACAGTCTTCTCACCATTTCTGTTATCCGACGAAATAGCACGCTGACCCAACAACAGTCCAATGGCACCCAGAATAATACTCTTTCCAGCACCAGTCTCACCTGTTATGACAGAGAAACCTGAATGAAATTCAATATCCAGTCTGTCAATCAGCGCGTAGTTCTCTATATGCAGTTTCCTTATCACTTCTTTATCTTATCCCATTCTGAGTTATTCGAAGCATTGATATTTAAAAGAATATCACAAACTTTTGTTTTTTCCTTCTCAGTACCATGCCCCTTATAGATATTCACTATCTCATCACGTTTGTAGTCGGTGAAAATCTGAGGCAAACTGCTCAGTGGCTTGTTTCCGTTTGCCGTCTTGAGCAAGTCTATTGCATCAGATATGTTTGTCCTTCCACGTTCTGTGTTATTGGCCATCTCATCAAGACCCTCACGGTGATATTTGTACATCATCTCACGGAAAGGTTCCATATTGGTCTCCATATAGTCATTGATAATAGCATGCCTGTTCTTTGAATCACCAAAAGCCTTCCACCCAGGATCACTGAAGGTCTGAGCACTATTCACAATATTCTCTACCTTATGTAGCACCTCAGTGCCACCCATCTTGGAGAATGTATCCAAATCAAATCCAATGAAAAGATAGGCATAATAAGCCAGAATCGCAGTGAGGTTGTTGTCAATACTCATCTCGTTGAACTCTAACGGATCGAATTCTTTGTATGTAAAACTTATATTCTCATCTTTCATACTGAATACCGTAGTGCTGTATGACGAATTGAACACAGGTCTCGTACACTGCATCATCAGCTCTCCCTGAAATGTATTATCTTCCTGTGAATATTTTGAGATAGTGAAATTCAACGAACATTCAATCTTCTCTTCTTTTGCAAACTGAAGTTCGGTCCATGCCTTTTTGTTCATGAACTCCGTAATTGCCGTCTCCAGAGTTTCAAACACACTTTTGTTCGTACCCTGAATCTGTGAGTGGATGATCTTCACCTTACAGTCCAATTCCTGCGCCTTTGCCTGTCCAAATGCAAACAGACATATCAGTATGCAAAACAGTTCCTTCATTTTAGGTTATTGATTATCGATTCAACAACTCTTTCAGCCTCAATATCCATGCATCTTACGTCACCATACTTGCATGGCTTGTTACCGTATATTGAACACGGACGGCATTCCAGTTCCTTCTGGATGGCAATAGTACCTTCCGGAGCAAAACCGGCTTTTGGATGAGTAGCACCCCAAATGGAAACAGTCCTCACTCCCATCATCGTTGCAAGATGCAGATTGCCGGAGTCCATTGATACCATGATGTCAAGTCCGTTTATGAATTCCAGTTCTTCTTTCAGTCCTCCCAACTTACCGCACATTGATCTGATGCCGTCTCTTTCCCATGACTCCAGAATTTCCTTTTCCTTGCTTCCTCCACCGAACAGAAAGACTTCCATACCCCTATCAGCCAACATTTCCGCAACTTTACGCATCCTATCCAGATGATACATCTTGGTTTCGTAGGCAGCAAACGGGGCAATACCTATCCTGCAACGGCTGGATACTAGCGGCTGACTGTCGGCAACTGACTGAGAAAATGAAACTGAAAACTGTATTCCCAGTTTCCCGAATACTTCCATGTATCGTTCGTAAGTGGATTTCAGTTGATTTCCATCCACTCCATGACCGATAATTTCTTTCTTATCCTTTCGACCTTTGTCAATGACTGCGACCTTACATCCGTGTAGGTGGAAGAATGTTCTCAGGATTTTCGTCCTGAGGACATCGTGTAAATCAGCTACCATATCAAAATTCTGGTCCTTGAGCTCATTGTAGAGTTTTCTGAGACCAAACAAACCTTGGTAGTCATCCAGATTGACACCTATGGTCTTTACGTTTTCAGGCATCCACGAGAACATGGGCTCAAACCGCTCCCTTGTCAGCACATTGATGTCAAGGTCCTGATGTTGGTCTGCCAATGCCCTTATGACAGGCACAGTCATAGCCACATCACCTAAGGCCGAAAACCGTATGATAAGAATTTTCTTCACTCCTGATTCCTAACTGCGGGCCTTACTCGCATATAATATCGGATTGGTACTTGGATCGTTATACATCTTCATCTGCTTATAGACCTTCATGTATTTGCGACCGGCTTCTATATCATCGAGCAATTGGCTGATTGCAGTCGTAAGATCCTCATGCTGGGTAAGCAGGACGTTGAGCTTCTGCTGGCACTTGTCATGATGTTCTGCCGATACGTCGGAACGATCCACCTCGACCTGCATGTGATAGATCTTGAGATAAAGGATTGAGAGACGATCAATGGCCCAAGCTGGAGATTCAGTGTTGATAGTAGCCTCAGGCAAAACTGAAACGTTCTTGTAGGTATCGAGGAAGTAGCTATCGATACCTACAAGAACGTTTCAGTTTTGCCTGAG
>DCGE01000214.1:6512-8245 GCA_002314525.1 Prevotellaceae bacterium UBA1786 | reverse complement strand
CTCTCGGCATTGAGTGTGCGTTGTCGTTGTAGTCAGACATACGTACATGCATAGTACGCCTCATATATGTATGCAGTCCGCCATACGAATCTACATGGCCAACCAAATAAGCCGATAGGTACAAGGAAATACATCACTGTAACTTAGTCAATATCCGCACCGACACGGAAAAATGTTTCTGCTAAGCAAGTGTATGGTTGTGGAGTCCGATGACAGTTGACTTCAGCTTGTCGTATTTGGCACGCTTGACGGCTGAGCCCTTGAAGAGGGTACGGTAACGGTCGGGAGTGAGAGAGTTCCAGTCGTCTTTGGTCATGGATAGAAACATGGAAGACGGCTGGAACTCTTCTATGTCGGTAGGTGTAGCAAACTGGTTGTGCGGACAAACGAGTTGACAGCGGTCGCAGCCGTAGATGTAGCTGTTGGCTGTTGGCTGTTGGCTGTGGATTCGACAAGCTCACCACGAATTGTCTGTTGGCGGCTAATAGCTAATGGCGAACAGCCAAAGTCCTCAATCGGCTGCTTGTTTTCAATCGTCTGGTAGGACCAGCAGTTTTCGGCCTTGAAGACAGGTGTTGAGAGGCATGGACAGATGTCAGTGCAGCGATGACATGAGCCGCAGTGGGACGGGATAGGGGAATCGTAATCAAGTTCGAGGTCGGTGAATATCTCCCCGAGTACGAAGAAACTGCCTTTCCCGGGGATGATGAGGCTATGGTTGCGGCCTATCCAACCGAGTCCTGCCTTCCATGCCCAGTAGCGCTCGAGGATAGGGGCGGTGTCGGTGTGGATGGGTATTGGCTGTTTGCTGTTTGCTGTTTGCTGTTCGGGGTTGTTGCTTCGGCTATGTACGGCCGAAGATTCTGTGATGAAGGAGGCAAGGAGGCGGAGACGCGTCTTCATGACGTCGTGGTAGTCCTTGCCATAGGCATAGTAGGCAAACTGGTAGGTGTTGTCAGGGAGTTTACGGAGGGGGTAGTAGTTGAGTGCCAGGGAGATGATGCTCTTTGTGCCGGGGTGCATGATACGAGGGTCGAGACGTTGCTCCTGATAGTTGGCCATGTAGGCCATGTCGGCATTGCCGCCTTGACTGAGCCATGAGAGGAAATACTCGTTGTGCTCGGCATCGACCCCATCAGCCCGTGCCACCCCACAAGCAGAAAAGCCGAGGCGCAATGCTTCGGCTTTTATCTGCTGTGTTATGGTCTGTTCAATATTCACTCCTAACTCCTAACTCCTAACTGCAAGCAACGCTTGCCTACTTCAGATGTCTGCTCCGCGGTTGGTTGGCATCGAAGATGCGGAACTCATAGCCCTGCTCCTTGAGCCACTGGAGCGAGAGAGGCAGTGCCGTGCGGAGTTTGTCAATGCTCTTGAGCGAGTCGTGGAAGGTGATGATACTGCCGTTGCGAGCATAGTTCCTCACGTTCTGATAGACGTCGTCGGCTGTAAGCAGACGACTATAGTCACGCGTCACCAGATCCCACATGATGATGGTGTACTTCTTACGAAGCCGCATATACTGAGCCCAGCGCATCCATCCGCGAGGGGGACGGAACAGATGAGAGCCGATGAGCTTATCGGCTTCATGAGTGTTCTCGAGATAGTTGCGGCTCGTCCACTGGATTCCTCCTACATGATTGTAGGTATGGTTGCCGAGACGGTGCCCACGTCTCTCGATCTCATCCTTGAGGTGTGGGTATTTCCTGACATTGTCGCCGACCATGAAGAAG
>DCGE01000214.1:0-6453 GCA_002314525.1 Prevotellaceae bacterium UBA1786 | reverse complement strand
AGGTCCATCATCAAAGGTCAGATAGACTGCCTTCTCATCGGGGTTCATACGCCAGATTGCACTGGGGTACAGCCACCGGAGCCACTTGCTTGGTTGTTCTATGAACATCAGCGCAGCTGGAATCCTACGGCTTCCGCTCTCGGAGCAAATACCGAATAGAGTTTGTTGACCTCGTCGAACAGCTTGTCGGACTTTTCTTTCTCGCCTGCACTTGCATAGTACTCCTGGATGGTAGCCAATGCGCTGATTTCGGAGAGGCAGTCGCGGCATGCGCCTGAGAACTTGTAGTCAGGAAGACCGAAATACCATGTGATGTACTCCTTGCTCTTCTTCTCAAGTTCAGCGAGGATTTTGAGACCCTTGTCCTTGTGACCGCACTGGATGTAGGCATCTGCGATGTCGAGAGCACCGTTGGCTACGTCGTACTGGATGTTGTATGACGGAATCTCTTCCTCGCACTTCTGGACAGCCTTGAGAGCCAGTTCCTTGTTGCCTTCTTCGAGGAGGGAACTGATGAGGACACTGAACCAGCGACGGTGAGTGTAGCACATGCGCTGGGTAGTCTCGTCGATATAGAGGCCCTTCTGCTTGAGGTTGCCATAGCGGTACTTGTTCATCATGTTGTCGTACATCTTCTTGCTGTCGCATATAGTGCTCTGACGTGCGTTCGACTCGATTGTGAACGGAGTGATGCGCCATGCGATACCTTCCTGGACGAAGTGCTTGAAGAGGTTACCGTAGTTGTCAGGACCTACTGTGGTTGACATATAGAGAGGACGAGAGAAGTTGCTTTCGGCAATCATCTCGAGCATCATCATGAAAGACTTATAGACGTGGCTGCGGTCTGTGAGGTCGATCTCCATCTTGTCAGGGATGGTGTCGCCATAGATCATCATGCCAGACTTCCTGACTGCCTCCTTGTCGACAGTGACATGGAGACGGTTGGAAGGAAGAGCAACAGGAAGACGGTCAACAAGTTCCTTGTACTGTTCAGGAATACCTTCCTTGAGTACGAACTTATGGATTGCCGTGTGGAGCTCATACGGGTCTTCGCCCCATACCGTCTTCGCCATTTCAGGATTCTCCTTGTAGATCTGATCGATGAGATCGCTCATCTTGATATATCCGCCATCGAGCCGGATGTCAGGATTGACATCGATGGACTCATGCTGGCCTGTCGTATATTGCAGACGTGTCCAGTTGATAGGCAGTGGTGAAGACTGTCCCTCACCCTCGAAGGCAGGACGCTTCATCTGGTCGATGTACCAGTCGGTCTGGAGGTATGAGAGATTGCAGACACGCACATCAGTCCGCTTGCCTTCTGTATCTTCGTTATACCAAAGAGGGAAGGTATCGTTGTCGCCATTGGTGAAGATGACACCGTTATGAGGTATTGTCTCAAGGTAGTTCATACCGAAGTCACGGCATACGTATCGGTCGCTGCGATCGTGGTCGTCCCATGTCTGGCTTACCATCTGGAGAGGAATTGCCAAAGCCGGAATGACGGATATGCATGCTGCGAGAAGCGATGCTGCCTTCTTGTTCCTGAAGACATCGCGGAGCCAGTCGTAGATGGCTGCCACACCGAGTCCGCACCACATGGCGAATGCATAGAACGAGCCTGCATAGGCGTAGTCGCGTTCACGAGGCTGGTCAGGTACCTGATTGAGATAGATGACGATGGCTATACCTGTCATGAAGAACAGGAAGAACACTACCCAGAACTGCTGGATTCCCTTGCGGCCCTTGAATGCCTGCCAGAAGAAACCGAGAAGTCCGATGATGAGCGGGAGACAGTAGAAGACATTGTGTCCCTTGTTATTCTTGAGGTCGGAAGGCAGGAGTGACTGATTGCCGAGACGTGCATTGTCGAGGAAATCGAAGCCTGTGATCCAGTTACCCCATTCCCATCCGTTGTTGCCCTGGATATCGTTCTGACGACCTGCGAAGTTCCACATGAAGTANNNNAAGTAGCGCCAGTACATGAAGTTCAGCTGGTATGAGAAGAAGTATCTCAGGTTGTCGCTCATTGTAGGAATGGTTATCGCCTGACTTTCCTGACCAGGAATCTTGTACATGACGGTCTTGCCCTTCACGTCGCCGAGCCACATCCTGTAGCTGCCGGCCTTGCCGTCGTCGTAGATACGAGGGAAGAGCATGCACTGATCCGAAGGATAGACGTACTCAAATTTTTCGCGTACCTTGATGTACTCGTCCTTTTCGTCGGGACTTGCCTTCTCCTTGCGCTGATATACAGGTGCACCCTTCTTGGTCTCGTAAACAAGACGGTTGTTCTGAGTGTCTTCAACTACGTTCATCTGGGATGCATAGGTAGGTCCCCAGAAGAGCGGACGGTCGCCGTACTGCTCACGACCCAGATATTCGTTGAGAGTGAATACATCCTCAGGACTGTTCTGGTCCATAGGAGGGTTGGCAGTAGAGCGGATGACGATGATAGCATAGCATGAATAGCCTATGAACATCAGAGCCATACTGAGAACAGTAGTGTTCAGAACACGCTGAGTTGCCTTGTTGGTGTAGAACAGCAGACCTGCGATGACTGCAAGTATCAGGATACCGATAACAATACAGCTGGATCCATATCCGTAGAACGGAATACCTAAGAGAGCCACGCTCACCAGGAAAGACAGGTTCATGCGCTTGCGGCTTGAGCCTTTCTCCGTTTCGTAGATTGCCCACACGAGAGTTGCCATCAACAGGAAAAGGTAGATATAGAGACCGGTGTTGTAAGGCATCTCCAGGTTGTTGACGAACAGGAGTTCGAACCAACCTGCAACCTTACCGATACCAGGTACTACACCATAGAGAACTGCTGCGATAATGACGACGGATGCTCCGAGTGCAAGCATGGAACCCTTGAGGTTGGGATTCTTACCCTTCTTGTAATAATATACAAGTACCATTGCCGGGATGCAGAGGAGGTTGAGCAAGTGGACTCCGACCGAAAGACCTACGAGGTAGGCAATGAGGATGAGCCACTTGTCGCTTCCTTCGTTGTCGGCACGGCTTTCCCATTTGAGGATGAGCCAGAATACCAATGCTGTGAGGAATGAACTGAAAGCATACACTTCACCTTCAACTGCACTGAACCAGAATGTGTCGCTCCATGTGTATATGAGAGCTCCACCCACTCCGGCTGCCATTGTCGCGATGATCTCGCCGAGAGACATGTCGTTCTCGTCGCTGACGATGAGTTTCTTCGTCAGATGGGTGACACTCCAGAAAAGGAAAAGGATACATCCTGCACTGAGCAATGCCGACATGATGTTGACCATCATCGCAATTTCGGAAGGGTCACTTGCGAAGTGTGAGAAAAGATTGCCGAGGAGCATGAAGAAAGGTGCTCCAGGTGGGTGACCGACTTCCAGCTTGGCTGCTGTGGTGATAAACTCTGGGCAGTCCCAGAAACTCGCTGTAGGCTCAATCGTACTGCAATAAGTGAAGGCAGCGACGGCAAAAACAAGCCAGCCTACGACATCATTTACAATTTTGTAAGTCTTCATATGTTTGTTTGAAAACGTTGTTGCATACGCAAACGAACTGCAAAAGTAGTGAAAAGTAGGAACAATACCAAATTTATCGGTGATAATTTTGTTGATAGGAAACAAATGACTACCTTTGTGGCATGATTTTAATGGGAGAAAATATTAATTCACAGAATAAAACAATAGTTACGAAATGAAGAAGTTTTTTCTTTTAGGTGTACTTTCGGTGTTCTCGTTGTACATATTTGCACAGAATCCTGTTGATGTGAAGTGTGACTTCACGATAAATGGTGGAGAAGCCGAACTTGTATTTAAGGCTGCCATTGAAAAAGGGTGGCATGTATATTCAGTTGAAGTGGTGGAGGACGGTCCTACACCCGCCACGCTCAATGTGGAAAAGATTGAAGGACTGAAACCCGTCGGTGGCTTGAAGGCCAGTCCTAAGGCTGTGAAGCATTTTGAGGAGATGTTCGGGACGGATGTCTATTATCATGAGAACAATGTCACCTTTATTCAGAAATACGAAATCACGGGTGACAAGTGTGTAGTGGAAGGCTACCTGGAGTATGGAGCCTGCAATGACGTGAGTTGCATACCTCCGACGAAGGTGGAGTTCACCTTTGAAAAAAACGTGCCGACTCAGGCAACGCCGGAAAGTCAGGATATGTCAGAGGACCAGGAGACAACGAAATCCCCAGAGGTCTTGGATGACCAGGAACAGTCGGTGACTTTGCAGTCGGAACAAGTTACACCGTCACTTTGGGAACCAGTTGATGTAGTTCCTTATGAAGACTTGGTCAAGGACTCAAAAGGTACTGCTGATGGTACACGTGAACCACAGTCTTTATGGTATATTTTTCTGCTTGGTTTCAGTGGCGGACTCCTGGCTCTGTTTACACCATGTGTATGGCCTATTATACCAATGACTGTCAGCTACTTCCTTAAGAGTCATCGCACGGGAAAAGATGGAAAAAAACAAGGAGTTAAGGACGCCATTATCTACGGCATCTCAATAATAGTGATATACCTGGCTTTGGGCTTGATCGTAACTGCCATTTTCGGTGCCAATGCACTCAATGCACTCTCGACAAATGCGGTGTTCAATATCTTCTTCTTCCTGCTTCTCGTGGTCTTTGCCTTGTCGTTCTTCGGACTGTTCGAGATAAGACTTCCGTCCTCGTGGAGCAACAAGGTGGACCAAAAGGCAGACAATGTAGGCGGGTTGCTCGGAATATTCCTCATGGCATTCACCCTGACGCTTGTCAGTTTCTCTTGTACGGGACCAATCATAGGTTTCCTGTTGGTGGAGGTTTCGACGATGAGCAGTATTCTCGGTCCTGCGGTCGGCATGTTCGGTTTTGCCCTTGCACTGGCTATTCCGTTTGGACTGTTTGCGATGTTCCCAAGCTGGCTGAAACAGATGCCGAAGAGCGGGGGGTGGATGAATACGATAAAAATTGTGCTGGCATTCATTGAACTGTTCTTCGCGTTCAAGTTCCTGAGCGTGGCTGACATGGCATACGGCTGGCACATACTTGACAGGGAGGTTTTCCTGATAATATGGATTCTGTTAGCTTTGGCACTTAGTTTGTATCTTGTCGGAGTGTATCACTTCCCTAGCGAGGGTAAACCAAAGAAGGTGCATTGGGTCAGATGGGTATTGGGAGTGTGCTCCTTTGCATTTGCAGTGTATATGGTGCCGGGCCTATGGGGCAACAACCTGAAAGCTATCAGTGCCTTCACCCCGCCGATGAGTACTCAGCACTGGAGACTTGTTGACAATGAGGTGAAACCCCAGTTCCATGACTATGATGAAGGTATGGCATATGCCAAGAAGGTCGGCAAACCTGTATTCGTGGATTTCACTGGTTATGGATGCGTGAACTGCAGAAAGATGGAGGCGGCTGTATGGACAGATCCTGATGTTCAGGAAAGACTGACAAACGATTTTGTGCTGATTCAGTTGTTTGTTGACGACAAGACTGCCCTTGAAGAGCCTGTAACCATGCCTGACGGTAAAAAGCTCAGGACTGTGGGTGACAGGTGGAGCTACCTGCAGAGCAGCAAGTTCGGTGCTCAGACCCAGCCGTTCTATGTGATACTTGACCATGAGGGCAAAGTGATGGACGGAAGCTATTCGTTTGATGAAGTTCCGCTTCATTTCCTCAGATTCCTGAACGATGGACTGAACTCGTTCTATCCGGTAAAGGATGAGAGACATTGATGCCCTCGGTATTTCCAGACGTTCCGATACAAAGAACATAACCATTCACAATAAAACAAACTATTATGGCAAACGAAAATCAAAATCAGTTACAGATTGAACTGAAACCTGAGGTGGCTCAGGGTGTTTATTCAAACTTCGCAGTCGTGGCAAATACAAAGACTGAATTTGTTCTTGACCTTGTGGCAGTACTTCCTGGTCTTCCAAAGGCCAACGTACAGTCGCGTGTCATCATGGCACCTGAACATGCAAAGCGTCTGATGCTTGCTCTGACAGAAAGAGTGCGTGGCTACGAGCAGCAGTTCGGTACTATCGACCTGCAACAGCAGGCTCCTAAAGGTAGTACAATTGCACCATTCGGTACTCCCCATGGCGATGCATGACACAATTGCACTTTATGGGCAAAAATGTCCGCGTGTGGCTTAGTTAAAAGTTAAACTTTCTTAAATATTACCCTTTTTGGCCTTGTTTGGGCTGAGAAGGGTAATTTTTTCTTTTATATATAATGTGTATATCGTTTATTTTTACTAACTTTGCATCGCTTTTTTGCACGTACCACTCGAAACAATGGTTTCCTGGGTGGTATTTGTGCGCGCCAAAGGGTTGGCGAAAGGGCTCTCGCAGAGTCGTCGTGACAGTTTGACAACGTGAGAATTGAAGTAGTTTTTTCTTATAACAATAATATTTTAAAAACAAACAAACAATGCCTACAATTCAACAATT
>DCGE01000160.1:2106-13846 GCA_002314525.1 Prevotellaceae bacterium UBA1786 | reverse complement strand
AAGTTGCGGAATTAAGGTATATCAAAAAAAATCGTATCTTTGTCTTTGGATTGAAAACCTCGCAGAGGTTAGCACTGCACGAATCAGATAATAGGTTCTGCTGGTTCAAGCGGTGAAAACAAAATTAAATAGAGCCTGACTTAATCAACAGTAAGTATGAAACATTTATTTTTAGCAGTAGCAATCATCCTTGCCGGTGCAACTATGATGGGGTGTTCAGGTAATGCTTCTTCTGGTTCAGACATTGAAAGCAAGGCAACGGAATTTGTAGAGCGTATGGCTGAAGCCTCACAAAAAGGTGACATTGAAGCAGTCAAGCAGATTCAAAAAGAGCAGCAGGAATGGTATGATTCTTTTAGCAAGGAAGACCAGCTAAAGGCTGCCGATGCTCTTCACAACGCACAAAGTGCTGCAAGAAAGAAATAAGCGACGTGGGACCGCACCTGCGTTTCTATATTACAAAAATACGCCGTAGGAAATCCACAGCGGTTTTTTTTTGTTCGGTATCCATTCTTATCCCGAAATCGCATATCATAAGTGAAAGCCATCAGGCTGCTTCTTCAGCAACCTTTGGCTTGCGAGTGCGAGGATAAATGGAAGTTCTTTGAGTCGTTCTGGGGCATGAGCTATCTTTCTTCAGCATTTATTAGGGGGCTTGATCAGAAAGACATGGATAAATTCTTGAAAAAGGTATCAATTATAGAATAAACTAATTTACAGCAAGTTAAATCATTTGACAGGTGGCTATAGTCAGCAGTACTGCTGACTATAGCCACCTAAAAATTTGTTGAGAATAAAGAAAAGAATAAAAAAGAAAAGAAGTTCGGAAAATTATCACATGATTATTTGTTCTTCCCAAGTTTTTTTCGTAACTTTGTACTCGATTACGAGAACGATTTAATGTGCTGAAGATTATTCACTTAAGACTTGCCGAATACTAAACGATTTATCAATAATTTATCAATATTAAAAAAAATCAAAATGAAAAAGTTTACAAATCTAAGGTTATTGACCTTATTGAGTGTTTTTTGCTTATGCATGGGGAATGTCAATGCTGCATTAACACCATCATCATCTTCTTTTGACGCTACTGGCAAAAAGTATGGATGTTCCGCTTATAACAGTTCGTTGGAATATGGTAATTGGACAATTGTTAATGGTGCGAACAATAGCAAAGGTTGGACTTATTTTAAGATGGGTGGAAAGAATACTACACTCAGTACTGCCAATCCTTGTTACATTTACACCAACACAGAAGTCGCAGAACAGATTGAGTCTATAGCTGTACATATTGTTGCTGGCTCATTACCTGAATCAGGAATGGGCGTAAACTCTTGGGGAGTCTATGTTTACTCGGATTCAGACATGAAAACTCAGATTGACTATGTTGAGGGAGGTGATATTACAAAAGCAGAAGCAACGTTTGATTTCACGCCATCTGCTGGTAAATCATGGCCAAAAAAATCATATTTCAAAGTGTCATGGGATTTGGCTAATACATCATCAAAGAATGGTATTGTCTGGGTCGATAAAATAACCCTTCTATATACTAAAGTAGATAATCAAGTTGAAAAACCTACAATCTCTCCAGAAGCAACTGGTACATTCTTTGATGCTCAAAATGTAACAATTTCAACTGGAACAGAGGGTGCTACCATTTACTATACAACAGATGGAACAACTCCAACAACATCTTCAAGCGTTTACAGCGCAGCTATTCCAGTTTCATCAACTACTACCATTAAGGCATTTGCCGTCAAGAATGGCATGACTGATAGTGATGTCGCTACTGCCACTTATACATTTGGAACGGTTTACTCTTCTCTTGCCGAACTTGTGGCAGCAGGTACTCCAACTTCAACTGGTGAAACCGTTAGGGTTACTCTTACAAATGAAGTCATCCTTGGCTTCTATACTGATAAGAGTAGTAAAAAGAATGGAGTGAAAATAAAGTCTGGAACTCAGGAGGTGGAAATTTTCTGCTATAACGTTCCTGATACTTGGGAGGTAAATGGCACTATTTCTGGTACTCTCACTTGTCCTTGGAAACTTTATAACTCGACATGGGAGCTATGTCCTTCAAGTTGGAATGACTTGACTTATAATGCTCCTATAGGTAAAGAGAATCCAACGCTTTCAGCAACATGGAATAATTCTTTGACTGTTGGTGGTGCAAATGACGTTTATGCCGTAACTTATGATGGTGATGGCACGTTGTCTGTCATTTCTTCTGATCCAGAAGTTGCAACAGTTGTCATTAATGATGCAAATGTAACTGTTACTCCAGTTGCTGCAGGAACAACAATAATCGAAATTTCGGCCCCTGAAACTGAAAATTATTATTCTGTAAGTAAGAGTTATACTTTAACTGTCAGTGAGCCTGTTCAGCCAGCATATCTCCCATTCTTCTTCAATGGCGGAGTTGCTAAAATTGCAGAAACAGATGGTATGAGTCATACAGGACTTGGCTCTGATTACAGCGAAAAGAGTAACCCTCGTACTCAGCTTAAGTTTGACAGTACTGGCGACAATCTTGTAATTAGTTTCAGTTCTGCACCAACATCACTCGTATTTGCAATCAAGGGTAACAGCTTCAGCGGAGGTACATTCGATGTACAGGCATCTGCCGACGGCGCCGCATACACCACATTGCAGTCATTTACATCAATTGCTGCAAAAGACAATATTGTTGGACTTCCACTCAGTTCAGATGTGCGTTTTGTAAAGTTCGTTTATACACAAAAGTCATCTGGCAACGTAGGTCTCGGTTATATCACTGTCTCAAATATGAATCCAGCTACAATGGTGATTGATCCGGCAAACAAGTGGGCTACATTCTCCACAGAGTTCCCAGTAGATATTCCAGCAAATGTATATGCGTATGGTATCTCTGTAGAAGATGATAAGGCTGTACGCACAAAGTTTGGTGGCGACGAAGCATTCGCTATCGGAGGAAAGGGTGCTGTGCTCCTCTACACAGATGAAGAAGAAGGCTATTCAAAGACATACTACGATGGTATGTCAATCATTAATGATCCTGTGGATACTTATGAAGGAGGAAATCTGTTGCAGCCTGTATTTGAACCAATAGCAGCTGGTGAGTTCCCAACTTTTGCAGGTTACACAAAATACATTCTCCAGAATGGTGCAAAGGGTATTGGATTCTATCAGGTTACATCTACAAACACTCTTGCAGCAAACCGTGCCTATCTCATTGTTCCTGATGGTACAGATGTCAAGGGTATATTTGACATAACTACTGGAATCAACGAAATCAGTGAGGCTTCTGTAAAGGCTGAAGGTATGTATAACATGGCTGGTCAGAAGGTCGGTGCAGATTATAAGGGTATCGTTATTGTGAACGGTAAAAAGATGTTGAACAAATAATCAATAATAGAAAATATGAAAAGAACATATATTAAGCCAGCTACTGCTGTTGAGGCTGTAGAATTAGCTCAGATCATTGCAGCAAGTCCATCGTTGGGTGAGACTCCGGCAATCAACGATGACCCATCAGAGGGCGGTGCAGGTCTTGTAAAGGACTCTGATTTCGGCGATCTTTGGTAATCAAGCACACCTTATATATTAAATATAAGTCCATACGTGACGGCAATTGCATCAGTTGCAGTTGCCGTCCTTGTATGTTGAATGACATGTCATGAATTGATTTTTTGTGTTTTTCCTTTGTGGTTTGATTTTAATGTTGTAACTTTGTCTATTCGATGATAATAATGTTGTATGATACGTAATCTGGTTTTTGATTTCGGGAAGGTGTTGTTGGAGTACGACTTTGATTCTGTTCTTGATGACTTCGTTGAGGAGGAAAACGACAGAGAGGGATTCAAACGTCTGCTGATGGATCCTGCATTTGTTGATGAGACAGATATCGGCATATTGCCTATTCAGGACATATTGGCGAGAGAAAGCAGACTTCACCCTCAATGGGCTGATGCCTTCAGCAGATTTGACGAACATTTCCTTGATTTCATGAAGGGCGAGATTCCTGGCATGCACGAACTGCTTCTGCGCCTTCGTGGCGAGGGATTCCGTCTCTACGGGCTTACGAACTGGAGCAACTTTGTCTATCGGGTAATCGAAAAATATGAAATACTCAGGTTGATGGATGATCGTGTGATTTCGTCGGAGGAGAAAATCGTCAAGCCTGATGTGAGGATATACCACCTGCTATGTGAGAAGTTCGGACTTGACATCAACGAGTGTGTGTTCACCGATGATAAGCCTGCAAACATAGAAGGCGCAAGAAAAGCAGGCATGAAGGCAATCCTCTTCCATGATGCCGAACAATATGAGAGGGAACTGAGAATGATGTTGAACAATAATTAAACATACAATGAAAGTGATTGATTATTCACAAGCAGATGAAAATGGAACAATGATTGTTTCTGAGCCAACAAATGATATTAGTGCAGAAGTAATTGTATCAGACCATGAGAATCGTCAAAACATCGAACGAGCCATTACTGTTTTTGAATTACTAAATCAGCTTCGCCCTAAAATCAAAACTTTATTTAAATGAAACTTCGGTTATGCAAACGAGTACATTGAAGATTTAGTCCGTTTTATTGTTGAAAATATAGAAATTTCTCCATCAAAACCGGCTCCGTTCGTTTTCTCTAAAGGAGATCCGAATGTGAGATATATCATTTTCAGAAAAAATTCTCGCACAACATGGTATATTATTTTTACGGAAGTTGCAGGCTCAATCCTTGTTACATACATCTCAAACAATCACGTCGCAGGACATTATTTTAATTCGTATTAACCATATTACATTTTACAATGAAAAAATTACTTATTTGTTTTGCACTTCTGTCTGCCTGTCTGGGTATGACTGCTAAAAGTGTTGTTTTCCCGTTGGTAGATGCCGCTAAGTTCGATACTATCATGGATGGTAAGAAGGTGGCTCTCTACACTATCACCAACGGTAAGGTTGCTGCTCAGATCACAAACTACGGCGGTTTCGTGGTTTCAATGTTTGCTCCTGATAAGGAGGGTAAGTTTGCCAACCTTGTAACCGGTTACGAGTCAATACATCAGTATCCTCGCTACAACATGGGAATGGTAGGTCCTTCATTGGGTCGCTATGCAAACCGTATCGCAAACGGAAAATTCAAACTGGGTGAAACGGAGTACAACGTGACGAAGAACAGTGGTCAGCATACTCTTCACGGTGGTGCAAAGGGTTTTGATCATACTGTATGGGATGTGAAGAAGGCATCAAAGGACAAGCTCGTCCTTACTTGTGTTCTGTCTGATGGACTTGATGGTTTCCCTGGAACTCTCACAACCGTTCTCACTTACTCCATCACAAAGGACAACGGTCTTTCAATAAGCTATGAGGCTACTACAGACAAACCGACGGTAGTGAATCTTTCAAACCATACTTACTTCAACCTCAACGGTGTCGGCAACGGTGATATCATGGATCATACTCTCTGCATCAATGCTGATCAGATTACTGAGACCGACCGTGCAAACATACCTACCGGCAAGTTCCTCCCTGTCGAAGGTACTCCATACGACTTCCGTCAGCCGGTTCGTATCGGCGATCGTACTGTTGAGATGAAGGGTGGCTTCGGTGGCTTCGGCATGCGAATGGAGATTCCTGAAGGAAAGGTTCGTCAGTACGACAACAACTTCTGTATTGCTCACAAGACAGGTCAGATAGAACTCATAGCAGTGCTTTATTCTGCTCAGTCGGGTCGTACGATGGAAGTATGGAACAACCATCCGGGGCTTCAGGTATATACCGGTGCAAGAAATGCCATCGCACTCGAATCGCAGATGTTCCCAGATTCTCCTAACCATCCGGAATTCCCTTCAACAGAAATCCATCCGGGTCAGACCTACCGCCATACGGTAATCTATAAGTTCAAGTAAAACAGAAAAGGTGAAGGACGTGTCCTTCACCTTTTCTATTATAGGTACGCTTGTTTACTTGCATGGGATGGAGTCAACTCTCAGCTGATGACGTCCTCCTTCGAATTCAGTAGCGAAGAACTCATCAAGTATCTTCCGTGCCATGTCATTGTCGATGAAACGACCTGGCATTACGAGTACGTTTGCGTCGTTGTGCTGACGGATGAGGTGAGCAATCTCAGGAATCCAGCAGAGTCCTGCACGGATGCCCTGATGTTTGTTGAGCGTCATACTGATTCCTTCTCCCGAACCGCACATCGCGATTCCTGGATATACTTCTCCTTTCTCAACTCCTTCTGCGAGTTTGTGGCCGAATTCTGCATAGTTGCATGATTCTTCGGTGTAGGTTCCATAGTCTTTATACTGGATGCCTTTTTCCTCAAGATAGGATTTTACGAACTGCTTGAGTCCGAATGCTGCATGATCGCTTGCGATGCCTACTATAGTATACTTCATTGTTTATGTTTTGATTTGTAATTGCAAAGTTACGAAAAAACTCTCTATAAACAAAAAAAGGAACTCCGAAAAGTTCCTTTTTGCGGTGCGTACGAGACTCGAACTCGTGACCCCCTGCGTGACAGGCAGATATTCTAACCAACTGAACTAACGCACCGTTTTTGTTTGTTTTTTTAGTTCGTTGTCGTTATCTCTCAAACGCGAGTGCAAAGGTACTGCTTTTTTTTGAACTACCAAAACTTTTCGCGCTTTTTTTTCAAAAAAATCAGTTTGCAGCGGTAAATTCTTCCAAAAAGCGCTTGTCGTTCTCCGAGAACATACGCAAATCCTTCACCTGATACTTCAGATTGGTGATTCGTTCTACTCCCATGCCGAATGCAAATCCTTTGTAAATCTTACTGTCGATACCGTTCAATTCAAGTACTGAAGGGTGAACCATTCCGCATCCGAGGATTTCAACCCATCCTGTCCCCTTGCAGAATGAGCAGCCTTTTCCTCCGCAGAGATGGCAACTGATATCCATCTCGGCACTTGGTTCGGTGAATGGGAAGTATGAAGGGCGGAGACGGATCTGTGTGTCTTCACCAAACATCTCGCGTGCGAAGAGCAGGAGTACTTGTTTCAGATCTGTGAAACTTACGTCCTTGTCAACGTAGAGTCCTTCCACCTGATGGAAGAAACAGTGTGCGCGTGCGCTGATTGCCTCGTTTCTATATACACGTCCCGGACAGATGATGCGGATAGGTGGTTGTGTGTGTTCCATCACACGACTCTGAACTGAAGATGTGTGTGTACGCAGAATCACGTCAGGATGACTTTCGATGAAGAAGGTATCCTGCATATCGCGTGCCGGATGGTCTTCTGCAAAGTTCATAGCTCCGAATACGTGCCAGTCGTCTTCTACTTCCGGTCCTTCAGCAAGTGAGAAACCAAGGCGTGAGAAGATGTCTATGATTTCGTTCTTTACAATAGAAAGTGGATGGCGCGAACCGAGTTCGATAGGGTAGGCGGTGCGAGTGATGTCGAGGCTGTCGATTTCAGCATCGTTGTCAGTACTCTCCAACTGTGCCCGTAGGGAGTTGATTTTATCGAAGGCACGTGTCTTCAGTTCGTTGATACGCATGCCAACTTCCTTCTTCTGCTCAGCAGGTACATCACGGAAATCAGCCATCAGTGCGTTGAGTGCACCTTTCTTACTCAGATATTTGATTCGAAGATTCTCAAGTTCTTCTGCGTTGGTTGCCTGTAGGGTTTCTACTTCAGCCAACAGGCTTTGGATTTTTTCAAGCATTGTATTATATTAATTTTCATGCAAAGTTAGTGCTTTTTATCGGAAATTGAAAATTTAATTCAAAAAAACCGATTGATAAATAAATAAAATGATTGCATGTCATGTTTTTTTAGTAATTTTGCATCGGTTTTGAATATGGTCAGTTGATGGTCAGAAAATATTGTTTTTATTTTGTCTTCCTGAGTGCTGCTGCAGTGTTCTTTAATGCTTGTGCCGGCGGCAAGACGGGAAATGTCACGGAAGAAGATTCTCTTTTGGTTGAGGATGACAGTTTGGCTGAAACGTCAGACTCTCTGATATTGCTCGAGGAACAGCCTGTTTCGGTACGTGCCGATGAGCTGTTCAACGATTTCTTCTATAACTTCATCTCTGATGTGAAGTTCCAGCGCTTACGTACTGACTATCCCATGAAGAAACATAAGGGCTCCATATTCGGCCATTTCTCCACACGCGATTTCTTCACCGTAATTTTCGAGCACAGAAAGGATTTGGCTCTCCTCAAAGATACCACTCTCAGAAAGGTAAGTGTTGAATGGATATACCTCGACAGCCTTAATGTTGACAGGTTCAATTTCTGGAAGGTTGATGGTGAGTGGCTTCTGATTGATCGCACTGAATCCAGTCTTGTTGATTCTCCCAATGCTGATTTCTTCAGGTTCTACGATCGCTTTGTCAATGACACGATTGCTCAGATTGATGCTATTGGGGATGGTGTGACATTTACCGTTGAAGCTCAGGAGGGCGACGAGGAGGTTGACAGCGTCGTTACTCCGGATATCTGGACAGAATTCATGTCTGACAAACCTGTTCTCAGTCCTGTGTTGGTCAATATCGACTATGGACAGAAGGTAGAGGACGGGGACAATCGTGATCTGTTGTTTCAGGGTTTCAGCAATGGTGTCAGTATTGAATTCCGTTTCCGCCGCGAAGATGGACAATGGTTCTTAAATGCGATTGAATTATGAAGCGTTATTCTGATTTCAGTTTGAAGCAGTTCAATACGTTCGGCCTTGATGTCAAAGCGAGGTGGTTCATTGAATACGAGTGTGTGGATGATCTGCGTGATATTTCAAAGACTCTGTCTTCACCTTATATTATATTAGGTCGCGGAAGCAATATGCTGTTCACTCATGACTACGATGGGACAGTTCTGCACTGTGCTATCAAGGGAATCAGTATTGAAGGTCCTGAAGTAATAGTCGGTGCAGGCGAGATATGGGACGACTTCGTAAGTTGGACTGTTGACAACGGTTTTTCCGGCATTGAGAACCTCTCCCTTATTCCTGGTGAAGTGGGCTCTGCTGCCGTTCAGAATATCGGCGCATATGGTGTCGAGGCTAAGGATGTCATAGAATGGGTGGAATATGTTTGTCTGTCTGACGGCTCTCTTGTCAGGAAGAATGCCGATGAACTTGGGTACAGCTATCGTCAGAGCGTCTTCAAGAATGAACTCAAGGACAAGGTTGCTGTGACAAGAGTCTGTTTCCGTCTTGATACTGAGTTCTCACCTCGTCTTGATTACGGTGGATTGAGGAAATATCTTCAGGAATCCATGGGTGATGACTTTGAATCCTGCCTCTCTCCTGTGGATGTACGGAATGCCGTCATTTCCATACGCAACTCAAAGTTGCCTGATCCGTCAGTGCTCGGCAATGCCGGTTCGTTCTTCATGAATCCCATTGTCGATAGGTCTGTTTTTCTACGTATCCAGCAAGACTATCCTTCCATGCCGTTCTATGAGCAGGATGGTGGGGTGAAGATACCTGCCGGATGGATGATTGAACAGTGTGGATGGAAAGGTCGCTCTCTCGGACGCGCTGGTGTCTATGAACGTCAGGCGTTGGTGCTTGTCAATCTCGGTGGTGCAAGTGGTAGTGATATCGTGGCATTGTCTGACGCTGTGCGCCACGACGTGCTGGAGAAATTCGGTATTGACATTCATCCTGAAGTGCGCATCCTATGAAACTGCGATTTCTTGGCACTGGAACCAGTAATGGCGTACCACAGATAGGATGCCGTTGCAGAACATGCAGTTCGACTGATCCTCGCGACAGAAGACTGCGTTGTTCTTCCCTTATTGAATCCGATGGAGGTACACGTATCCTCATTGACTGCGGTCCTGATTTCCGTCAGCAGTTTATCGGTCTTCTTTCACAGCACATCGATGCAATATTCATCACTCATGAACACTACGATCATGTAGGTGGACTTGATGACTTACGTCCTGTTCAGCTCTTCCAGATGAACGTGTATGCAGAGGAGTATTGTGCTGAACATCTCCGTCAGCGAATACCATATTGTTTCACACCGAAGGACAAACGCTATCCTGGAGTGCCAGCCATCAACCTTGAACATATGGAACCTCATGTGCCTGTCAGGGTGGGGGATATTGACGTTTTGCCGTTCCGTGTCATGCACGGCAAACTGCCTATCGTAGGTTTCCGCATCGGCAGACTTGTCTATATCACCGATATGAGTTCCATGCCTGAGACAGAATGGCAGTATCTTGAAGGAACCGAAACGCTTGTTGTCAATGCTCTTCATCATCGTAGCCATCCGTCGCATCAAACTGTGGAACAGGCCGTTGAATTTGCAAAACGCGTTGGTGCCAACCAGACATACTTCATTCATATGTCTCACTTCGTACTGCCTATTGACGAGGAAAACAGTCTTCTGCCACCAGGTATGCAACTTGCATACGACGGTCTTGAGATAAAGATATGAATACAAAAAACTCAGCCAAGTGGCTGAGTTTTTATTATTCCTTCCTCGTAAATATCCTTATCAGTACCGAACCTAATATGCCGGCTGATAGTGAGCCGAGAAGAACTGCTATCTTACCGCATGAACGGAGATGTTCGGTGTATTGTGGAAAATCGCCGAAGGACAAGGTGTCGACGAAGATACTCATGGTGAATCCGATTCCTCCGAGACATGCTACGGCAAACAGCATCTTCCAACTTGCTGCGGCAGGCATGGCACCTACCTTACATTTGATGGCTATGAAACTTGCCAGAGTGATGCCTATTGGCTTTCCGAGCAGCAGACCGAAGAATACTCCCATTCCTACGGAACCGATCTCAGGACTGTACTGGAAGATATTGAAATAACTCAGATCTGGAATCTCAACTCCGGCATTTGCCAGTGCGAAGATCGGCATGATGATGTAGTTGACGTATGGGTAGAGTGTGTGCTCAAGTCGTGAACTCATTCCCATGGCATTGAGGTTGATGAAACTCATGCGTCGCAGGCAGTCGCGTTGTTTGTCGTTAGGGAATGGCTCGTCTGTGCGGTACATCAACAATCTCTGCTTGTATTCCTTTGTACGTCGTGTCAGATAGACAGGCGAATATCTCGGTTTCATCGGGATGGTCATAGCCATGACTACGCCTGACATTGTGGAATGGATACCTGAATAATAAAAGATGAACCACATGGCGACTGCAGGCACAAGATACCACATCATACGGTTCTCTCCCAGTTGATTGAGCAATATGAGGAAAATCAGTATGACAAGTGCCACGCAGAGCAACGGCAGATTGACATTGCCTCCATAGAACAGTGCTACGACGAGTATTGCTCCAAGATCATCGGCAATTGCAAGGGCTGTCAGGAATATCTTCAGCGAAACGGGGACTCGATTCCCAAGTATTGACATGATTCCGACAGCAAAGGCAATATCGGTTGCTGTTGGTATTCCCCATCCGCTTGATGAGTCAGTACCATAGTTGAACAGTATGAATATCAATGCCGGTACTGCCATACCGCCTGCTGCTGCAATGACGGGAAGCATTGCCTTCTTTGGAGAGGACAGCTCTCCATTGACCAGTTCACGCTTGATTTCAAGTCCTACGGTGAAGAAGAATATGACCATGAGGAAGTCGTTGATGAACTTCTCGATGTTCATGTCTTTAGGGAATGTCCAGTCGATTACACGGGTACCGTCGGCTTGGATAGGACTCTGAATTGTAGCGGAAAGGTTGGTCTCAAGGAAATGTCTGTAAACCTCTCTCGTTGCCGGCAGGTTTGCCAGAAGCATGGCAATAATTACGC
>DCGE01000160.1:0-2095 GCA_002314525.1 Prevotellaceae bacterium UBA1786 | reverse complement strand
AGACCACCGGCTGCCCATGGCTGCTCGGTGAAATTTTTCCAAGAGTTATTTGAGAACCTGACTCGTTTCGCTACAGTGTATGTAGGAATAAATCTCATAACTATTATTAATTAGCTGGTGTCTCTGCTGGTGCTTCCTGTGCAGGAGTGGCTGTTGCAGGGGCAGGAGCTGCTTGCTGCTCTGATGCAGCTGGGAGTACAGGCGCTACAATCTGAAGTGGAGCTTCCTGAGTTGTTGTCTTTGGCGCAAATGCAACGGAGATAATGCTGAGAACTACCATTGCTATTGCAAGACCCCATGTTGCCTTCTCAAGGAAGTCAGTTGTCTTGCGGACACCCATGATTTGGTTTGAAGATGAAAAACCGGAAGCAAGACCACCGCCTTTTGATTCCTGAATAAGAACGATTCCAACCATCAGAACTGATGCAAGGAGTACCAGAATAATAATTAATGTGTACATGTTTTTTTATTTGAATTTGTTATATTCTATCTTGTTTTGCCAAATTGACTTGCAAAATTACAAAAAATTATCCTCTCTGCCAAATAATTCGTATATATTTTTCACCACTGGGCCACTGTGGCATTGAATATCTGGTCGATGATGTCCTTAAACATTTCATTTACCAGTTGTTCCTGAACTGCAGCCAACTGCTGGCTTGAAGGATATTCTGCCGTAGCTGAGAATTGTTTCTCAAAATCCTGATTGTGGTTTGTGTTGTTCACGAACCTGGCATTGACTGTAATCTTCAGTTGTGTCTGAGCTGAATAGCCGTCGGCGGCTACGTTCTTGTTGGTCTGTGAGTATTCGGTAATTTCACCGGCCAACTGCATGTCGCCGTTGCGTTTCAGGAGTTTCAACTTGGTTTTCTGTGAATAGACTTCAACCATGGAGTTGTAGAACATGCTCTCCATAGGACTCCATACGTATGCACTTCGGATAGGAAACTTGTCGAATGAGATTGACTTCACCTTGTTGTAGTCAATACTTGAACCGTTCAGTGAATAACTGACAGAACATGCACAGATAATAAGGCATGTGAGTGCCAGCATAATCACTCCCGACCCGATTTTCCTTCTATCTCTGATCCAATCCATATTCATTTATCTTTCTGTATAATGTACGGTCGCTGATTCCCAGTTCTGTCGCTGTCTTGTTTCTGTTGCCATTGTTGCGCCTCAGAGCTTCTTCAATCATGATCTTCTCTGATTCCTTCTTTGTCTTCGGTTGCTCTTCGAACGATGTGACTTCCTCTGCCTGAGTATAAATTTCCTCGTGACTGCTGTCGTTGCTGGATGATATCGACTGACCTGAATCAAGGTATTGTTGTAGTTCATTCATGACAGTCATTGACTGTCCCTGACTGCTACTCGACAACATGCTCTTGATGTCCTTGATTTCGCTTTTCAGGTTTGCCAGAATCTGAAACAGCAGGTCCCTTTCATTCTCATACAAATTGCTCCTGTTTTGTTTCTGATTGGCTAATACGATGCCTGTACCTGCATTGTTGTCATTTGTGACGCCTACCTGACGGAGTATGTCGGCTGATATCTCTCTTGACGGACTTATGATGCTGAGTTGTTCGACAATGTTCTTGAGCTGTCGGATGTTACCCGGCCATTTGTAGGCTGATATCAAGTACTTTGCCTCGTCAGTAAGCACTACAGGTGCGAGGTGGTATTTCTCAGCCATGTCGTTGGCGAATTTTCTGAAGAGGAGTTCTATGTCACGGCCTCTGTTGCGAAGAGGCGGCATTGCAATAGGAATAGTTGCAAGACGGTAGTAGAGATCCTCTCTGAATTTACCTTCGGTAATAGCCGTCTGGAGTTTCATATTGGTTGCTGCTACAATTCTGACGTCGGTCTTCCTGACCTCGCTGGATCCGACTCTGATGTATTCGCCGGTCTCAAGTACTCTCAACAGGCGTGCCTGAGTGGCAATAGGCAGTTCACCTACTTCGTCAAGGAAGAGTGTACCCTTGTTCGCGGCTCCGAAATAGCCTTCACGTTCACCGATGGCTCCTGTGAATGCTCCTTTCTCGTGGCCGAACAGTTCGGAGTCGATGGTACCTTCAGGTATGGAACCGCAGTTGATGGC
>DCGE01000201.1:392-3437 GCA_002314525.1 Prevotellaceae bacterium UBA1786 | reverse complement strand
GGCCGGAATAAGCATGTAGAAAGCATATGGTCTCCTTGTTTGGACGCGGGTTCAAATCCCGCCAGTTCCACGAAACAACTAAGAAGCAGCAGAACCGGAAAATGGTTCTGCTGTTTAATGAAATTCTAATATGCTTATCATCGGAATTGCCGGAGGAACCGGCAGCGGAAAAACTACAGTAGTAAACAAAATCGTAGAAGCTCTGCCTGAGAACAGCGTGGCTATCATACCTCAGGATTCGTACTACAATGATCAGAGTCACCTACCTCTGGATATCAGAAAACAGACGAACTTCGACCATCCAAGTGCTTTCGACTGGAAGTTGTTCGAGGCACAGATTGCCAGTCTGAAACGTGGAGAGGCAATTGAACAGCCGACTTATTCATACATCACGTGTACCCGTCTGTCGGAGACCATCCATGTGGAACCGAAGGACGTGATCATCATCGAGGGCATCATGGCTCTGTATGACAAGGAACTGCGTGATCAGATGGATCTGAAGATATTCGTCGATGCAGGTGCTGACGAGCGTCTGCTGCGTGTCATAGTACGTGACATGGAAGAACGAGGACATCCGCTTGAGATGCTTATCAACAAATACAGAAACGTGCTGAAACCTATGCACGACGAATTTATTGAACCTACGAAACAGTATGCCGACATCATCATCCCTACTTGTGGCAACAACAGTCAGGCTGTGAAGATGATGCAGCAGTTCATCATAGGCAGACTCCGCGAGAGATAATATGTTGATATGGTAAATTTTTCCTTCCTTAAGGGCTATATGGGAATAATATTTGGAGGGAGAATAAAAAAACATTATATTTGCAATCGAAAACGAGACTGGGTTTCTCAAATGAATGTTTAACAGTAAAAAATAGAAAATTATGATTAAGAAATGGATTTGCCCTGTATGTGGTTATGTTCACGAGGGTGAGACTGCTCCAGAAAAGTGCCCACAGTGTGGTGTTCCAGGAAGCAAGTTTAAATTGTCAGAGAGTGAAGGACTGGAATTTGTGACTGTTCATGAACTCGGAGTTGCAAAGGATATTCCTGCCGGTGAGGAAGGCGCATTCGTACTTCAGGGACTCAAGGACCACTTTGCAGGTGAATGTACAGAGGTTGGTATGTATCTCGCTATGTCACGTCAGGCTGATCGTGAAGGTTATCCTGAAGTTGCTGAGGCATTCAAGCGCTACGCATGGGAAGAAGCTGAGCACGCAAGCAAGTTCTGTGAACTTCTCGGTGAACTCTGCTGGGATACCAAGACAAACCTCAAGAAGCGCATGGAAGCTGAATCAGGTGCATGTGCTGCTAAGATGGATATTGCAAAGGTTGCCAAGAAACTCAACCTCGATGCCATCCACGACACAGTTCACGAAATGGCTAAGGACGAAGCTCGTCATGGTAGTGGTTTCCAGGGACTCTATAACAGATATTTCAAGTAAGAGACATACTTACCAACAGACAAAGAGAAGGTGTGCTTAGGTTCACCTTCTTTTGTTTTTTTGTAGCCTTTTCACTAATATCGCACTATTTCCTGAAGCGGAGAAGGTAAAAACGCTCTATTATGTAGATTGGGGCGAATAGCATCTTTGACAGTAGTTCGCGTAGGGTGGATTGATGGGGTCTGTCCCCAGGTGATTGATTATGTCGCCACTTCTGGGTTTAATGTCACCGCTGTTGCAATCCACGGATAAATTCATGTGTACCGAAAAAGTTTATAACATGGTTGCGGATGCAAAATGCGGATAGTGTAGCCGTAAGTATAGTAAAAATAGTAGTTGCGGATGGGCAATATTGTGCTTTTAATGTAAATAATACCATAATAATTTGCATGGAACAAATAAAAGCAGTACCTTTGCACAGGCTTTGAGCCGGGTGTAATCATGCAGATACAAGGATTGATAGGTCGTGAGAACGAATTGCATACATTGGAACAGGTTATGCAACGTGAGGATGCACAGTTGGTTGCTGTGTATGGTAGGAGACGTGTGGGAAAAACCTTCCTGGTAAAGCGTTTCTTTAATGAGGAGTATGATTTCTTCTTCGTGGGTAGTTATAAGACTGCCACGAGTATTCAGCTGGAACTGTTTAGAGGTACATTGGAGCGCTACAGTGGCAAGAAGGTAGGCAAGCTAAAGACTTGGTATGCAGCTTTCGATGCACTTAGGGAATACCTTCAGACTCTCCGGAAGGACCGTGTCGTCATGTTCCTTGATGAGTTGCCGTGGATGGATCAGCCAAAGAGTAATTTCCTGTCAGCCTTTAGCTTCTTCTGGAATAACTGGGCTTGTTCTGTATCGGGGCTTAAGCTTGTCGTATGCGGAAGTGCTACGACTTGGATGCTGGATAGATTCGTAGGAGATAAAGGTGGCTTCTATGGTCGCAATAACCGTGCAATATATCTTCCGCCATTTACCTTGAACGAAGTAGAGCAGTTCCTGAAAATGCGCGGTTTCGTCTGGAATCGCTATAAGATCGTAGAGACGTATATGATATTTGGCGGTATCCCTTACTATCTGGATATGCTTGATTCCACAATTCCACTTGAAGCAAACATCGATAACCTGTTTTTCCGCCAGGGCACACAACTGAGAGGGGAATACCATTTCCTGTTCCGGACACTTTTCAATGAAGCTCCCCTCTACCATCGCATTGTTGAGTGTCTTGCAGACAATGAACAGGGCATGACACAGGCGGAAATAAAGGAAAGACTACGACTAAAGGATGGTGGCACTTTTACTACATGCCTGGAGAATCTGCAGAAGTGTGACTTCATACGGATGTATGCCGGATACAAGAAAAAGGAGCGTGAGACTCTCTATCAGCTTACAGACCTCTTCACCCTGTTCCATCTGAATTTTATTCGTAAGGACAACGGACAGGATGAGCACTACTGGACGAACCTGAATGACCATAGCCGTGAAAACTGGGAGGGGCATGCATTCGAGATGGTATGTCTGCACCACATACCGGAAATAAAGCAACGGCTTGGTATCTTTGGTGTGCTGACAAACGCATATAGCTGGACGACAAAGGCTC
>DCGE01000201.1:0-365 GCA_002314525.1 Prevotellaceae bacterium UBA1786 | reverse complement strand
AAGACAAGGATGGGAGTAAATGGAAGAAGGGACAGATTGATTTGCTACTTGAACGTGCAGATAATCACATCAATGTATGCGAGATGAAGTTCAGCAAGAATGAGTTTCGTATTGCTGAGGCGTACGACAAACGCCTTCGTGAGCGTATGAATACATTTGTTCATCACACTAATACAAAGGCAACTTTGCTGTGTACCTTCATCACGACATACGGATTGGTACGCAATGAATATGCCGGACATGTCCAGTCGCAGATAACGATGGATGACTTGTTTTCCATTGTGCCAAGATAATGCCAAAAACCAATAAACTACTTTGGCGGTCAGAACTCCTGTTCGTCGAGGATATTGCCTTCTTCATCGATG
>DCGE01000054.1:5701-7824 GCA_002314525.1 Prevotellaceae bacterium UBA1786 | reverse complement strand
TCGTTGTCGTGTCTTCCGTTTCGTGTATCTATGGTATGGGATCGCCGATGGACTTCAGTGAAAATGTCATCGACGTTCATGTCGGAAGACAGATCGATATCAATTCATTATTGAGGAAACTGGTTGACTGTCTTTATGTCAGGAACGACCTCGAACTCTCACGAGGGCATTTTCGTGTAAAAGGCGAGACTGTTGACATTCACCTTGCATACGATGAAAAAATCATCCGCATCAAATATGGGTGGGATGAAATCGAAAGCATCGAAGAGATAGACCCCGTCACGAACCATATATATGGCTCATTAGACAGCTACAAAATCTATCCTGCAAACATCTTCGTGACATCAAAGGAAAGGACTCAGGAAGCAATCAGGATGATTCAAGATGATCTTGTGGAAAGAATCAGATTCTATGAGGAAATCGGAGATGCGCCTAAACGTAACCTCATCGAGACCAGAGTGACCAACGACCTGGAAATGATAAAGGAATTAGGTCATTGTTCGGGGATAGAGAATTACTCACGCTATTTTGACGGACGACAGCCTGGTGAGCGGCCTTATTGTCTCCTTGACTTTTTCCCGAAGGACTTTCTATTGATAATAGATGAAAGCCATGAGTCAATTCCACAGATCCGGGCAATGTATGGTGGTGACAGGAAGCGGAAAACCACTCTTGTGGAATATGCATACCGTCTTCCGGCTGCAATGGATAACCGTCCACTAACATTTGAAGAATTTGAGGAGATGACACCTCAGACGATTTATGTCAGCGCCACTCCTGCCAATTATGAGCTTGAGAAGAGTGAAGGTGTTATTGCAGAACAACTTATCCGTCCGACAGGACTTTTGGATCCGCTGATCGAAGTGCGCCCTACTGAGAATCAAGTGGACGACCTTCTGGAGGAGATACAACTACGGATTGAGAAGGACGAGCGCGTTCTCGTCACGACTCTCACAAAACGGATGGCTGAGGAGATGGCTGAATATCTGCTTCATGCAGGAATTCGCTGTTCATATATCCATAGCGATGTTGACACTTTCGAACGGGTTGAGATACTCGACAAACTGAGGAGAGGTGAATACGATGTCCTTGTCGGAGTGAATCTGCTGCGTGAAGGACTTGACCTGCCTGAGGTTTCCTTAGTTGCCATACTTGATGCCGACAAGGAAGGATTTCTCAGAAGCCATCGTGCTCTCACACAGACTATAGGACGAGCAGCGAGAAATGTCAACGGAATGGCAATTCTTTATGCGGACCGTATAACGGATAGCATGAGGAAGACTATCGATGAGACAGAGCGCCGACGTGCCAAACAAATGGAATATAACGACAAACATAATATTACACCGACCCAGATACGTAGAGCACAGACGGCTATTGCACAGGGGCTTCCGGTTGATTACCTGAAAGGTGCCTATTATGATGACACTAAGGATATTGCTGCAGAAGCCGATCCTGTTGAGTCAACGATGAACGCTGAACAGCTCAGGAAGGCTATTGACAAATCCAACCGAATGATGAAGACGGCAGCAGAAAAGATGGATTACATAATCGCTGCTCAATACAGGGATGAGATGATGAAGTATATAGAGTTATTAGACAACATCCAAGCCGATGGAGAAGATAATTAAATTCCTGAAGGATTGGACTTTGCCGTTATCAATGTTGGTCGGAGTAGCCAGCTATTTCATCTATGTCAGCATTCCGGCTCTTGACCATACACATCATGCAGTCAGCGATTTTGTTGATATTCTTCAACCTTCGCTTATCTTCTGCATGCTTTTCCTCTCATTCTGCAAGGTCAGTCCGCACGACTTGAAACCTCACCGCTTCCAACTCAAACTCCTTGCAATACAAGTCGGAGGGTTTCTGTTGTTTGCGACACCTATCATCTTCAACCCCGATATTCCCGGACGGCTCTTGCTGGAGAGCGCAATGATATGCCTGATCTGTCCGACAGGTACGGCGGCAGTTGTTCTCGTCAGCAAACTGAAAGGAAATGTCAGTTACACGATAAGCTATACCTGTCTCATAAACATAATCGTTGCATTGGTCTTTCCAGCTGTGATATCAGTGATACATACGAATAATAGCGACACAGACTTCTTGACGTCATTTTTCCT
>DCGE01000054.1:0-5662 GCA_002314525.1 Prevotellaceae bacterium UBA1786 | reverse complement strand
GTATTCCCACTCCTCGCAGCCCTGATTGTCAGGTATATGCTGCCGAACCTGTTGCACTGGTTTCAGAAACGGGCTGGAGCAGCGTTCTACCTCTGGGCCGTCAGTCTGAGCCTCTGCATTGCAATAACCACAAAAGCCATAATGCACAGCAACGAGGGATGGGACACATACCTTCTTATCGGAATTGTCAGTGCTGCTTGCTGCATCTTGCAGTTCAAACTGGGACACGTGATCGGTGCACGACATAATGGCAGGATATCATGCGGTCAATGTCTCGGACAGAAAAACACAGCCTTTGCAATATGGCTGGCATACACTTTCATGAATCCCGTTACAGCAATAGCCGGAGGGTTCTATGTAATCTGGCACAATACATTCAATTCAATCCAACTTTATCAATCCCAGCACAACCATGATTTATCCAAGTAATTACGAGCAGAAGATAGGTTTCAATGAAATCCGTCAGATACTAAATGGCTACTGTCTTTCTCCACTTGGACAGGACCTGGTTGAAAGCATGGAGTTCTGTCGTAACTATGAAACCATCAAGTTACATATCCGTCAGGTATCGGAATTCGTGCTGATTCTTCAGGAAGAGGAGTTTCCGTCTGACAATTTCTTCGATGTACGCGATGTCCTCAAACATATCCGTATTGAGAAGACATGGCTCGACTCCGACCGTCTGTTCGAACTTCAGCGTTCTCTCGATACTATAATACGAATAGTATCCTTCTTTAGCAAGACGGAACTCACCCCTACCCTGTCGGAACTGTCAAAAGACGTTCCTGTTTTCCCACAAATCGTCAGACGTATCAGTCAGGTACTCGACAAGTTCGGTAAGATAAAGGACAACGCGTCTCCCGAACTCCACGACATACGACGTAACATAACGAACACCACAAACAGCATATCTCACATCCTACGTTCCATCCTGTCACAAGCCAAGAATGATGGACTTGTTGAGAAAGATGCCTCACCTGCCATGCGTGATGGAAGGTTGGTGATCCCCGTTGCACCGGCCATGAAACGACGTCTGAACGGCATCGTGCATGATGAGTCGGATACCGGGAAGACGGTCTATATTGAACCTGCCGAAGTCGTTGAGGCCAATAACAAGATACGTACTCTTGAGGCTGAGGAACGTCGTGAGATAATACGTATACTCACTGAACTTGCTGATTTCATTCGCCCGGAACTGAAAGAGATAATGCGCTCGTATGATTTCATGTCTGAGATCGACTTCATACGTGCCAAAGCACGTTTCGCCATTGATTATGACTGCATTGAACCATCATTCGAGAAGAAGCAGATTATTGATTGGTCCATGGCTGTGCACCCGCTTCTCAAACGCACTCTCGACAAATCGGGACGGAAGGTCGTACCTCTTGACATACTTCTGAATGGCAAACAGAGAATCCTTCTCATATCAGGTCCGAATGCCGGCGGAAAGTCAGTATGCCTGAAGACTGTCGGTCTGGTTCAGTACATGCTTCAGTGCGGACTTCTCGTTCCGATGGCAGAGAGCAGTGTATGCGGACTGTTCGACAATATCTTCATAGATATCGGCGACGAACAGAGTCTTGAGAATGACTTATCCACCTATTCCTCCCACCTTCTCAACATGAAGAACATGATGAAAGGTGCGAACGGCAAGACTCTGATCCTGATTGATGAGTTCGGAGGTGGTACAGAACCTCAGATAGGTGGTGCCATTGCTGAGGCTGTCCTGAAGCGGTTCAACGAAAAAAAAGCCTTCGGCGTCATCACCACTCACTACCAGAACCTCAAACACTACGCAAAAGATACACATGGCATCATAAACGGTGCTATGCTCTACGACAGACAGATGATGCAGCCATTATTCCAACTGCGAATCGGTCAGCCAGGCAGTTCGTTCGCCGTTGAAATTGCAAGGAAGATCGGCATCCCCGATGAGGTCATTGAGGAAGCGTCAAACCTTGTAGGTCAGGATTATATCAATGCCGACAAATATCTTCAGGATATAGTCCGTGACAAGCGATACTGGGAAAACAAGCGCCAGCTCATCCATCAGCAAGAAAAGAAGCTTGAGACTACGATAGCCGAATACGAGGATAAGATGCAGGGCATCAAGGCCCAGAAGCGTGACATTCTCGACAAAGCCAAACAAGACGCAGAGAACCTTCTGCAGCAGTCTAATGCCTTGATTGAGAAAACCGTAAAAGAGATTAAGGAGGCGCAGGCTGAGAAAGAGGAAACAAAGAAGATACGTCAAAGGTTGTCGAAGTTCAAGACTGAAATACTCTCTGACAAAAAAGAGGAGAGACAAGTCCATAAGACAGAAAAGAAAAAGAAAAGACAAAAGAGTGCCATTAATCCTCCGACATCAGATGTTTCACTATCTGTCGGTAGTTTCGTGCGTCTTAAAGGACAGAACACTATTGGTAGAATCACCAAAATATCCGACAAGGAAGCACAGGTTGAATTCGGAAGCATCATAACCAACGTGAATCTTAACCGCCTGGAGTCTTCTGAAGCACCAAAGAAGCAGAACTCTGTTTCTATCAACCTATTAAGTTCTACCACCCAACTCCGATCTGAGAAGATTGCAAATTTCAAAGGGTCAATCGATGTACGAGGCATGCGCGGAGATGACTGCATCAGCGAAATCACCGAGTATATTGACAACGCCATCATTGCAGGTGTCAAGAATGTCAGCATCCTACACGGAACAGGCAACGGAATTCTGCGCAATCTCGTGAGGATGTACCTCGATACCGTTCCTCAGGTAGTCAGCTATCGCGACGAACTTCCCCAATTCGGCGGCACAGGCATCACCGTTGTAGAACTTGACTGATTAATCAACAATAAGCCGATAATTATTCATAATTATTGCCCTTTCGCTATTGATATGTCATAATTAATTCGTAACTTTGCACAATAATTCATAGAAAGGATATTAAAATGGCAAAAGAATTAAAGAATTTGACTAAGCGTTGCGAGAATTACTCACAGTGGTATAACGAGTTGGTAATGAAGGCCGAACTCGCAGAACAGGCTGATGTAAGAGGTTGTATGTGCATCCGTCCTTATGGCTATGCAATATGGGAGAAGATTCAAGGCGAACTTGACAGAAAATTCAAAGAGACAGGCGTTGTCAACGCATATTTTCCACTTCTTATTCCAAAATCATTCCTCAGCAAGGAGGCAGAACACGTTGAAGGTTTTGCAAAGGAATGTGCTGTCGTGACGCACTATCGTCTCAAGACCAACGACACACATGACGGAGTCGTTGTCGATCCTGATGCCAAACTCGAAGAGGAACTCATCATACGTCCTACTTCTGAGACAATCATCTGGAACACCTACAAGAACTGGATAAAGTCGTATCGCGATCTCCCTATTCTCTGCAACCAGTGGTGCAACGTCATGCGTTGGGAGATGCGAACACGTCTCTTCCTACGTACCAGCGAATTCCTCTGGCAGGAAGGACACACAGCTCACGCCACACGCGAAGAGGCTGAAGACCGTGCAAAGATGATGCTGAAGGTCTATGCTGATTTTGCCGAGAACTTCATGGCAGTCCCGGTTGTTCAGGGTGTGAAAAGTGAGACTGAGCGTTTTGCAGGTGCTCTCGATACCTACACAATCGAAGCCATGATGCAGGACGGAAAGGCATTGCAGAGCGGAACGAGCCACTTCCTCGGCCAGAACTTCGGCAAGGCATTCGGCGTGACATTCCTCAACAAAGAACAGCAGCAGGATTATGCATGGGCTACCAGCTGGGGTGTAAGTACCCGTCTCATGGGTGCTTTAATCATGACCCACTCCGACGACAACGGTCTCGTTCTTCCTCCGAAACTCGCTCCTATTCAGGTTGTCATCGTTCCGATATGGAAGACCGACGAACAGCTTGAGACTATAAACGGCAAGGCCGACGAGATATGCGACAACCTCCGCAAGATGGGCATCACAGTCAAGTATGACAACGATGACCAGAAGCGTCCGGGCTTCAAGTTCGCTGACTATGAACTCAAGGGTATTCCTGTACGCCTCGTGATAGGTGCACGCGATATGGAAAACGGCACTGTTGAGGTTATGCGCCGCGACACTCTCGAGAAGGAGACCGTAAGTCTTGAAGGCATTGAACAATATGTTGCCGAACTGCTTGACAAGATCCAGGAGAACATATTCGCAAAGGCTAAGACATACCGTGATCAGCGTATCTTTGAATGTAACAACTACGACGAATTCAAGGAAAAGATTCAGGAAGGTGGTTTCTTCCTATGCCCTTGGGACGGTACAGCCGAGACCGAAGCACAGATAAAGGAAGAGACTCAGGCCACCATTCGTTGCGTACCGTTCGGTGTCGATCAGTCCAATCCTGGTACCGACATGGTTAGCGGCAAGCCTGCTACATGCAAAGTGCTCATTGCAAAAGCATACTAGAGACTGATTTTTTAGAAGCATCGCCTGATTGACAGCACGAATATTTTCCATGAAGAAACAAACATTATTTCTATCGCTACTGCTGATTCTGGTATCCGTATCAGGATGGGCACAGGAGACTGAGTTCTACAACAAGCTCAAGTCGCTCAAGGGAATATCCAACATCGAGAAACTTGAGACGGACCGCTTCAAGGAGAAGTATGTCATGGATATCCAGCAATTCGTCGATGGTGGCAATGCAAAGAAAGGTGTCTTCAACCAAAGGATATTTGTGGGGTTCCGTGGATACAAAAACCCTACGGTAATCGTAACCGAGGGCTATCAGGCCGGCTATGCAGCAAATGGCTGGTACGAAGAGGAACTGAGCCGTATGTATGACGCCAATATCGTGGTTTGTGAATACCGCTATTTTGCTGAAAGCACTCCGGAACCATGCAACTGGGACTATCTCACCGTTGAGAACTCGTTGCGCGACCTCCATAACGTCAGGAAGACCATCGGCAAACTGCTGAAAGGCAAGTGGATCTCCACTGGCACGAGCAAGGGAGGACAGACGACTATGTTCTATCGTGTATATTATCCCAACGACGTAGATGTAAGTGTGAGCTATGTCGCTCCGCTGAACCGCAGCGTGGAAGATGGACGCCATGAGGTATTCCTCGGAGAACAGGTCGGCACACCCGAAGCCCGTCAAAAGGTGCTCGACACCCAACGGGGATTCCTGAAGAGGAAGGAGACTCTTATCCCGATGTTCAAAGCATACAACGAGAAACATGGATATAAGTACTACCTGCCTATTGAGGAGATCTTCGAGTACGTGGTTCTGGAATACTCGTTCGCATTGTGGCAGTACGGTACTGACATCGAGAAACGTCTTCCAGGACCGTACGCAACCGACAGGGAATGGTTCGAGAATCTTGTAGATATTTCGTCGCCTGACTATTTCTCCTACCCTAGCCCATACTTGTCATTCGACGTTCAGGCTGCAAGGGAACTGGGCTATTACGGCTACTCTACAAAAGGTCTTGAGGACCTTCTTACCACGAAGGACACTCATGGATACCTTAACAAGATCATGCTGCCTGAGTCACTCAGGAACATTCAGTTCGACCCCACCCTCTATAACCGCACAGTGGAATTCCTCACCAAGGAAGACCCTACGCATATATTTATATATGGTGCCGACGACCCATGGTCGGCAAGTGGTGTGGCGGGATGGCTCGACTGCTCGCAG
>DCGE01000067.1:6127-9631 GCA_002314525.1 Prevotellaceae bacterium UBA1786 | reverse complement strand
AGGATATAGCTCATATCCATAGTTCTTGATAACATTTTCAAACAGTGGAGCTGCTGCCGCATAATTCTTCTCAAAGAGATATGTCTTTGCCTTTAAAGCCTCTGCGGCACCTGCAGTAGCTCTTCCATTATTGCTGGTATCCCATTTTTTAGGAAGCTTTGCTATTGCTACATCCATATCACTACGGATGTTCTCATAAACCTTGGCACTTGCAGTGCGAGGTTTTTTCATGTCATTATAGCTCTGCGAAACAATTGTGGTCTCATCATAGTATGGAACATCTCCGAAACGATCTACCAGATAGAAATAGTAAAGACCACGGAGGAACTTGGCCTCTGCGATGTATCTCTGCTGCAATTCATCGCTCATTCCTGAAGCTGTGAGAATCTGTGCATTTTTTGCAACCATCTGTATAACATTGTTAGCACGGGCTACACCTTCGTAATAGCTTGCCCAGTGTAATGATACAAGGTTGTTGGAGGAATTCATGCCCCCATTTGCAAGCTCTTCGAAGCCACTTCTTCCTACACAATAATTGGCAAGGACATCGTCAAAATACTTGATTCCCATACAGTTCTGGTCGTGCAGGTAGGCGTATACGCCGGCAATTCCCTTGAGACATCCTGCTTCATCCTGGAAAGTAACGGCCTCTGAAAGAGTGTCACTTGGAGCAAGGTCAAGTTTGACACAGCTGTTAAATGTACAAACAGCAATAATTGCTATAAAGATCAATATTTTTTTCATAATGTTGTCTCCTTCACTAGAATGTTAAGTTAAGTCCAATAACGGCTGACTTCGATGTTGGATAGGCAAGCTCTACAGTCTCAGGATCGAACCCGTGGAATTTGGTGAATGTGAAGAAATTTTCCAGGCTTCCGTAGATGCGGACTTTCTCAAGAACCCCTTTCGTCCAATTCTTTGGAAGGGTGTATCCGAGCTGAATGTTGCGAATCTTCAAGAATGCTAGATTTTCGAGATAAGCATCGCAAATCTGTGTGTTCTGACTGTAAGTGTTGCTCGTCAAACGAGGATATTTGGCGTTTGTGACGCCCTCTCTCCAACAGTTCTCAGCCAGGTTTTTGTTGACCTGATATCCGGCACGTACAGTACTTGTATTGATGTGCTGTTCTTGCCAGTAGATGGAAGCTCCTGCCTGGCCCTGCATTGTGAGTGAGAAATCAAGGCCTTTCCATCCGAGGAAGAAACTCATTCCGCCGAAAAATTTAGGGCTTGGACCGTCACTGAGGATGGTACGATCAGAAGCGTCAACTTTTCCGTCATTGTTGATATCCCTATAAAGATAATCTCCGTATGTTGGAGTTCCTGTGGTTGCAAATGCTTTAGGATTGTTGTTGAGCATATCAGTGACAATCTTCATGTCGCTTTCAGTTTGGATGATGCGGTCAACCTGATATCCGTACTGGCTATTGTATGCGTGACCTTCCCAGACGAGATTAGCATCTGTTAGACCTGATGTGATGGCAGACTCGCTTGCTCCCTTATATTTTTCAACCCTGTTTTTGTTCCAGGTGATGTTCCCGCTGATACCATATGAGAAATCACCTATCTTATCCTGCCAGCTAAGTGTCAATTCGACACCTCTGTTGCTCATCTCACCATAGTTGGATGTTGGGAGTGTTGCAGTTCCGTGCACATCCGGCGCAGGGATAATCATGAGAATATCCGAGGTATACTTGTAGTAGTAATCAATGGTACCGCTGAAGCGGGTGTTGAAGAATGAGAAATCAAGACCTGCATCAAATATATTTGTTTTTTCCCAGGTGATGTCTGAGTTTGCAAGTTCTGTTACAGCGATACCCTGTACGAAGGTGTCATTGAAACCGTAGTTGGTGTATTGGTTTGCTGAAGTGTAGGTGGAAATGTATGAATAATTGCCTACTGCATTGTTACCGAGTACACCATATGAAGCACGAAGTTTCAGGCTGTTCATACTGATGGACTTCATGAAGTTTTGCATGAATTTCTCCTGGCTGAGACGCCATCCCAATGATGCTGAAGGGAAAACGCCCCATCTGTTTGATGAAGAGAATCTTGAAGAGCCGTCACCTCTGACATTGACTTCAAGAAGATACTTGTCATCGAAACCGAGATTCAATCGACCAAACACGGAGCGCATGGCCCATTCTGTACTATTGCCCTTTGCGTTAGGATCTGCGGATGCAGCATCAAGTTCTGTTAGTGAAGGATCTGCAAGGTCGTATTTGATGGCCTGAAACCAGTGGTATTTGTAGGATTCCTCTGAATAACCTGCCATTATGGAAAAATCGAGTCTGTCGGCAAATCTGTGTTCGTATCGTACAGTTACGTCTCCGTTTGTGCGTACGGTCTCGTATTGGCTTTGATCTACATAATCCCTCGATTTATTAGTATAAGCAAGTGTTTTGTTGCCTTGTTTATCCCAAAGGTAGAGAGAGCACCAGTTAGGTGTCTTCTTGATTTCCTGATCAAGGAAAGAGTAGGTGTAGTTTGCATTGATTGTGAGCCCCTCGACAGGCTTAATAGTCGCATAGAAGTGGCTGTTAAGGTGTTTGGACTGATTATAGCCGTTGTATTGGTTTAAAACAACCAATGGACTGTTTGTTGCGGATTGGTAAGGATCTGCCTCGGACGTGATATAGCCGAGTTCTCCATTTGGAGCTTTAAACAAAACTGTTGGAGACGTGCTGGTTAAATAATTATAACTTGCTGAAATCTTTTCCTGTCCCATATCTGCATTGCCCACATAACCGTTTGCAGAAAGGCCCAACGTGAGCCAAGAGGTGATGTCTGCATCAGCATTTATTCTTGAACTGAATTTCCTGTAACCGGTATTAGGCATGATACCTTCACGGTTATCATATCCGACAGATCCGTAGAAACGTATCTTTTCAGAGCCTCCGCTCAGGGACACTCTATGATTATGATTAAACCCAGTTTTGAATGCTGCGTCAAGAACGTCTGAGTTGGCATAAACATAAGGATATTTGGCACTGTTCTCCCTAAAATCCTTAATAATGGCATCAGTATGCAGTGCGCTGGATCCTGAGTTAATTAAACCTTCGTTAACATATTCCATATAGTCGGCACTGTTGGTAACGAAGTGGATGTTGTCGGTGGATTTTGACTCCCATGCGACATAGCCGTCATAAGAAGCGTGAATCTGTCCGGCCTTTCCTTTTTTTGTTGTAATGAGGATGACTCCATTGGCTGCTCTGGAACCGTAGATAGCGGATGATGCAGCGTCCTTGAGCACGGTCATTGTCTCAATGTCTCCTGGAAGAACGGAGTTCAGACTCATAGTCTCGGCTCCGTCAACAATGATCATAGGTGAGGTGGAGTTCAGAGTACCGATACCGCGGACTGTTATGGTAGCATCGTCTGATCCAGGTGTATTGTTCACGGATGCAACTGAAACACCGGCAGCAAGACCGGCAAGTGCCTGAGATACATTCGTAACCGGACGGGCTGCAAGTTTGTCTGCGTCAACTGTTGAGAGGGATCCTG
>DCGE01000067.1:0-6081 GCA_002314525.1 Prevotellaceae bacterium UBA1786 | reverse complement strand
ACTACATCAGAAAGCAATTCAGCATCCTCTCTGAGGACGACTGAAATGTTTGTTTTATCCCCAACTTTAACTTCGGATGTCTGGTAACCAAGACAAGAAATCTGAAGTGATGCTCCTGGTTGTACGTTTATGGAGAATTTTCCTTCAGAGTCAGTGAGTACCCCGTTTACCGTTTTTGCTCCGGATTCAACGACTCCGGCTCCGATTATCGGCAGTCCGGCGGCATCTACAACGGTTCCTGTAACAATGCCGATTTTAGTTGAAGATGGGTTGCTAGCCTTCTTTACGATACTGATGCGCTGACCGTTAATGGAATAATTTACATCTTGACCCTTGAATATTTGATCAAGTACATCTTTTATTGATGCGTCTTTTGCATTAACACTGACGATTTGTTTCAAGTCCACTTCATCAGGGCTGACTGCGATTGAGTAGTTGCCAGCTTTGTTGAGGGCGGCAAGTGCTTCTTCTATCGTTACATCCTTGAGCTTCAAGTCAACAGCTGAAGCAGTTACGGATATGCATAATAACGACAGGAGAGTAAGCAAGATAAATTTTTCTCTCATGTTCTTTAATAATTNNCAACTACTGATTCAAATTAATAATTGGTTAATAATTATTCGGTTGTTTAATAACAAACAATTTTTCGCACCATGTTACGTAATCCCTATCCTGATTTTTGTTAATCTATTTTGAAGAACAAAACGATTTGTTGTATGAAAAGTAAGATTGTGACTTTTTTTAGTATGGTGTTGCTTGGTTTCCTTTCATGCCAGTGTACGCCGAAGTATAGTCTTTCGGATAATCTTGGAATTTGCGGCGTTTACAATAATGCTGACTATTTTAAAGAATCCGGGGCAAATTATTTGGAGATTGGGGTTTCTTCTGTCTTGTGCCCACACCTTCCCGATTCAGTTTGGCTGGCTAATTATAATAGTCTCAAGGATGGCGCTTTGCCGACACCATGTGCAAATAAGTTATTCCCGGGAGATTATAAACTCACAGGCCCTGATGCTGATCTTCAGAAAAATCTGAACTATGTTGAGGTGGCAATGCAAAGAGGCAGAATGTTGGGGGTTGAGATATTTGTCCTTGGGAGTGGTGGGCCACGCAGAATTCCGGAAGGATTCTCCAGAGAAGAAGCAAAAGCACAGTTCATAGAGCTTTGTAAAGGCATCGGAGACCTTGGTGAAAAATACGGTATCACTGTTGTCATTGAACCGCTCAGAAGGCAGGAAAGCAACTTTATCAATTCCGTGCGGGAAGGAATGGAAATTGTCAATGCTGTCAATAAGCCACATCTGCAAGTTTTGGCGGATTTCTATCATATGGCAAATGTTGACGAGGGCCCGGATGCCATAATCGAAGCAGGAAAGCATATCTGCCACTGTCATATAGGTGAAAAAGCACATCGTACCGCCCCGGGCGTTGAAGGGGATGATTTCACACCTTATTTTGAAGCACTCAAAATAATCAACTATAAGGGACGGATGTCAATGGAATGCAATGTCGAAGAAGGAAAGCATTCTCAGGCATTAGAAGAAATAAGAAGGCAGATAGCTCTGGTCTATTAACTTGATAACCAATTAATTATAAATACTATGCAATCACGTAGAGAATTTCTAAGAAGTAGTCTGCTCGGAGCGACAACTCTTGCAATAGGGGGGCTCGGATTCCCCGTAATTTCAGATGCAAAAAACAAAGGTGCCAATGATAAAATCCGTGTTGGTGTCATTGGTTTCTCAAATAGAGGAAAAAATTCTCTTTTCCCTTGTTTCATGGCACTAAAGGATGAACTTAACTTCGAAATCGTTGCAGTGGCTGACCTCTGGAGCGTACGCAGAGAAGAGGCCAGAATATATTTCAAGGATAAATACAACCTTGATGTCAAATTGTTCCGTAATGAAGAGGAACTTTTTGAGTCGAAATTGTGCGATGCCGTAATCATCTCAACTGCGGACTTTCAGCATGCCCTTCATTGCGCTGCCGCTGTCAGAGCAGGCCTTGATGTCTATGTAGAAAAACCTTTTGCTGAGTCAATGGCTGATGCACGGGTAGCCCTGAAGGCTGTTCAAGAGACTGGCGCAATCGTTCAGGTGGGATCACAACGTCGATCCATGCCTAACTATCAGACAGCCAGCGAATATATCAAATCCGGCAAGTTCGGAAAGATAACTATGGTTGAGATGTGCTGGAATTGCAATGACCCCGGACGTTGGCGTCGTCCTGCAGAAGTTTCAAAATGCTTCGAGAAAGATACTGATTGGAAAAGATGGCTGCTCAACCGACCATACGAACCTTGGAATCCAAGGAAATATCTTGAGTTCCGTCTGTTCTGGCCATACTCTTCAGGTATTCCGGGGCAGTGGATGGCACACCAGATTGATACAGTCAATTGGTTCTCCGGCTATTCTCACCCAAGGAGCGTTGTAGCGGGAGGAGATGTGTATTGCTGGAAAGATGGAAGACGCAACTATGACACAGTGACTGCGGTACTTGATTACGGTAATGCCGAAGGCACTGAAGGATTCCAGGTGCTTTATTCCTCTCGTCAGCACAATTCAGCAGGTGGGACCAAGGAATTGTACTTCTCCAATGGCGGAACACTAAACCTTGTCACAAATGAAATTACTTCTGAAGGTGGGCTTTCAGCCAAAAATGCTCAGGCGATGAATATGGAAGCAAACCTTCTTGAACCACTCAAGTTACCAACAGTAAATGTGCAAACGGATGCCAATACTGGAGTTGATATTGCGACATTAAATCACATGAGAAACTGGATGGAATGTGTGAGAAGCCGCAAAACACCTAATGCACCTGCTCAGGCAGGCTATAGCCACTCAATTGCAACAATAATGTGTAATGCTGCTCTGCGCACAGGAGAGAGGGCAGTCTTTGATGAAATAAGTCAGGAAGTTGTAGCAGGAGGAAAGGTGTTCCAGTATTAATTCTTTGTATCTTGAAAAAACTGATATTACTTCTTTTTTTACCCTTGTTGATATGCTGTACAACGGAAAAAGAGTCAAGATACAGCAGCAATTCTGACAGGAATTATTGGTTGTGCACTTTGGATAAAATCTGCCGACCGGTCTTGGAAAATATGGCTCAAGGTACCTTGAGATTGAATATGCCCATAGAATCTTTGCAACCCGAAGATAAAGAGAATTGTACGTATCTTGAGGCACTTGGCAGAGTGATGGTCGGAATATCACCATGGTTGGAACTCGGTCCTGATGACAGTCCGGAAGGCAGGCTTCGTGCGGAGTACATCAATCTTAGTGTCAAAGCCATATCAAATGCTGTCAACCCGGAAAGTCCTGATTACTTGAATTTCAACAATGGACGTCAGCCCTTGGTTGATGCTGCATTTCTGGTTCAGGGTTTGTTGCGAGCTCCCACCCAAGTATTTTGCAAACTTGATGAGCAGACAAAAGGCAGATTGAAATCTGAACTGGAGTCTACCAGATGTATTATCCCTAATGAAAGTAACTGGTTGTTGTTTTCGGCTATGATTGAGGTCGGTCTCCTCAAATATTATGGCGATTGCGATATGAAACCAATCAAACATGCACTTGAAAGATTTCTTGATGAATGGTATGTTGGGGATGGAACCTACTCTGATGGAGCGTACTATCACGCTGACTATTATAATAGTTTTGTTATTCAACCAATGCTTGTAGCAGTGTTGGGAACCTTGAATGATGTAGGTGTTGAGAATAGCTATCAATATGAAATTGTGCTGAAACGGTATTCAAGATATGCAGCCATCCTCGAGATGCTTATTTCACCGGAGGGAACATACCCTGCAATGGGGAGATCCACAGCATACCGTTTCGGTGCCTTCCATGCTCTCTCTGATGTGAGCCTGAGGCATGCACTCCCTAATGATATTTCTTCGGCTCAGGTTCGTTGTGCATTGACATCAGTTATCTCAAGGCAAATGTCAAAACCTGAGACTTTTGATGAAAATGGTTGGCTTACAATAGGATTTTGCGGACATCAGCCTAATATGAGCGAATCGTATATCTCTACTGGTAGCTTGTATCTTTGCACTGCCGGCTTGGTGGCATTGGGCCTCCCTGATTCTGACCCATTCTGGAGTACTCCTGCTCAACCTTGGTCAGGAAAAAAGGCATGGAGTGGTTACGATATTGCGGTGGACGGATATATTAACTGAAAATAAGTGTTTATAATGAAGAAGTTGTTATTTCTTACTTCTCTGCTTTTTATGCAGACTATTCTTTTCGCATATGACCACTCTGTCACTATGAAGATGCTCCCCGGAGAGAAATGGTGGGGAGGGATTGATCGCTTCGCCCCTGATGGAGAGGAACTTATCGTGACTCCATTTGATGCACAGACAGACCTTGTGATAGACTTGAATGACAATTACAGAAACAATGCTGTCCCTATGTTCCTTTCCACGAAGGGAAGGTTCATATGCAGTGACAGTCCCTTCAAGGTGATTTTCAGAAATGGGGATATGATCATCGAATCGGACAGCGAGGTGAGGATAATAGCGGCTGGAAACACCCTAAAGGAGGCCTACATGCAGGCATGTGCCAAGTATTTTCCTCCTTCCGGGAAGATTCCGGAAGAGGAGTTCATAACAGCTCCTCAATATAACACCTGGATTGAACTTGTATATAATCAAAATCAGGACGACATTCTTAAGTATGCGCACGCAATAGTTGACAACGGATTTCCTGCCGGTGCTGTGCTTATGGTCGATGACAACTGGCAGAAGTATTATGGCAATTTCGACTTCAAGCCGGAGCGTTTTGCCAATCCAAAGGTCATGTGTGACGAACTTCACGAACTTGGCTTCAAAGTTGTGTTGTGGGTCTGCCCGTTCATTTCCCCGGACAGCCCCGAATTCCGAGAGTTAAGCAAGAAAGGTTATCTGATAAAGAAGAAAGGGACAGACGAACCATACATATCCCAATGGTGGAACGGATACAGCGGCGTTGTTGATATGAGTAACCCCGATGCCAAAGTATGGTTTGTAAACCAACTGAAAGGTATGCAGGAAAAGTACGGAGTGGACGGATTCAAGCTTGACGCCGGTGACTCGTATTCGTATCCCGAAGAGGAAATAAACGTCTATGATGGCAAATCATACGGAATATTGCATACTGAGCTTTGGACCTCACTTTATGAGAGTTTCCCATATCATGAGTTCAGAGCCTCTTGGAAAACTCAGAACAAACCTGTTGTCCTGAGGCTTCATGACAAAGATTATTCTTGGCAGGGTGTACAATCTTTGATACCTTCAATCTTGTCAGCCAGTATGGAAGGTCATCTGTTTGTCTGCCCGGATATGATAGGTGGGGGACAGTTTACATGTTTTCAGGACGTGGATCAGAGCAAGCTTGATCAGGACTTGATAGTACGCTCATGCCAGATACATGCATATATGCCGATGATGCAATTCTCCGTTGCACCATGGAGGGTACTTGATGAAAAACATCTTGCAATCTGCCGCGACTTTTCAAATAGACATAAAGAATTATCTGTCTATATACTTGAACAATGTCGCAAATGCGCAATGTCTGGAGAACCCGTCGTACGTCCAATGGAATATGCATTCCCGGATCAGGGCTTTGAAGATTGTATTGACCAGTATATGCTTGGTGAGAAGTATCTTATAGCTCCTGTTGTAACACCTGGATACAAGAGGGACGTATTTCTTCCTAAAGGTGCCTGGATTGACGAATCAGGTAGAAAATACAAAGGAGGAAGAACTTATTCCATTGATGTACCTATCGAAAGGGTCCCGGTCTTTTATAAATTTAAATAATGAAATCTCACTAAGGCTTCAAGAAAATAGTAATCAGCGTAAGTCAGAGGGACATCAACCTCGATGTTTCCGTGTAGATTTCCCACTGAATGTTTGAGTAGAAAATTACCATTTTCTCCCGGTTTTGCAAGATATTCCTCCGAAGCAAGTGTCCTGACTTGTTTTTCGGCTATTGCACGCATTTCGTAAGCCTTGTCTTCATCCTTGACAAGAGTGGAGAGTTGGACAAAAGCCGAAGCCATGATTGCACCGGCAGAAGCATCCCTAAGAATTGGGTCACC
>DCGE01000119.1:3558-7815 GCA_002314525.1 Prevotellaceae bacterium UBA1786 | reverse complement strand
TTGAATTTTTAACGAACTATTGATTTATAGAACCCACCTTAAATTATTGAGATGAAAAGAATCAGATTTCCAAAACTGCTCACCCGGCTTGACTGGTATATAATAAAGAAGTACCTCGGAACGTATTTCTTTACTATTACATTGCTGATTTCCATTGCGGTGGTTTTTGACTTCAATGAGCATGTTGATCAGTTCGTGGAATATAATGCTCCTGTAAAAGAGATTATCTTTGACAACTATCTCAATTTCATTCCGTACTATTCCAATCTTTTCAGTCAGTTGTTTGTCTTTGTTTCGGTGATACTGTTTACCGTCAAATTGGCCGATAATACCGAGATAGTGGCAATGATGTCATCAGGAGTCACAACTATGCGCCTGCTTCGCCCATATCTCATTTCGGCTTGTGTGATTTCGCTGCTGACTTGGTATCTGGGAGCTTATGTCATTCCGAAGGGTAATGTCAAGCGTGTGCGATTTGAAAATACATATCGAGGTAGGGAACGTGTTACTTTTGCGAGCAATGTACAGTTACAGGTTGCTGACGGTGTGGTGGCCTATATCGGCAGGTATGAAAGTTCCAATAAGACAGGCTATGATTTCACTCTCGATAAGTTTGAGAACAAGAAACTCATAAGTCATCTCCAGGCTACGGTGGCCGAATACGATTCCCTCTCTGAAGAACCTGGACATTGGATCATAAAGAATTGGCAGGAACGTAATCTCAAAGGTATGAAAGAGGTTGTTAGGAGTGGCAGTCGCATAGATACTCTGCTCAATATGCAGCCAGAAGACTTCCTTATCACTCGTGACCAGCAGACCACACTCACTACACCTGAACTCAAACTGTATATCGACCGTCAGAAGATGCGTGGCTTTGCCAATATACAGAGTTTTGAGGTTGAGTACCACCAAAGATACTCAGCTTCATTTGCTGCAATTATCCTGACTGTAATCGGATTTTCTCTTTCTGCAAAGAAACGAAAGAACGGAATGGGAATATCCCTCGGTATCGGTCTTGCTTTGAGTTGTCTGTATATAGTGTTCCAGAGGATTTCATCCACGTTTGCCTATCAAGCGGATATGGATCCGGCGTTTTCTGCATGGATACCAAATATTGTGTTCTTCTTCATAGCATTGTACTGTCTTAGGTTTGCTCCGAAATAATGAATCTCTGTATTGACATCGGTAACTCGTCTGTAAAGATAGGTGTCTTTGACGGCTTGAAGTTAGTGGATTTCAGACGAAGCGGTTGTGTTGACTCCGACCTACTTCGTGTCGTTTCCGAAGGTAATTCTATTGATGGCTGCATAGTCAGTTCGACTATCGGCTATTCTCCGGAACTCAGAGCTTTGATGGAGGATTTCTTTCCTATGACGGAATTTCTCACGGATAAAACCCCTATCCCTATCAAAAACAATTATCGTACTCCATCGACTCTCGGTCCTGACAGGTTGGCTGCGTCGATAGGTGCGTATTTTCAGACAAAAGGTGATACGCTCGTTATTGACCTGGGTACGGCTATTACATATGACATGGTATCTGCGGCAGGAGAGTATCTCGGAGGCAATATCTCGCCGGGAGAAGAACTGCGTTTCCGTGCTTTGCATGAGTTCACCGCAAAACTGCCTTTGGTCGGTAAAGATGGTCCGCTTCCGGAGTACGGTTATGATACCGAAACAGCTATTCGTTGTGGTGTACTTTATGGCATTAAATACGAAATTGAGCAATATATTTCCGACAGGATATTAAAATATCCTAATCTTTCGGTATTTTTCACGGGTGGGACAAACATAAATTTTGATAAATCCATAAAAAATCGTATTTTTGCGGATAAGTATATAGTATTGAAAGGTCTCAATATTGTTTTGAACCATTTGAAAAAGGTAAATGATTAAGAATATATATATCATATTGCTAATCTTCGGACTGATTTTAGTGTCGTCTGAATCAATGGCACAGAATGGAATCAATTCTCCGTATTCAAGGTATGGGTTCGGTATTCTGTCAGACCGCTCCATGGGTTTTAATAAGGGTATGGCTGGTGTGTCACAGGGTTTCCGTGACGGACAGATTGTCAATGTGGCCAATCCTGCCTCCTATTCTGCAGTCGATTCAATCACGGCATTGTTCGATTTTGGATTCTCCGTATATAACGGAAACTATAAGATGGGAGAACTTCAGCAAAATGCAAAGAACTCCAGTTTTGATTATCTGGCTTTCCATTTCCGTGCAGCTCATCATCTTGGTTTGGCAATCGGTGTTCTGCCGTATTCCAATATCAAGTATTCATTCGAATCATCCAGCACAAAGGTTGCCGGTAGTGAAAGTACTACAACCAATACGACATACGATGGTGATGGTGGACTACATCAGTCTTTTTTCGGATTAGGTTGGCAGCCACTGAAGACTTTGTCAATAGGTGCCAATGTCGGTTATCTGTTCGGTGATTATTCACATATCACGACTGCTTCGTTCAGCGATGCTGATGTCTATTCAAATATCAGAGGATATACTGCATCGATTTCCACTTATACTCTTGACTTGGGTCTGCAGTACAATTACCGCATCAATAAAAGAAATAACATCACGTTTGGCTTTACATATGGACTTGGTCATGACATTGACAACCGTGCTCAGCGATACACGAGAAAGGTCAATTCCTCTCTTCAATCAACATCGGCTGATACAATAACGCTTAGCAATGCTTTCCAGTTGCCAGTTTCTTTTGCTGGTGGTGTTACATACAGTTATAAGAATATATGGAAAGTCGGTGCTGATTTTGAACTCCAGAAATGGTCAGACTGTCGGTTCCCTACCACTTTGGAGACTAATGATAACGACAAATTCAAATCGGTATCAGGCCTGCTCAATGATCGTATGAAAATCTCTCTCGGCGGCATGTACACTCCAAACGAATACAGTCGAAATTACTTGAATCGTATCCAGTACAAGGCTGGCGCTTACTATTCAAGGTCGTATGCCAATGCTGACTTTACGGGACTGATTTCTGATAAACCTTACGAGTTCGGAATCTCAGCAGGTGTCAGTCTTCCTATCGATAACAAGAATGCTTGGCGTCTTCGTTCAAAGGTCAATATTACAGCCCAGTGGATTCATACTAATATCCCATATGCCGATGCGTCAGTGTATAAACAGTCAGGAATAATCTCTAAGCAGACTCTTCAAGAGAACTACTTGAAACTATGTATTGGTCTGACATTCAGCGAGACATGGTTCCAAAAGTGGTTGGTTCAGTAAATCGAATATAATTTAATTAAAAAATATAAAGCAATGAAAAAGTATTTAGTATTATGTGTTTTGGCATGTGCCTCTCTTGCAGCAAATGCTCAGGGAAAATATGCTGGTACAACCGTCTATGAACGTGTTGGTTCAGGAGCTGACAGTATTGCAGCTCTCAGTGCCATAACTCTTTATCGTGAAGAACTCAAAGCGAAGAATTACGAGGAGGCTTACAACCAGTGGCAGATTGTGTTCAACAAAGCACCTCTTGCACAGGGTAGAACTTATACTGACGGCCCTATCATCCTCCAGCAACTTCTGGCTTCGACTCAGGATGAGGCAAAGAAGAAGGAATATTTTGACATGTTGATGAAGGTCTATGACCAACGTCTTGCAAATCTTGATGATCTCAATTCATTTGCAACAGCTAAGTCGCAGACTACTCGCGGTAATATCCTTACCCGTAAGGCAAATGACTATTTTACATACGCACCTCAGTCTGCCGATAAACTCGAGACTGCCTATAAGATGTTCAAAGAGGGCATCAACGACATGGGTGTAAACGAGGTTCAGGCATATGTGCTCTATAATTTTATCATCTGTTCCGATGCTCGTTACAAGGCAAGTCCTGCAACAGCCCGTGAAGACTTCATTAACGACTACCTTACAGTTAAGGAGGTTTGTGAAAACCTTCTTGAACAGGCTAAGGAGTATGCGTTTACAGACAGTATCGCTACCCAGGAAGACAGTATCCAGGCAGCTGAACTCGAAGCAAAGGCAGCCAAAATCGTAGAACAGTATCAACCTACGTTCCTTAAGTGCGAGGAACTCTTCTATGCATCCAATGCGGCTAACTGCTCCGACCTTGACAAGATCTATGCAGAGAAGGTCGAAGCCAACAAAGAGGATCGTGCTTACCTCAAGCAGGTTCTTAACGTACTCTCTAACTTTGAATGCGATAGCAGTGCTCTCTACACAAAGATATTTGATGTCCTTTATCCAAAGAAAGAGAAGAAG
>DCGE01000119.1:178-3536 GCA_002314525.1 Prevotellaceae bacterium UBA1786 | reverse complement strand
AGTGGTTCACTTGACTTCTATCTTGAGGAATATGCAGAAGAGACCAGTTCATCACGCAAGGCTAAACTTGCAGTCAGCATTGCTCAGACTTACTACAAACAAGGACGTCTCGGCGATTGTGAGAAGTGGTGCCGTACTGCACTCTCAATCGTTCCTTCATATGGAAATGCATACCTGATGATTGCCAACTGCATCGTCCGCAAGGCTCCTGGTGCAAATCAGAACGTAGATCACATGTTCAATCGAAGCCTCTACTTCTGTCTTGCAATTGACAAGTGTAACCGTGCAAAGGCTGTTGACCCAGCATGTGCATCTCAGGCCAACCGTCAGATAGCATCCTACCGCAGCAACCTCTTCCCTAAGTCTGAAGCATTCATGATGGGTAAGAAGGAAGGTATGAAGTGTACTATCCTCGGTGAGACTACAACCCTTAAACTCCATTGATGTTTCGAAAGATAACATACTTGTTCAGCATAACAGCAGTCATTTCTGTGATTGCTGTTATGTTTGTGTTTCAGTCTTGTGAGAGTGATAGCGAGAGGGGCGTTCCGGCCATTGTGAACCGTCAGCAATTGCCTATCTTGAAGTCCAAGGCTGTTTCCACCCTTATCTCCGATTCAGGAATCATCAGTTATAAGATTATTGCTGAGGACTGGTTTGTGTATGATCAGGCCAGCCCATCTTATTGGTCATTTGAGAAGGGATTATTTCTTGAGAAGTTCGACAAGTCTTTCCATGTTGAGGCATTTATCAGCTGTGATACAGCCTATTACTACGATGTCAATCAGATATGGGAACTTCGCGGAAGAGTAGTAGCAAAGAATGTCAAAGGTGAGACCTTCAAGACATCCTTACTCTATTGGAACCAACGCGAACACCGTTTCCATTCAAATCGGTTTATGGAGATTGACGGAATCGATCAGGACCTCTCCGGCTATGATTTCTCGTCCAACGAAAGCATGACTGAATATATTATCCACAAGTCAAAGGGTGCTTTCCCTATGTCGGATGCAGAAACCGAGACACCTACACCTTCTGTCGATTCTTTAACAATCTCTGTTCCTCAACAATAGACAGGGATAATCTAGAACTGAAAACCAATGTTGAAGAATGGCTGTACGAATTCCTCCATGTTTGAGTAGTGGAATTCCAATGAGAGAGGACCGATAGCTGAACGGTACATATAGCCTATCTTTGCACCCCAGAGCATTTTCGATTCGAACAGTGTTTCACCTATGTCGGTATTCCATGCCACGTTTACGGTGCTAATGGCGTAGTGTTTCTTGTATATGTTGTAGCTCACATCTGTAGCTCCGATAAATAACTTGTTGTTGTATCCTACTTGTAGATGTGTCACACCGGCAAATGCACGCTGGCCTTTGAAGATGTTTTCGTCGCAGAGTCCTCCAAGATAGTTTTCCAGTGCTACAAATTCATTTTCCGAGTTCATTATCATTCTGTAGCTTGCTCTTGGTATGACGCTGAACTTCCCCTCAGTCAGCGCTACCCATGAGCCGCTTGCACTTAGGATATGGGTCGGTTTCTCTCCATCGTTCGAAAGAAGTCCTTTAGTCGATGTCTGGAACCCAGTCTTCACTTCCCATCCTTTCGTAGGGAATTTCTGATTGTCAAAGGTGTTGATACAGTATTCGGCGTCATACGTGATATAGTGGTCATTCATTGAACGTTGTGTCTCTTCTGAAATAAGCAACTCACCGCTCATGTAGTTGTAGTTCAGTCCGAATCTTAGGTAGCTCTTCTTCCAGTTCATGCTCACACCGCCACCAATCTTATGCCAATTGCACTCCCTCAGGCTTGCGTACACGTTGTTTCCGTTATAGAAATCCTGTTTTAATCTATGATATTCATAGCCGACTTTCATTCTCAGTTTTCTTGTGAAGTCCATCGTGAAATCTGGCTTGAAGTAATTGTGATCACCGAGCCTGACCGTTGCAGTGACATACGAACGGTTTCGTTTGAACGGAAGTCTGTAATTCATTCCGAGTAGTGCCGAAACATTGTTGAGATTGTCATAGTGTATTGAAACCCTTGCCTCGTTGTCGGCATAGCCGTTATAGAGCGAAACTGGAAGGAAATCTTCATTTGCCTCCATGTATCTGCTTGCTTCCATCGGGATGATGTCTTTCTTTGCTCTGCCGGTAAATGGTTCTCTGCCAAGTTCTGCCAGTAAGTTGGCCAGTGAGTCAAGGGCATGTTTCTGCTCCATGGCAGCCTCTTCTCCTCTTCTCAACAGAGTATCAATAGCTTCAGGTGAGAAACTTGCTGGACTGTATCCTTCCACATTGACCTGGATGTTGATGTCAGTTTGCTCGGCACCGCCTTGCTCATTGTTGATCATCGCTACATCAAGTACCTGACCCAGTATGTCGGTTATCTTATTTAGCTCGCCGTATTTCTTTATGTCTTTGCTGACCGATACACCTATTATTATATCCGCACCCATACGTATGGCTACGTCGGTAGGGTAGTTGTCCCTCAGTCCACCGTCCACAAGTACCATACTGTCCAGTCTTACCGGCGTGAATACACCCGGAATACTCATGCTTGCTCTCATCGCATCCTGCAGACTTCCGCTGTGGAATTCATACGGCTGAGCTGTAACCAAATCCACTGCCACACATGAGAACGGAACAGGAAGTTTGTCAAATGATTTCATGTTGTAGGTATATGGATAGAGCAACTGGTGAAAGGTGTGACCTAAGTTAATACCTTTTATCAGACCGCCTTCGTTCACACTCAGCGCCTTCGAACTAAATGGTAAAGTGAGCGCATAACTCTTGATTTCCAGGTTTTCGGTCAGAGTGTTGTTCTTCGGGTCGTCCGAGTCGCTCAGCAGCACTTTCCAGTCCTGAGACTTTAGAATACTATCCATCTGCTCTGGAGTGTACCCCACTGAATACAGGCCGCCGATCAATGCTCCCATCGATGTACCGACTATCATGTCGGGTTTGATTCCTGCCTGTTCAATGACTTTAAGCGCCCCCACGTGAGCCGCACCTTTTGCACCACCTCCACTCAGCACCACTGCCACCTTCGGCTTTCGGTCTTGTCCAAACATACTCATCGGATGTAGTATATCTATCATGGCAAGTATAGCTATAATAGCTATCATCGTCCTTAATATATTGTTCTTTTTCATCTTTTCCTCCTGATTTACATTGCAAAGGTAATATATTTTTTGCTTATAATGAAAATTTTTACTAACTTTGCGCCCGATTTATGCCGATGAGGCTTGATAAGTAAGTTGAACTGCTTCTGCAGCATCCCTTCGCCTCACGGTCCAAACCCGTTTAATAACAAATAAATGTACGTAATCGTAGAAATTAACGGTCAGCAG
>DCGE01000119.1:0-150 GCA_002314525.1 Prevotellaceae bacterium UBA1786 | reverse complement strand
CAGAAGAAGGCAAGCGCCTCTTCGTGCATCACATCAAGGACGCTGAAACTCAGCAGACAGTTGAGTTAGAGAAAGTATTATTGGTTGACAAAGACGGTGCAGTTACAGTAGGTACTCCTGCAGTAGAAGGCGCTAAGGTTGTTTGCGAAG
>DCGE01000040.1 GCA_002314525.1 Prevotellaceae bacterium UBA1786 | reverse complement strand
GGCAGCGTTGTCGACTACTACAAGGACCAGTCTAGAGGAGCATTCGCCCCTGAATTCGTTGTAATGGACGTGGTTACCCTCAGTGGCAAAATGAGCACATACGGAAGCGATGATGACAATGCCGCTCAAGCCTTATATGAGGCATGCCAGAGTCTTGACAGTTCAGTGGATTTCAGTCAGTTCGACAATGACGGTGACGGCAAGATCGACATGGCCCTCATGTACTATGCCGGGTACAATGAAGCTGAAGGTGCTTCATCAAGCACAATCTGGCCTCACCAGTACTATGTTCCATACGTTGTGACAAACGCACAGTCATTTGATGGCGTGAAGCTTAACAGATACTTCTGTACATCGGAGCTCAAAGGATATTCAGGTTCCAACATGTGCGGAATCGGCACTACATGCCACGAGTTCGCCCATTCGCTTGGGCTTCCAGACTTCTACGACACCAACTATGACGACTACGGTGATGGAGAAGCTGGAGCAACCTATGAATATGACGTTATGTGCTCGGGATCATACAACAACAATGGCTGCACCCCTCCTTGGATGAACGCCGAGGAACTTGTGATGCTCGGTTGGATGGACAGCATCTCTGAGATCACCACTGTTGGACAGGTCACCGTTCCATCAATCGCAAATAGCACCCCTGTAGCTTATAAGTTATCTACTTCTGTTGATGGAGAATACTTCCTCTTTGAGTGCCGTCCAGGAACAGAATGGGACAGCCCTCTCACCGGTGGTCTTCTTGTATACCACGTTGACAAGTCAACTGCGCACAGCATCACCTGGAAAACATCGGCATCCGCATCAAAAACCGCCACAGCATACAACCTCTGGGCGAACTGGAATACATACAATGCTATCAACTGCAACGGAAGCCACCCTTGCTTCTACGTCGTTCCTTCAGGAAACACCTCAAGCCTCAACTACTCTGGTTCAAGCTTCACATTCCCTGGTCCATCCAAGGTTACCAACTACTCCCCTGTTGACTGGGCTGGAAGCGAGACGGGATTCGCTGCATCAAGCATTTCCTTCGACAGTACGAACAAGACCGTCACATTCAACCTTGCAAATGCAAACCAGTGCGGAATCAATGGTTATGTGCTTGATTCAGATGACTGCGGCATCCAAGGCGCAACCGTGACCCTGCGTGCAACCACAGCATCGTCCGTTTATTCAAGCACCATCGACAAGTTCGGTCTAACAAAGGAAAGCACCATTCACAAGGCAGCATCTGTTCTCCAGACTACAACCACTGACGCTAATGGAGCATACAGCTTCGAAATTGATAATGTTGGCACATATGTGGTCGAAGTAAGCAAAACCGGATATGTAGGCAAGTCCGCAACTGTTGAGGTAAGCCGTCTGACAACCAAGAACTTCTACCTTCTCCGCGAAGGCGAAACCGCGCCATCCGAACTCTACACTTACCCTGACGACGCCGAGTGGGGTAATTATGGTAGCAGCTCATACACTTCATGGGACATGATGTGTGCCAACTACTACCCTGTTTCCGTTCTTGGTTCATATTCTGGAAAGCAGATCAAATCAATCTCCTTTGAGATTTCTGGAGAAGCAGATTCTTCAGGAAATACAACCACAACAGGCACTGTTCACGCACTGATTGACTTCGGTACAGAAAGACAGGTTTGCGTGGAGGTTGAGAACCCAGTTATTGACGATTGGAACACAGTTGACCTCACTGAGTATGACCTCATCATTCCAGAAGGCACTGACATCTTCGCTGGCTACGCGATTAAAAACTGGACATACAGCTATCCATTCACAGCAACCGATCCAAAGCTCACCACTTTGGTAGGTTACCTGGCAGACTACGACCTTACCTCAACAGAGTGGGAAGCATGGAGCTATGTCTTCAAGATCAAGATCGGAATCGGAGACTACTCCGCTCCTGAGACAGGATACAACTTCATCGAAAACCTTAAGGCAAGCTACAGCGTAGGCGAAAAGTTCGACCTCAACCTCATCGAGACATCCTCTGACCGCAGGCCAAACGCCGAGGGTGTAATGTGGTACTTCGATGACGAACCAGTTGACGGTTCAGTCACCTTAAGGACAGCCGGCACACACACAGTGACCGCAAGGTTCACCACCGTATCCGGCGACCGCAAGACCATCGATCTCGCCATTGTAGTCGAATAAAATAGAAGCACAAAAAGGAACGGCTCAACGTCATGAATCATGAACGCTGAGCCGTTATTTGTACTGATACACCTATTAATACTGTTTTAGTTATACTGTTTTAGTTATACTGTTTCAGTTATAACAGTTTTATCATTCTACTTCCATGCGACGACTTCGATGGTGAAGTTTCGAAGTGCCCAACTAATTGTTCCACTGTTGTTGGAACCAATGTAAGCTGCATAGATGTCCAGATCTGTCCAACCTGTTGGGATATCGAATGTACATGAACATACTCCATCTACATAAGCGCCCTTCTCACAAGCAGGCGTCTTATAATTATAGATGAAGAGCAGGTTAGAGTTGTTTATGTTTGCGTCATTATTTGTTATCAAATAATCCGATTTCGATGGAGCTTTAGCGCCTGCCTGTGTAATACCCAGGAATGCGAAGGTACCATTACCTTGATTACCTGAAGGGAGGCCAGTCCAAGTGAGTTTAATTGTCTTGACATAAGTCAAGTCAAAAGCATCCACAGCAATCTTTGATTCGAAGTTCTTTCCCGCAAAATTAAGTTCAATACCTACAGGAGTAACACCACCCTTCAAATATGGAACAGTAACAGTTCCCTTGATAGAATAGTCGTATTTTTTGCCTGTCTCCCAATTGCCTGAACCGAGCAAGGTACTAGCATTGAAGATGTATGGCCTTACAAGCTCACGTATAACATCCTTAACGGTCAACACAAGAACCTTGTCATCCTTTGCCTGAGGGAGATAGAAACGAAGACCATTGTTGGCGAGTTGTTCGTCGATAACAGTCTCTTCGGTGCTTACGCTCCAGCCGATGCCAGACCCGCTTACTGTACATTCACCAGACTTAGCAAGATTTCTAGCAGCAACTGAGACCACCTCTCCACGACCTGCAGGAGCGTCAACGATAGTGCCGTCTGACTTCTTCTGTCTGAATGATACAGCGTTGGTATTCGCAGTGACTGCTGCAAGAGCATGGTTGAAGGTGAGGTTTAGAGCATTGTTTCTTGTAGAAGCATCTTCCTCTTCCTTACCATAGTATCTCTCAGCGTTGCTGATGAGGATATCGGTATCAAAATCAGCATGGCTATATGAGAACTCTGCCTCTGAGTAGTCGTTGCTTACCTCAAGATCGAGAGTTGACGGATAGTATGCCCAGAATGTATGGTTCACGCCGTTTCTCCACTTCTGCTCCTGCTGGAAATGCCAGAGCTTATGGTCGGTAGTTGCAGCGACAGCACCATTGATGAAGTGGTGGTTTGACTTGTCAGCAGTTGATGCACCAACCATTGCGTCAATCTCGCTACCAAGGAAGCCATGGACAGAAAATGCATCAAGGTTGGAGGCGGTCATAGCATCAGCCTTGGTTGCAATATCATCGGTGATGATACTCTCCTCGCATGTAACTGAGAAAGAGTAGTTATCTGAATCGACCTTGCCAACAAGGACAACATCGTTTGCCTCAGCCTTTGTATCTACGGCAGTGATCTTTGTTCTAGTGAATCCGATAGTGCCTTTCTTGATACGGCTGTCATCAGAAAGATTGTCGCATGAAACCAATGCGACAGACAAAAACATTATAATA
>DCGE01000208.1:7775-8495 GCA_002314525.1 Prevotellaceae bacterium UBA1786 | reverse complement strand
GGAAAGGTATGAGGAACAGGATTCCCAATGCACCGCCGAGCAATGACGCCATGAACACCTCAAAGAAATTGACTGTTATCTCAGGGTATTTCGACTGCAGGATATAAAGTGCAGGAAGTGTAAAGATGGCACCGGCAACCACCATTCCGGAACATGCGCCGATACTCTGTATGATGACGTTCTCGCCGAGAGGGTCCTTACGTTTTGCCGCACCTGACAAACCGATGGCAATGATAGTGATAGGAATGGCAGCCTCGAACACCTGTCCAACCTTCAGACCGAGATAAGCCGTTGCAGCAGAGAAGATGATTGCCATGACGATACCCCATGTGATTGACCAAGGAGTGATTTCCCTGAAGGACTTGTCAGCCGGCATGATAGGTTGATACTCTTCGCCTTCTTTCAGTTCCCTGAAGGCATTCTCAGGGAGCGATGTTTGTTTCTGTTCCATTTGTATTGAGAATTGCGGCTGTTTCCACAGCCTGGTTATTGACGGGGAATTTTGTTATTCTTGTCTGTCGATGGTGCGGACAACCTTGGCAGCGAGTGACATGAAAGCCATGCCTTCAGGCGAAGACGGCTGGAGTACGGCAGGAGCACCCTCATCACCGCTTTCCTGGATTCCCTGAACGAGTGGAATCTGTGCAAGCAACGGAACACCCAGTTCTTCTGCAAGTCGTGCACATCCTTCTTTTCCGAAGATGTAGTACTTGTTCTCAG
>DCGE01000208.1:0-7728 GCA_002314525.1 Prevotellaceae bacterium UBA1786 | reverse complement strand
AAGCCATATTCTCCACAAGACCGAGAATAGGCACGTTCACCTTGTCGTTCAGATACATATTGATACCCTTTCTTGCATCAGCAAGAGCAACCTGCTGAGGGGTGCTGACGATGATGGCACCCGATATCGTGAGTTCATGGATGAGTGTGAGGTGCACATCACTCGTTCCCGGAGGTGTGTCAAGAATGAAATAATCCAGATCACCCCAATTGGCTTCAGTCAGCAGTTGTTTCAAGGCATTTGTTGCCATTGCACCACGCCACAGAGTCGGTTGGTCAGGATCGACGAAGAAACCAATCGAGAGGAGTTTCACACCATATTTTTCAATCGGTTGTATCAGGTCCTTCCCGTCGAAATTGATGGCGATAGGTCGTTCGTCCTCCACCTGAAACATCTTAGGTACCGAAGGGCCGAAAATATCTGTATCGAGCAAACCAACACGCAAGCCCATCTTTGCCAAACCGACGGCAAGGTTAACCGCAACAGTCGATTTACCTACCCCACCCTTTCCTGACGAGACAGCGATGATATGTTTTGCCCGCAGATACGATTGAGGTTCGGGAGTATCAGGAAGTTCGGGAGTCTTCACGTTGACTGTAACCTCAACGTCAGCCCCCACTTCTCTGTGAATTGCAGCTTCAGCAGCCTTACAGACCGACTTGCTGAACGGATCGGGATTCTTCGGAAAGACCAAAGAGAAACTCACCTTCATGCCGTCAATACGCATATCATCGTAAAGCATGGAATTCTCGATGAGGTTCTTTCCGTTTCCAGGATACTTGACAGTCATCAGAGCATCCTGTATGAGTTTTGGATATAGTGTCATTTGCTTTTCTTTATTTCTTTCACCATTTCATGATCGTACGAGCGATAGTCGTCCATCTCAATCTCCTCACCCGACTCTTCCAACACTCCCTCTTTAGGAAGTCGGAAAGCAATATACTTGATTGACTTGCCTTTGTCGAGCCACATCTGTTCGTAGTAGGTACGGATTTCCTTCAATGCAGGGTCGCTCACCTCAGACGAATAGAGGTCATCCGTCTGTTCTACGATTTCCAGATGATTATGTTCAGCCATCACCTTTGTATATTTATATAGGAAATTGCTGTCGGTCTTCAGTCGGACCAGTCCCCCGTCCTTCATGAATCGACGATACCGCTCCATGAAGAAGGTGGAAGTAAGCCGCTTGGTCGGTTTCTTCATCTGCGGATCACTGAATGTCAGCCATATCTCACCAACTTCGTTCTCGGCAAAAAGGCGGTCGATACATTCGATGTTTGTACGCAGAAAACCAACGTTGTTCATTCCCTCAGCCTTTGCCTCACGTGCACCGTGCCACATTCTGGCACCTTTTATATCCACGCCTATGAAGTTACGATCAGGAAACCTGCGGGCAAGTCCCACGGTGTATTCTCCCCTTCCGCATCCGAGTTCAAGAACGATTTCTCCGTCATTATGGAAGAAATCCCTGTTCCAGGAACCCGAAAGAGCAAAACCCTCATTCATCAGCACACCATAAGGACACTCCACCACAAGCGGATTGTCAGCCATCTCTGCAAATTTCTGCAGTTTTCCTTTACCCATATACAGTCATCTATATCAATACGACTACAAAGTTAATCATATTTTTTGAAATAAGAGCAAATTACCTTCTTTCTTCAAAAATAATTAGGAAACAAGCGATAGATTGTGAAAAAAAACATTACCTTTGCAAACGGCAAAAAATAAACCTAATATGCAAATCAAAACAATCACAATCGGTATCATATCCGCCTTACTGACGGCATGTACCGGCAGCCAGAACATAGAACTTGAGTCATTCAGTTTCTCCGACTCATGCAAGTACGCCAATCTCTCACTTGAAGGCGAACTGCCTAAGGCCGACAACCAAGTCACACAAGTCATCCGCGACACCTTATTATATATTATTGAGAAGCAACTCTGCTTCACCGACTATGAAGGCAACGATGCTGTGAAATGGTATGAGGGCGATCGGACCGATCTCTCCTCCATCATTGACTATTACGGCAAGTCACTGTTCAACGCACTTTCTTCACAAAGCCGAAATGACATCGAAGAGCGCAACAGATACATCATGGCAGATGAAACCATGAGCGACGAGGAAAAGCAGAGAATCACGAGCGACTTTCCAGGATGGGATTACTCGCTGTCTCTGAAACTCGATACCGTCACTTCAAGATACGCCATCTTCCAGAACAACTCCTACATCTATCAAGGAGGTGCTCACGGGGGTGTTTCAGGTGCCGGAGCCGTGACTTTCGACATGAAGACTGGCAAGAGGATTGTGTCATTCATCGACAAAACCCACACCCACCAGCTTCAGGGTCTGCTGCGAAGAGGACTGAGGACCTACTTCAGTGCACAAGGTGAGGAAGTAGCCGACGAAGATCTCAATGATTGTCTTCTGCTCAACGGCGAAGAGATTCCGCTCTCTGAATGCTATGTTCCATGTCCGGGCAAGGACGGTCTTGTATTCACATACGCTCAGTATGAGATAGCATGCTATGCAGCCGGAATGCCAAGTTTCACTATCCCCTACTGCGACCTGCTCCCCTACCTTACCGATGAAGCAAAAGAACTTCTATCTGACGAGATAAACAAATAAGACTCAACATGAAAAGATATACCTTATAAATTATATTGTTCCTCTTCGCCCTTCTGCCATGCTCGGCACAGAAGAAATACGATACGATGTGGAAAGAAGTAGAGAAACACATCAAGGATGACATGCCTCGGAAGGTCATTGACACTTCACGCAGCATCATGCTCAAAGCCCAGAAGGAGGGCAACTTCCCTCAGGAAATGAAGGCATGGGTGATGATGGTAAACACACTCAGGGAACTCTCGCCCGACAGTATGAAGACCGTCACTCCTCCTCAGTACAAACAGTCAGGCGCCAACGATGCCATTGTCAACACACTCCTCGCGACAAGCATATCCAATAGGGACGACTCACTCCGAAAGGTCTATGTAAGCAAGATTCTCGAAAACAAGGAAGCGCTCTATAAGGCAAAGACCGACGACTTCCTCCCTCTCATCACCGAGGGTGAAGACAGTCGATTGTTTGCTGACGACATGCTGAGTCTGCTGACACATTTCGTAACAAGCAAAGGAGGTCTTTCGGCTGAGCAGAGAGACAGTCTCCTGCGTGATGTTGCATCGTTCTACAAGGACAAGGGCAACAAGGAAGCCTACACGCTCCTGACTTTAGAGAGGTATCGTCTGCCGAGGCGGCCGCAGAAAGAGCAATATACCGACAGTATCAACACCTTGTTGACAGTATCGAAGGGTCTTGAAGCCAACTTTGACGTAGCACAGAAAGCCTATTCTTGTATTGACTCAAAAGACATCGACAGACAGATTGAGTTTGCCAGATGGGCCATCAAGGAGTTTCCCGACAAGAAAGGATTCTTCAAGAATCTGGAGGAAGGACTTTTGCTCCCAACCTGCCAAATCAATTCAATCACAGATGTGAAGGCTGATGTCAAGTCGCCGATAAAACTTAAGTTTGAGAATCTTGAGAGGGCCACACTTGAAGTACGTCTCTACAACGGAACCGACAAGAAAAACAAGCTGAAAACCGACGGAAAACTGATACTGAGCAAGCAGTATGAGTTTGGCAAGGACTCATTGAATGTTGCAAGAAAGGCAAAGCAGTTCCCGACCCGTGGTGAAATAACTGACACCCTGATACTTCCTGCCGAACAATATGTGTTTTTATTGAAAGATCTCGGTGAACCAAAAACAAGAAGACTGAACCTCACCAACCTTGCTCTCTTCGTAACTGAGATTCCAGGGAAAGGCAATGTGGCATACGTGCTCAATACCACTACAGGTTTGCCTGTCGATGGAGCTACCGTAACGGCTGAATTCCGTTCGGAAAAGCAGAAACGCACATTCACTACCGACAAGGATGGAGTTGCCCTACTCGATCTCAATCACGACAAGGCCCGCAACTGGAGAATCACAGCTAAGACAAACGACAGGAACATCACCAACGAAGTTTCTTTCTTCAGACAGGATGAGCCAAAAACCGAACCTTCGAACGACATCCATGCCTTCATCTATCCTGACAGGAAAATATACCGACCTGGGCAGACAATGAACTTAGCTGTTGTGGTCTATTCGCAGAAAGAAGATGTGACGGAAGTCTATTCGAAGGACTCAGTAGAAGTCACCCTGTCGAACTTCGAAGGATTTGAAGTAAAGAAGAAGGTGATGCCTAACTCCTTGGGAACAGCATCATGTTCGTTCGACATTCCGAAAGACATCAAGCCAGGCCAGTTGGAGTGTTCTGTATTCGACAATTCAATCTCCATTCAGGTTGAGGAATACAAACGACCTTCCTTCTATCTCGTAGAGCAGAAAGAACTTATCAAAGACAGTTTGGTTTCTGACAACAAAGACCTCACTTTCGGCGATACTGCCAAAGTGTGGGTTCGTGTGATGACTTATTCCGGAATTCCGGTACAGAATGCAAAAGTCACCTTCAAGACCGAAGTAAGGACTGGAAAGAATTTCTTCAGGGCTAACATATTGGCAGAGACTCTCTACGACACACTATTCACTGATGCTCAAGGCTTTGTCTCACTCCCTATCTTCATCAATCCGGGACTTGAGGACAAAAACGAAAAACTTTGGTCAGTAAGATACAGAACCAGCTATTGCGTAACTGATCCTTCGGGTGAAAGCCACGATGGAAACTACACTTTCCATGTATCAAAGCAAGGATTTGATTTGAGTTTCAAACCTAATGCACGATACATTAACATGGCAAATCAAGAGCATACAGATATCACCATTCTTGCCACAAATGCAGATGGCAATGAGGTCGGTGAAGGGATGGTCAAAAACCCTCACTATCGTCTTCTTGACTTAGATTCCGTACTCGTGGCAGAAGGCAGTTTCGTTCCGAACAAGCCTATCATACTGCCTGAAGTTCCGATGGGTACATACTATCTTATGGCATCGGCAACCGACAAGAACGGCAATCTCATTGAGAAAGACATGGACCTCAACATCTTCTCAACTGATGTGAAAACGATTGAAAAAGGTGAACTGACAAAGTTTGAGGACGTTGTCTGCTATGCTCCGAAAACAGAAATTTCAGAAACAGAACCTGCAGTCATCTATTTCTCTCCGACTGAAAAAGATGTGCAAGTTCACTATCTTGCCATATCTGACGACCGACTTATCAAGGAAGAAGTGTTCAGTGCCGACAGAAAAATGTATCGGTTGGAAACTCCTTACAAGAAAGAATACGGCAACGGCTTTGAGGTGATTGTCTTCTATGCCAAAAACGGCAGATCTTACGTTATGGAACAAGATTTCACGTATTGTCAGCCAGAAAAGCGTCTCGACCTCAAATGGAAGACATTCCGCGACAAACTGACTCCAGGACAGAAGGAGACATGGACTCTAAGTGTCAAGACTTTGGACGGAAAGCCTGTCAATAGCGCAGGACTTGTTGCAACGATGTATGACTCATCGCTTGAGTTATTTGCACGACCATGGGTATCGTTCTACGAGCAAAGTCTGTACTTCCCACGTAATTTCCGTCGCTACAATTTCAACCAATCCAATTCCTGGAACAATCTCTATCTATACGACAGCAAACCATACAAGTCGGTTTCAGGGGACTTCATACGTTCTTTTAGTGAGTTGAGCTGTTATTTCAACGGTCCTCAATCTCAAATACGCATCAGAGGAACGAGAATGAATAGAGATGTTTATGAAGTTGTGGAAACCAGCCACATGGAATTGAGAGAGGTTGCAGTTAATGCTCCAGCTGAAGAAGAATATGGTGGATTAGATATATATGACGAAGTTACTGGTATGCAACTCAAAGGAAGGATTGCAGGACTTGACATGGTCAACTCTCCAGAAATAGAAGTGGGCTATCAGGTAGGTTCTCCGATGAATGGAAGTCAGGAGAAAACACGTATCCGTACGAACTTCTCCGAACAGGGATTCTTCTTCCCTAACCTCGTGACCGATAAAGACGGAAACGTAGATATCAGTTTCACTCTGCCTGAAAGTCTCACGGAATGGAAGTTCTACGGAATGGTTCACGACAAGGAGATGAATCATAGCAACATCACTGCAAAGGCCGTTGCTCGTCAGGAGTTTATGATACGACCTAACATGCCTCGTTTCCTCCGCGAAGGTGACAAGGCTACGATTTCAGCCAACATCTTCAACCAAACTGACAGACAGACTTCCGGCAAGGCCACTCTCCGTCTCATTGACCCAGAGAACAACCTAACAATCACAGTATTGGATGAGCCATTCACCACCGCTCCAGAACCCTCCACCACAGTCACATTCTATATCCCTTCCCTTCAGAGAAGGGTTGGGGATAGGCTTCTCACATGTGAAATCACTGCCTCCTCCCCTACTTTCTCCGACGGAGAACGCCATTCAATCATAGTTCTTCCGGCAGCCAACAGCCAACAGCCAACAGCCAACAGCCCTAAGACCACCAACCTCTACGACATGGTCTTCGATGCTCTTGAGATGATGAAGGTCTGCAAGGATGACAACACCGTGAGTCATGCAGCATCACTCTATGCCAACACTAAGCTCAAGGAACTTAGCCACACCCCACTCCTAACTCCTAACTCCTCACTCCTAACTGCGACAAAGTCGCCCACTCCCGACAGTCTTGACTATTACATCTCGAAATCTGTCAAGCGCCTTCAGGAGTTGCAGTATGCCGATGGTTCATGGAGTTGGTTCACAGGCATGGAAGGCAACTACTACATCACCCTACTCACATGCGAGAACCTTGCACGACTCAGCCACTCTCCACTCTTCACTCTCCACTCTTCACTCAATAAGGGCATGGATTATCTCGACAAACACGAACTCGACCGCTACAAGGATCTGAAGAAGATGAAGCGTCCTTCGTTCTATCCTTCAGAAACCACTCTCCACTATCTCTACATACTCTCGTTGATGCCTGAACGCACATTGAGTAAAGAGGTGAAGGAGATGTGCAATACATACATCAAGGAACTTGAGAAGATGTCAGCAGACCTCTCCATCTGGGGGAAGTCGAATGCAAGTATCATTCTTCGTCAGAACGACAGGAAGAAATCAGCCGATAAGTTCGTAGAGTCGGTCATGGAGTATTCTGTCTTCAAGAAAGGCATGGGACGCTATTTCGACACTCGCAAGGCTCATTACTCCTGGCGCGACTACCGCATACCAACTCAACTCGCTGCCATCCGTGCCTTTGACTCCACTCCTAACTCCTCACTCCTAACTCCTAACTCCGACTGGAAGTCAGAAATGATTCTTTGGTTGCTTCGTCAGAAGCAGGTTCAGAAGTGGGATAACCCTGCAAATACCGTTGACGTGGCAGACTTGCTGCTTCATGCATCAAAGGATGGTGTCACACCTCCTGATTGGTCAATCGTAACTGATGATTCTGCCTTCTTTGCAGAAGGTCTGAAGATTAAGACCAAGATTGAAGGCAAGAAGGAAGTGGGTGAGACAGTTGAGATGGTTATCACGGTGACAGCCGATCGTGATATGGATTTCGTCAAGGTGACGGCTCGTCATCCGGCTTGTCTTGAACCTACCGAACAGACTTCGGGATACAGGTGGTTAGGCAATGTTGCTGGTTATGTTGCCCGCCACGATTCCTATACGGATCTCTTCTTCGATACCTTCCGCAAGGGTGAACACACCTTCCGCCTCAAG
>DCGE01000079.1 GCA_002314525.1 Prevotellaceae bacterium UBA1786 | reverse complement strand
GGAGACTTGGACGTAAGTCTCAGCTGTCGCAGGCCTAAGTCTCAGCTGTCGTTGATGCTCGTCTCAGCTATCGCGGCCCTTCATCTCAGCTATCGCGGTTCCACACCTCAGCTATTTCAGCCTTTGAACTCAGCTTTTCAATGTGCAAGACTTCGCTTGCTCATGTCTTCATGACGGCTTAACAAGATTCCCGAGAACACCTAACAATGGTGTATGCATCCCTCTTACATTCCGCCACATTCCTCAGTTTCCTTCTCGTCGGAACAGTAAAAAGTGGGTGGCAATGCTCCGTTTTATACAACTGGGAGAGCAAATCTTGGTCAATGTTGGGGTCAGAAGTTGGGCAATGTTGGGATTTAATGTGATTTCGTGCTTTTTTTAAATAAGGCGAATGGAACTGAGATATGAATCAGGAGATTAGAGGTGAGAGGAGCCAGCGGTTGAGAGTGCTGGGGTGGATTTTTTTGGGTGAATTATTTTGTATGGTGGGGGGAAATTTGTAACTTTGCGAAACTTAATATGAAGAAAGTAATGTTTATGAGAAGGATTTTGTTTTCGTTGATGCTGGCACTGCAGGTTGTGGGGTATGCTCAGCATGACTGGGAGAACCCGGGGATTGTGGGTGTGAATAAGTTGCCTTACCACTGTACGCTTCAGCTTCCGTCGAAGGAGGGGGAGTGTGAGGAGATTGTGTCGCTGAACGGGATGTGGGCTTTCCGTTGGTCGAGGAATCCTGAAGAGCGGCCTGTGGATTTCTACCGTGCTGACTACGACGTGAGCGGCTGGGACAGGATTGTCGTTCCGGGCAACTGGCAGACTCAGGGCTACGGCAAGGCGATATACACGAATTCGGCCTATCCGTTCAGGAAGGATGCTCCGCGTGTTACGAGCGAACCTCCGAAGGACTGGTTCTCGTATGAAAACAGGAATCCTGTGGGTTCGTATGTGACCGACATAGATGTTACGAAGGAGATGACGGGGAAGAACCTTATTCTTCATTTCGGCGGTGTGCACTCGGCCATGTATGTATGGATCAACGGCGAGAAGGTGGGATACAGCCAGAACTCCATGTCGCCGGCGGAGTTTGACGTGACGCGCTATCTGCACGAGGGGAAGAACAGGTTGGCTGTGGAGGTGTACCGCTGGTGCGACGGCAGTTATCTGGAAGACCAGGACATGTGGCGCCTGAGCGGTATATTCCGACCGGTGGAACTGTGGGTGAGACCTTTGGTGCATATTGCCGACTATGCTCTCAATGCTCAGGTTGACGGTGCGTTCAGAGCCGACATCAAGGTGTGCAACACAGGCAGGAAGACAAGAAAGAACGTGGCTGTCAGGGTCAAGATTGACGGCAGGGTGCTGTCGGGTTCCATAAAGAAGATTGCTGCAGGCGATACAGTGGCTGTTACGCTGAAGACGGTGATTGAGAATCCGCATCTGTGGTCGGCACATGATCCTTTCCTCTACCCTATAGGCATTGACGTGGCTGATGAACATTTTGACAACCATGTGGGTTTCAGGAAGGTGGAGACGGTGGGAGAGGTGTTCAAGGTGAACGGCAGGAACGTGAAGTTGCGTGGTGTGAACCGTCATGATCATCATCCTCGTACGGGTAGGTATGTTGACAGAGCAACCTATGACCTCGACATTGCCTTGATGAAGCAGGCCAACATCAACTTCCTGAGGACCAGCCATTATCCTGACGACCCATATCTCTATGAACTTTGTGACAGATACGGAATCTTCATCATGAATGACGCCAACAACGAGAGTCACGGCTACGGTATAGGAAACTCGCAGATAGGTGACAATCCCGACTGGACACTGGCTCATGTGGACAGGGCTGTGGGTATGGTGGAACGCGACAAGAACCATCCGTCGGTAATCATCTGGTCGTTGGGCAACGAGGCTGGAAGAGGTCGCAATGCAAGGGCAATGCAAGAGGCCATACTGAAACTGGACTCTACACGCTCGGTGTTCTACGACAGCGACCGCAGTGTGTCGGACATCTACGACGACAGCTACCTCACTCCCGAAAGGATGAAACAACAGGCTCAGAGGGTCACAGACCGTCCGTTCATGATGAGGGAATACGGTCACGCCATGGGTAATTCGATGGGAAACCTGAAGGAATACTGGGACGTGGTGTATGAGGATTCAAGCATCTGCGGACTGGCTATCTGGGACTTTGTGGATCAGGGTTTTGCAGTCGATATCAAGACGAACAAGATACACTACGGCAGCCGTCTGACAAAAGACGAGAACGAATACTGGGCTTACGGCGGCGACTTCGGTGACAAGCCGAACGACGGCAACTTCTGCTGTAACGGTTTGCTGGCTCCCGACCGCACTCCTAACCCTCATTTCTATGAGGTGAAATATACTTATCAGCCTATCAGGTTCGTTTATCAGGGCGAAGGCGGCAGATGGCGGAAGAAGAGTATGGACCCATTCGTATCAGTTCAGGACTTTGACTATGAAGAGAAACTGGATACCATCAACGGGGAAATACTGACTACCATCAAGGCCTGTCTGAAACACGACACGCCTTGGGCGAAGAAGGGCTATGTGGTGGCACAGGAGCAGGCGGTGGTCAAAGAGTTCAGTTTCCCATCCGACATAGATGTATCATCGGGAAAGAAGATGAAACTGAAGGAAAATGCTGAGGATTTCAGTGTCAGCACCGACAAAGGCAACATCGTCATAGCGAAGGATGGCGGAATAAGAGAGATCGTCATTGACGGAACGAATATACTGCTGGCTCCGCTTGAACCATACTTCTGGAAGGCAGAGAACGAGAACCAGCGTGCAGCGGGATTCGGCCGGCGTACAGCTGCGTGGAAGGATGCTGCCGCAGGACGGCAACTCAGAGGGAAACCGGAAGTGGAATGTGGAGAAGGCAGATGCAGGCTGTCGTTCAGTTTCGACCTGCCGGTAGGTGCAGTTTATTCACTTACTTACGTCATCAACCAGAAGGGTGAGATAAAGGTGGAGGCGGACTACAAGCCTACAAGTTCAGAGATTCCGCTGATGCCTAAGTTCGGTATGCGCATGCGTCTGCCGAAGGACTGGACGAACATAGAATGGCACGGTCGTGGACCTCTCGAGAACTATCCCGACAGAAAGCTGTCGCAGAACATAGGTCTGTATTCATCCAATGTCAGGGACTTCGGCTACGATTACATCCGTCCGCAGGATAACGGATATCGCTGTGATGTTCGCAGTTTCCGGTTGACCGACGGCACGCATTCGTTGAGGGTGACTGGTTGTCAGCCTCTGTGTTTCAATGTGTGGGATTACGGTGAGGAGGATGTCAACGTAGGTCATCCTTATCAACTGAAACGTGGTGATTTCGTGAATGTGAACATAGATCTCAACCTTCACGGTGTGGCTGGCATTGATACCTGGGGCGGAAGAACCCTCCCGCAATATACTCTTCCGGGCAATAGAGAATATAGTTATTCGTTTATCATTAATTGAAGACCCCCTCCGGCTCCCCCGAGATAGCCCCCTCCTTCCTCCCCGAGGGGAGGTGACGGACTGCGAGAGGTGAAACGTTGGAGTGCGAGAGTGGGCGGATTCGGGGAGGAAAAAAAACTGAAAAAAAAACACTTTTGTGTGGCTGAG
>DCGE01000017.1 GCA_002314525.1 Prevotellaceae bacterium UBA1786 | reverse complement strand
CAAACGTTTACATCGTCAACCTCACCATCGGTGACAAGCAGGTTAAGGCTATCCTCAAGGATCTCCAGACCGACTTCGTAACTGACGCTCCTATGCACGTGGATTTCTATCAGATTTCTGAAGACAAGCCAATCGTTATGGAAATTCCATTGAAGCTCAACGGTCACGCTGAAGGTGTAAAGGCCGGTGGTAAGCTTGTTCAGATGATGCGTAAACTCAAGGCTAAGGCTCTTTATACAAACCTCCCTGACACAATCAATGTTGACATCACAAGTCTCGGTCTTGGTAAGTCAATCAAGGTCAGCGCTCTCAACTTCGAAGATTTCGAGATCGTAACTCCTAAGGAAGTTGTTGTTTGCAGCATCCGTGCTACACGTGCTTCTGCAGCAGCTGCAAGCGAAGCAACTGAGGAATAATAATGAGCAAATTCCTGATAGTAGGGCTGGGAAATATCGGCGACGAGTACGTCGGAACCCGCCACAACATAGGATTCAAAGTGTTGGATGCTTTTGCAAAAGCATCCAACATTGTTTTTGAGGACAAACGCTACGGATTTGTAGGCAAGGGCCGAATCAAGAATGCCGAAGTGGTTCTCCTCAAGCCAAGTACGTATATGAACCTGAGCGGAAATGCCGTGCGCTACTGGTTCAACAAGGAAAACATCGAACCTGATAAGTTCATCATCATCTGCGACGACATCGCTCTCCCTTTCGGTACTCTGCGTATGAAACCAGGAGGGAGCGACGGAGGACACAACGGACTGANNCATGAACCTCAGCGGGAACGCCGTCAGGTACTGGCTCCAGAAACTTCCCATAACGGTAGACAGGCTTATCGTCATCTGCGACGATCTCAACCTCCCGTTCGGAAAGGTACGGATGAGAAAAAACGGAAGCGACGGAGGACACAACGGACTGAAGAACATCGCTTCGGTGATGTGCAGCCAACAATACCCCCGTCTTCGTTTCGGGGTTGGAAGTGACTTTCCAAAAGGCAGCCAGATCGACTTCGTCCTCGGACAGTTCACCGATGAAGACATTCAGAAGATGGACGAGCGTGTGGAGAAAGCATGTGAAGCCATCAAGGCTTTCTGTCTGTCCGGTATTCAGTTTGCGATGAACAACTACAACAACAAGTAAAACCAGATTATACCATGGAAGAAGTAAGATTGGACAAATGGCTATGGGCTGCACGAATCTTCAAGACCCGTTCCATTGCCACCGATGCCTGCAAGAACGGCCGTGTGATGATCGACGGAGTGAAACTCAAACCGTCACGCATGATCAAGGCCGGTGAGATCATACAGGTCAAGAAATCACCAATCACCTATTCCTTCAAGGTACTTCAGTGCATCCAGAACAGAGTCGGAGCAAAACTCGTTCCGACTGTTCTTGAGAACGTCACCACTTCAGACCAGCTTGAACTGCTTGAGATGAGCCGTATCAGTGGATTTGTCGACAGAGCACGCGGAACAGGCCGTCCGACAAAAAAAGAACGCCGGGATTTGGACGATTTCATCCAACCAGCGTTCTTTGGAGACTTCGATTTCGACTTCGACGACGAAGAGGATTAGAAAGCGGCTACACCTTTTACTATATTCACTACTGTCATCATTGCTTTTTCCATTGACTGTACCGGACAGAACTCGAATGGACCATGGAAATTGATTCCACCTGCAAACAGGTTCGGACAAGGCAGTCCCTTGAACGACAGCTGTGCACCATCCGTACCTCCACGGATAGCTACAATCTTCGGAACCATACCGGCTTCCTCAATGGCTTTCTTGGCTATGTCGATGATGTACATCTTCGGCTCAACCATCTCACGCATATTGTAGTACTGATCCTTCAGTTCGAGCACCGCAACTCCTTCACCGTATTTCCGGTTGATCGTCTCGACAACGGAAGTCATCGTCTGTTTTCTTTGTTCAAACTTCGTCTTGTCATGGTCTCTGATTATGAATGACAGACTTGCACTTTCACATCCACCCTGAATACCTGTGAGATGGAAGAAACCTTCGTATCCTTCGGTCGTCTCAGGAGTTTCGTTCTGAGGCAGGAGCTGAACCAGTTCAGTTGCCACACGACCCGCGTTGATCATCTTTCCTTTTGAGTAACCGGGATGCACACTCACTCCGTTTATCCTGATCTTTGCACTTGCGGCATTGAAGTTCTCAAACTCTATCTCCCCTACCTCACTGCCATCCATTGTATATGCAAAATCACATCCGAATTTCTCTACGTCGAATTTGTGAGCACCCATGCCGATCTCTTCATCCGGATTGAAGCCTACACGTACCTTACCGTGTTTGATTTCAGGATGTTCCATCAGATAGACCATTGCCTGTACTATCTCTGCAATACCGGCCTTGTCGTCGGCACCCAGAAGCGTATGCCCGTCAGTCACGATGATGTCTTCACCTACGTGGTCTTTCAGTTCCGGGAACTTCGAAGGAGAACTTACTATGCCCTCACTCAACACGATGTCACCGCCATCATAATCGGTCACAATCCGAGGCTTCACATCAGCTCCACTGCAATCGGGACTTGTATCCATGTGTGAGATAAAACCTACTGTAGGCACGTCTAAGTCTGAGTTTGCAGGCAAGGTTGCATACAGATATGCATGCTCATCGAGCTCTACGTCCTCAAGACCGATTGCTATCAATTCGTCACGCAGATACTGAGCAAAAGCCCACTGTTTCTCCGTACTCGGAGTGGATTCCGATTCCTCACTGCTCTGAGTGTCGAATCCCACATATTTCAAAAAACGTTCTGTAATATTCATATTTATTGGTTTTATTAGTTAACAGCCCTTTTTTATTCTTCAAACGCAAACATAGGATCATAGCATGGAAGCATGACAGGTTTCTGTTCCGCTGCCTTCAGTTCCTTCTGGGTGAGGTATTTCTTGTTGACAACCAACCTGAACATATATTCATTGAACCACTCATCCGTCATTATCAGATGTCCGTTGAAGCCACTCGTTGCACCCCAGCTGTTCTCCACCTCCCATTTCTGCGGTTCCCCCTTCTCGTTGAGGTCCACTGCCTTGAGAGTCATTGCATGCGACGAACCGCTGTCGAACGATATGATTCTCTGACGTTTGTCCATACCGAACTTCACCCCGAAAATCGACTCGTAGTCATAGTTATCCAAATCCAGTAAGCCGCGCTTGCTGTCAATTTCCTTATTGACGTCACATGAGAAGTACATCATCACACTGTCCTTGATACTGGCAATGGCAGCCTGTTTGATGTCCTCAATCGGAAGATTCAGATACTTCCAGTTGTGACCGTCATATAGATGTCTGTCGTATTCAATCTCGTATGTCTTCCAGTAAGGACGTGTAGGGTCGTTCATCAGCATCACGTAGTTGCTGTTCAGGTCCTCGCCTATCATCTCCTCGTAGAAAGACTTCGGAGTGTATTTCTTCGGTTCATACATATATTTCCCCTGCTTGTCCTTTGGAGCCCATGTGAATTCCTTCACCGGTTCGCCGAAACCCAGAACGAGCATATGATATATCTCACTCAGCATGGCTGTCTTCATCGTCTGCAGGTCACCCTTTGATTCACGGAGCTTCAGTCCGTCCTCACGGAGTTTCTTCTTGAGGAACGAAGTGAACTTGCTCGTATTGTTGCTTGCATATGTTTCAGGCATAACCCCACTTGGTACCAATCCGTACTTCATCACCAGATCTGCAACTCCTGTGTAAGTACCGCCATCACTCAACGGATTCTTGAAAAGCCACTCCACCGTCTTGTCATCCATCGCCAGGTTCTTGGTGTCGATGACAGCCTGAAGGAAGAGGTTCGATTTCTCGAGCTGATCATAGAAGAAACAGTATATCTGCGAGAATTCCAATTCCTGCAAGCCCATACGGTTTATCACCTTGCTTCTGAGCACGTTCAGACCGGTAAACAGCCAGCAGCGTCCTGATGACTTCTGATCGGTAATTCCCTTTGACGGCACACTGTTGCTGAAATAAGTGTTCTTCTCCGTCTGGTTTCCCTGATTGACTGCTATCGTCGATACATTTGCCACTGCCAGCACATTGTGGATGGCTTTGTCCGATGCTGTCATCTTGTTGTCAGAAGCCATCTTCAATAGCATCGCTTCCGATATACCCTGGGCAAGTACGTTTGTTGACATCAGCAACCCGCATCCGAGGGCTAAAAATCCGATTCGTTTCATAAACTGTCTATTATTGTTCTTAATACCACTTCGTTTCTGTTTCCGTAAGGATAGAGTCTTACGTATTGGAATTCGTCAACCGACAGATCAGAATCTATCCCGCTGCCGTAATCATAGTTTCCATCGCCGTCTGTAACATAAGCCACCGACAGACCCAATGTGTAGCCAAAATTCGTAGGGAACTCCCTGATTGCCACGTTCTGGCCTTTTGACTTCACGCCGGCAGTCTTTATCAAGTCCTTTCCCATAGTGTGACGCAAACCATAGATAACCCATTCAGCAGCACCTGCCGTATAGGTCGAGGTGATGAAATACAGGTTCTTTATTCCGGCATTGTATGCTTTCATTGATGAATCGTATTTGAATGTCTGGTTCAGTTCTTTCTTGGAATCTCTCCATAAGGACTTGCAGAACACCTCATCGTATTTTGTCTGGTCAACCATACACGAAGCCAACGCACTTGCACCCTCCGGTGTACCGTCATTGCACAGACGCAGATCCACAATCAGCACATCAGCCGATTCAAATTCCCTGAGGTACTCCTTGAACCCATCACCGTTAAGGTGGTTGATCATGATGTAGCCGATGACCTTATCACCCTTGACAAACACATTGCAAACCGGCACCTGAGTATCATCCACCTTCCTGGAACTGCCCATCACCACCTCACGCTCTGATTGCCATATCAGCGAATCACCTATTACAGACAGCTTCTGCACCGTCAGGTTGAGCGAAGCACCGCTCTTGAGTTGTACGACATTCTTGTCAGTTACCTTCTCTCCATCGATATACCCGATGAACTCACCTCTCTCAAGTCCGCACTCCTTGGCAGGCGAACCGTCATACACAGTCAGTATTCTGGCATACGTCTGACTTGTCAGTCGTGTAGGATCACTCATCGTCGTATAATCCAGACCGTATGAATCCAGATGGTTGAAGTTTCCACGTTCATGATAATCCTTATGCAGTGAGTCGATCGAACAATAGGACCATGTATCACTCGGATGCGAAGCCGCTATGAGTTTCTTGAAGAAGTCCGATGTGGTACCGAAGTAATCTTTCCAACCCCGTTCCTGCAGAGTTTCACCCCATATGTACCACTCCTGCATTATATCCTGCATCACATGGTTCTTCTGCGTCCAGGCCTCGTACTCGTATGTACGGTCCTCGCCACAGCCCACCATGACACAGCACATGATGACGGCAAGACACGAATATACTTTTTTCATTCCTTTTTTCATCTCATCCGCAAATTTACGACAAATTTTCAACAACTCAAACTTTATCCTTCAGTTTCTTCACAACCAGCATCGTGACGACAACAGTAGCTACACAGCATACCATGACCATCCAGAAGAAGTTCTCGTAGCCGAGCCACTCCTGCAGATAACCAGCAACCATACCGGGCAGCATCATGCTCAGTGCCATGAAAGCCGTACAGATAGCATAATGTGAGGTCTTGAATTCCCCATCGGCAAAATGCATCATGTAGAGCATATATGCCGTGAAGCCGAAACCGTAGCCGAATTGTTCAATGGCAATACAGGTGCTGATGACTGCAAGACTGTCGGGCTGGAACATTGCAAGATACACGAACGACAGACAAGGCAGTGTCATACAGGCAGCCATCGGCCAGAGAGATCGTCTGAGTCCCCAACGCGAAGCCATCACACCTCCTATGATTCCACCCACCGTCAGGAATATCACACCTATCGTTCCGTATGCAATTCCTACATCCTGTGTTGCCATTCCCAATCCGCCGGCATCGACGGGAGCCACCAGGAAAGGTGTACACAACTTCAGCAGAAATGCCTCCGGAAGTCTGTACAGGAGCATGAACGATATAGCCAGAACCACACCGCTCTTCGTGAAGAATGTGGCGAACGAACGACCGAACTCCGAAAATATCGAAGAAGCCGTGATATCTGAATTCCGAGGCTGTTCAACCTTCGGAACGGCAAACAGATGATACAGCGTGACCAGTGTGAACAATCCGGCTGCCACTCCAAGGGTTACCGTCCATGACAGAGGGATGTCTTCGTATTCCGACTCCACGAAACCTGCTATTGCCACCAGTACACCCTGACCGAATATGTTCGACAGACGGTAGAACGTACTTCTTATCCCCACATAGAACGACTGGTCCTTCCCAGACAGACCCAGCATATAGAATCCGTCGGCAGCGATATCGTGAGTAGCCGAAGCAAAGGCTGTTATTATGAACAGTATGAGTGTGATCATGAACATGCTCATCGGTGTGTTGCCGTCGGTTATCATCTGAGCCGAAGGACGTGCCAGTGTGAGAGTCATCAGCACAAAGGCTGCCGACATCAATATCTGCATGGCAAGTATCCACCAGCGTTTCGTCCTGATGATATCCACAAACGGACTCCATAGCGGT
>DCGE01000232.1:4298-9142 GCA_002314525.1 Prevotellaceae bacterium UBA1786 | reverse complement strand
TCTCTCAGGTTCCCGCAGTTTAAACTGCGGGAACCTGAGAGAAACCAAGTCCTACGCTAAGTGACAGGCAGGCCACCTTCATATTTCGGGATGAAAAGCCGCATTTTGAAATCATACCGAAGCCGGCATATATGATATAACTGAACATAATGATTGTACAGCCACCAAAGACGGCATGAGGGATACTGGTGAGGACAACACCGACAACAGGCAAAAAACCAGCAAGAATCATAATACCAGCACCTGAAGCGATGGCAAACCTATTCGTCACACCGGTCATTGCAAGCAGACCCACATTCTGGCTGAACGAAGTGATAGGAGAACACCCTAAGCAACCAGCCAGCGAACTGACAAAACCATCACAGCCAAGCGCACCCGAAAGTTCAACTGTCTTGGGTTCACGGCCAAGCGCGGAATTGGTCATTGCCGATACATCGCCGATTGTCTCGGTCGCAGAAACAAGAAAGATACAGATAATCGAGATAATTGCGCTGACATGAAACTCTGGTTTGAATGGCATGAGTGTGGGCAGTGCTACGACAGCAGTTCCCTCAAACGATAGATGAACCATACCCATACATGCAGCGAGGATATATCCTACTATCAACCCGAATAGCACCGACAAAGCCTTAAAATAACCTTTTGTATAGACTTGGAAGCACATACACGAAACCAAAGTCACGCTGCCGACAATCCAGTTCTCTGCAGATCCGAAATCAGCCGCCCCCTGACCGCCGCCAAAAGAATTGACAGCGACAGGAAGCAGAGAGAATCCTATGCCTATCACCACAGTTGCAGCAACAATAGGAGTAATTACCTTCATCCAATATTTAGCAAACAAGCCCAAGAGACCTTCAACGATTCCACCAACAATGACCGCTCCAATCAAGGATCCCATTCCCTGACTTGTTGCAATAGTAATTGCAAGCGAAAGGAATGTGAAGCTGATTCCCATCACGATAGGCAGTCGTGAACCGACTTTCCATACTGGATACAACTGTATCATCGTACCAATTCCGGCGATTATCAAACAATTCTGGACCAAACATGAAGCCAATTCTTCGTCAAGACCAATCACTCCTGCAAGTATTATGATTGGAGTTATATTAGGAACGAACATAGCCAAGACATGCTGAAAACCGAAGGGAATGGCTTTTCCTAACGCGACACGTCCATCAAGGCCGTAAAGATTATCTATTTTCTCCATGATATACATTTTTTTAATTGTTCATTGTTCTCTGAATCGGATTGTCTGAGTCTTATAGTCCATTTCTTCAATAATGGCCAGTGATTCAACCCTATATCCCATGCTACGCACCATATTGCCACCCATCTGAAATTCTTTCTCTATAGCAACGCCACATCCCACTACCTCAGCACCAGCCTGTTCCACAATATCCACCAGAGCCTTCAACGCCTGACCATTGGCAAGAAAGTCATCAATAATCAATACCTTGTCATCAGGCGAAAGGAACTTTGCCGACACAAATATATGGTTATTGCACTTGTGAGTATAAGAATAAGCATCACACGCATAGAATTCACCATCGACATTGAGAGTCGGAGATTTCTTGGCAAAAAGCATCGGTATATGCAATTTTGTAGCTGTTACGGCAGCGATGGCAATACCACTTGCCTCAATAGTCAGGATCTTTGTAATCGTCTCACCTTCAAACCTGCGAAGAAACTCATCAGCTATCTGGGAGACAACATCAATATCGATCAAATGATTAAGAAAACCATTGACTTTCAATATATTTCCTTCCTTCAGCACACCATCACTGAGAATTTTATCTTCAAGGAAGTTCATAATAATGTAAATTATTTGATGTGAAAACTCCACAAATTTACAAAAAAAAAATCATCCGCCCAAATATATATTCCTGTAATCATCATTCTCATCACTACGACTAAGGTAGATCATACACCTTTTGCAAAAAATATTTTGCCATGTTTGGGATATTTATTAACTTTGTGCCGAATATGCGAAAAAAGCAATTATATTTTTATTAATCATACAAAAAGAAATTTATTCATTTATGAAAAAACTTTTACTTTCAATCGTTGCATTGCTGTGCGTAGCTATGTCTGCAAGCGCTGGTGATGTAGTTTTCAAGACTTTAACCTTTCCTGCAGAGAAGCAGGACAGCGTCAATGGCTATAGTGAGGCATGGACTGCTACAAACGAGGGACTGACATGGAAGTTTGCTTACTTCAACAACTTCAACAATGGTTGGGACCACATCAGATGCGGCCATAAGAAGACTGACTATGTAGCTACAGTTACATCCCCTCAGATTAGCGAGAAAATTACCAGATTTATCGTAAATTTCACAAAAATCAATAACGATTACGTCAAGGCTGCATACCTTGAAGTCGCTTCGGACGAAGATTTCTCAAAGGACGTACAGAAGGTCAACTTCACTCTTGCGGTAGGCGATGTAGAGATTGCCGTTCCTTCATTAGTTGCAAACAGCTATTACAGGCTCACCATAGACTGCGGCAACAGCAACAACACTTCAAACGGATATATCCAGCTCAAGTCCATTAAGCTCTACAAGTTTGACGAGACTGCAGTTTCGGCTCCTTCATTCACTCCGAGCAAGGGTGTATATTACGAGGCTATTGACGTGACTATTGCCAATGCCGACGGCAACGACGTATATTACTCCTTTGACGATGCCTCTTATTCAAAGTACACCGCTCCAGTCAAGGTTGCAGAGTCAAAGACAATCTATGCATACGCCCAGAAGGGTGACGTGAAGAGCGACAAGGTTGAAGCATCATATAAGATTGCAAAGAACTATGCTTCTCTTGATGAACTGCTGAAGGAGACTCCGACTGCTGAAGGATGGCCAGTAATCGTGCCGATCGTTGACGAGGAAATTGCTTCATTCTATCTTGCAAACGGAAGTTACAAGAACGGCGTATTTCTCGTGCGCCAGGCTAACGGAAAAAACTTTGAACTCTACAAATCGGACGTACCTACAACATGGAAGGAAGGCGACAAGCTCAATGGTACGGCAAAGGGTATCTATCAAGTATACAACGAACAGTGGGAAATCAGTCTTAACGACGAGGGATGGAGCAATCTCTCAAACGGCTCAGCCGATGCCCCTAAGGCTCCGGTAATCAGCTTCGATTCTGATACGAAGGCCGTCACTATCACCGAACCATCTGGCGAGAACACCATATATTATACGATTGACGGTACTGAACCAGACGACAGCAAGACTCTCTACGAAGGTCCTTTCACCATCTCACAGACAACGACCGTCAAGGCAGTCTGCTACAACGATGACGACGTAAAGAGTGCGGTTACGACCTTGAACTGTGTAATTACCGAAGAACTAGTAAACATAGCAGCCCTTATTGCCGCTTGTACAGCTACATCTTCCGACACAGCTCCTGAAGTCACATTCACTCTCAACAACATTAAGGTCACAGGTGTGAATGGTCAGAACATCTTCATTCAGGATGCAACAGGTTCATTCCTGCTCTTCGACAAGTCAAAGACAGCCAAGTTCCAGAGGGGCGATGTGCTGAGCGGATCGGTCAAAGGTAAACTCTATTCTTATAACAACCTTCCTGAACTCGCAATTTCCGACTCATGGGCTAACACCACAAGCGCTGCTGGAGATGCTCCACAACCAACCAAGGTCAATGCAGCTGACATCACAAAGGCAGATGCAAGCAGATTTGTCAGATTTGAAGGTCTGGAATATGTAAGCACCGACGGCAAGAATATCACTCTCAAGGACGCAACCGGAAATGTAGTACTTCGTAATCAGTTTGACAATCTTGGCAGTATTACATTCAGTACAGATTGCAAATACAATATGAACACATTTGTAATTCCTTTCAAAGACGATATCCAGTACTATATTGTTGATCCAGCTGACATCGAAGTGCTTTCCGACAAAAAAGATCCTCAGACAACCTTCACTTATCCTGAATATGCAATCAGCATCGACCAAGGAACATTCGAATTTGAGATGTATGCCATCACTTCGTCTGATGGTGCCAAGAGCTATGCATCTTCTAACGAAGCTGTAGCAACAATAGACGATAATGGAGTAGCGACCCTAAAGAGAACCGGCGTTACAACCATCAGTCTCAGCACAGCTTCAACCGCAACATACATGGAGAGCACAGCATCAGCAAAACTGAAAGTGATGACAGGAAACGAAGGTACACTTCAGGCTCCATTGAGCGCTGGTGATGTATATGCTTACTTCAATGATGGAGACACAGTGAAGAACGTATGGGTAAAAGCCTACATCGTAGGTTATGCTGATGGTGCAATGTCAGCAGACAAGGTAAAGTTCAGCACTGAAGGCGAAACAGTTTCTGCAACAAACTTTGTAATATCTGATGTTCAGAACGAGTCTAATTACTTGATGTGCACACCAGTAGAGCTTCCAAAGGGAGCTGTACGTACAGCACTCAACCTCAAGGATAATCCATCAAACCTCGGAAAGGAAGTATGGCTCAAGGGAAATATCATCAAGTACTTCAGCCAGGCTGGTTTGAAGGGCGTGAGCGAATACACGTTCGACGCAACCGTCATCAACCACATCAACGCTGAAGACCGTATCGCAAACGATGCAATCTACAATCTCGCAGGTCAGAGAATCTCTGCTCCGGTGAAGGGTCAAATCGTCATCATCGGCGGTAAGAAGATGGTTTATTAATTGATAAGTAAATAGTGAAAATGAATAGTGGGAGGGTGTAATGAATGCCCTCCCATTTTTGGATAAATGAAGAAGATTATATTATCATTCATAGCTATATCGCTGAGCCTTTCAGCCTCGGCTCAGTCGCCGCTTCAGCAGATGAGGGAA
>DCGE01000232.1:225-4250 GCA_002314525.1 Prevotellaceae bacterium UBA1786 | reverse complement strand
AACTATCTGAAAAGCGACACCTTCGCTCTGCCTCAGCCTGATTCGCTCAGCAAAGAGAAGACTTTTTTGTGGACCATTCCAGAGGAACTCGAGAAGAATGCAGTGATGCAGTTCTACTATGGGACAAAAGGAGACAAGCCAGGTAGAGGCTACCAACTGTTCGTATATATGCATGGTTCAGGGCCAAAGATGTTAGAGTGGTTCTCGGGCCACAAACTGGCCATGCAGTTCAAGGACTCGCCATCCCTCTATGCAATTCCACGCATACCGAACGAGGGAGAGCTGTACCGCTGGTGGCAGAAAGGCAAGCAGTGGGCATGGGAGAAGCTGATAAGAAAGGCCTTTGCATCAGGATATGTAGACCCAGAGAGAGTATATTTCTTCGGAATATCTGAAGGTGGATACGGAAGCCAGAGATTGGCATCATTCTACGCTGACTACCTTGCTGGTGCCGGTCCAATGGCTGGTGGCGAACCTTTGAGGAATGCTCCATGCGAAAACCTCTCAAACACTGCCTTCTCATTGATTTCAGGCGAGAAGGACAACATGTTCTTCCGAAATGACATGACTATGAACACAGGACGTACCCTTGACAGCCTTGCAGCCCTATACCCTGGAGAATACGTTCACAGAGTGGAGCTCCAACCAGGAAGGGGGCACGGCATTGACTACACTCCTACCACCCCATGGTTGATGAAGTTCAGAAGAAATGCGCAGCCAAAGCAGTTTCGCTGGGAGAACTACGAAATGGACGGAATGAAGAGAAACTCCTTTTATAATATAGAAGTAATTGAGGAGGATTCTGCCTATCGCACATTCTATGATGTCAGCATCAAAGACAACAAAGTCAACATCACAATTCAGAACGTAGAATACGAAACGACTTATACAGATCCTAATTGGAACATCCCATTTTATTTTAAAAGGCATCTCAAAGAGGCAAAGACAGGAAGAATACGAGTGTTTCTATCCGAAGACCTTATTGATATTTATAAGAAAGTCACAGTATTCATCAATGGCAGAAAAGTCTATAAGGACAGGCTGAACATGGCAAAAGCATCGGTGGAATCCACGATGAGACAATCCCTGAGGTTATGGGGCGACCCACTGAGAATTTTCCCGGCATGCGTTGAGGTGGGAATATGAAAAAAGGAGCCAATTACGGCTCCTTTTACTATTCATTGGCGAAGATGAGCTTACCCTCTGCAGCTGCCACCCTGATAGGGTGTTCCTTGTCAATTGTACCCGCTATGATCTGACGGCTGAGTTGGTTGAGAAGCGAGCGTTGGATGGCACGTTTCACAGGTCGTGCTCCGAACTGAGGATCAAACCCCTCTTCAGCAAGAAGATCGAGTGCTGAATCCGTGAGTTCCAGTGTAATGCATTCATCAGCCAGCATCTTTTCAACACCTTTAATCTGGAGTCGGACGATTTCACGAATCTGAGTTTTTTCAAGTGACTTGAAAGTGATTATCTCATCAACACGATTAAGGAACTCAGGACGCATAACCTTGTGGAGCATATCCTCAGTAAGGTTGCTGGTCATGATGATGATGGTGTTTTTGAAGTTCACGGTTCGGCCTTTGTTGTCAGTCAATCTTCCATCGTCCAATACTTGCAACAATGTATTGAAGACATCAGGATGAGCCTTCTCAATCTCATCAAAGAGCACAACACTATATGGTTTCCTACGTACAGCCTCAGTAAGTTGTCCACCTTCATCATAGCCCACATACCCAGGAGGAGCTCCTATGAGACGGCTCACGCTGTATTTCTCCTGATACTCACTCATGTCGATTCGTGTCATCAGCCCCTCGTCATTGAAAAGATAGTCTGCGAGAGCCTTTGCAAGCTCGGTCTTTCCGACACCCGTAGGACCGAGGAAGATGAAACTTCCAATCGGACGCTTCGGGTCCTGGAGTCCCGCCCTACTTCTTCTCACGGCATCGCTCACGGCCTGGATAGCCTCCTGCTGACCTATGACGCGGTGATGGAGTTCGTCCTCAAGATTGAGGAGCTTGGTCTTCTCACTCTGAAGCATCTTGCTGACAGGGATTCCGGTCCAGCGGCTGACCACGTCAGCTATGTCATCACCCGTAACCTCCTCCTTGATCATGGCGTCGGTTCCCTGAACGGCTTTCAGCTGATCTTGAATTCGGTCGATGTCGTACTGGATTTCCTGTAGTTTCCCGTATCTTATCTCAGCCACCCGACCATAGTCGCCCTCACGCTCGGCCTTATCGGCAAGGAAACGCAGATGTTCTATCTGAATCTTATCTTGCTGGATGCGATTGACCAGCTCGCGTTCCTTCTCCCACTTGTCACGATACTGTTTTTCCTCCTTACTGAGCGAATCGATTTCCTCGTTGAGCTGAGCGAGTTTCACTTTGTCATTGTCACGTTTGATGGCCTCCCGCTCGATTTCCAGCTGTTTCATGCGACGGATGATTTCATCCAGTTCCTCAGGTAGGGAATCACGTTCCATTCTGAGCTTTGCAGCAGCTTCATCCATGAGGTCGATGGCCTTGTCGGGAAGGAATCGCTCAGTTATATACCTGTTCGAGAGCTCCACGGCTGCAATGATTGCATCGTCCTTGATACGCACCTTATGATGGTTCTCATAGCGTTCTTTCAACCCTCTGAGAATTGAGATACTGCTTAGGATATCAGGTTCATCAACCATGACAGTCTGAAAGCGACGTTCAAGGGCTTTATCCTTCTCAAAATACTTCTGATACTCGTCGAGCGTAGTGGCACCGATACTTCTCAGTTCACCACGTGCCAAGGCCGGTTTCAAAATATTTGCAGCATCCATAGCACCCTGACTCTGACCGGCACCGACAAGAGTGTGAATCTCATCAATAAAAAGGATTATCCCACCATCAGCCTGAACCACTTCATTGATAACGCCTTTAAGCCTTTCCTCAAATTCACCTTGATACTTCGCACCTGCAATCAACGCACCCATATCAAGACTATACAACTGTTTATCACGCAGATTATCAGGTACATCTCCACGAAGAAGTCGACCAGCAAGGCCTTCTACTATCGCTGTCTTACCTGTACCAGGTTCACCAATTAGGATAGGGTTATTTTTTGTTCTACGGGAGAGAATCTGCAGGACCCTTCGAATCTCTTCATCACGTCCGACAACAGGATCGAGCTTCCCGTTTTTTGCAAGCTCAATGAGATTGGTCGCAAAACGGCTGAGGAATTCCTGTCCGTTTTCATTTGGTTGTCTTTTGGTATCCATAATTCATACGTTTTTGGTTTATGCCCCGCTATTTACAACAATCATGCCAAACTAATTTCATGTCAAAATGTCAGTAATACAAAATACTTTTGGCAGTCTCCATATTTTTTGCTAAATTTGCATGCTTTTTGCGGAGAAGGTTCTGCGAATTAGTTTTTTTAATAAAAAAAATTGTTATAAATATAATAAAAACGAATCTTTTACGTTTATTAAATATAACGTTGAGATAATTCGAGAAATGGCGACATATTCTACTAATATAAAAGACGGGATGAACTTGTTTGAACGTAGTGTAAAACGCACTTTCGACATAATAGGGGCATTGCTGGGACTGATAATAACTTCACCTGTCTTTCTTATGATTACAATAATGCAGAAACGGGAGGGCGAAGGTCCAGTCCTCTTCTGCCAAGAACGAATCGGGAAAGGCGGTAAAGCGTTCACTATATACAAATTCCGCACGATGAAGGTAGAAGCTGAAGCCAACGGACCTCAGCTTGCGCAGGAAGAAGATGACAGACTTACCGAAGTAGGTAAATATCTTAGAGCTCACCACCTGGATGAACTTCCACAGATGTGGAACGTACTGAAAGGGGATATGTCTTTCGTAGGTTACAGGCCTGAAAGAGAATACTTTATCCAACAGATTTTAGAAGTTAGACCTGATTATGTGGAGCTCTATGCATGCAGGCCTGGAGTGACTTCAGACGCCACGCTCCATAACGGTTATACCGATACTATGGAAAAAATGGTTAAGCGTCTTGATATGGAC
>DCGE01000232.1:0-193 GCA_002314525.1 Prevotellaceae bacterium UBA1786 | reverse complement strand
TAAATTATCTGAAGAACAGAAGTCTTTGGTTGGATACACAAATCATTGCTGAGACTTTTTGTTCAATAATCGGTGGAAAACTTTTTTAGGCTCCTATGGAGCAGTTAGAAGTTAGGAGTGTTGTCCTACGCGCGCAAGCGCCCGAGATAAGTGCATAAGTTATATGCCTTCGAGCTTCAGACCTTTCAAGTAA
>DCGE01000109.1:5324-5544 GCA_002314525.1 Prevotellaceae bacterium UBA1786 | reverse complement strand
TCGAAGCTGTCGCCGTGGTCGAGGTGGAGGACGATCTCAGGATGTTCGCATCCGAGTTCCTTTGCATAAGCCACTGCACCTTCTGCCATGAAGCGGAGGATGGTTGCGTTTGCGTAGTTGCGCGCGCCCTTTGATACCTGCATGATGACAGGAGACTTGGTTTCTACTGCAGCCATTACGATTGCCTGCATCTGTTCCATTGTGTTGAAGTTGAAAGCTG
>DCGE01000109.1:4212-5272 GCA_002314525.1 Prevotellaceae bacterium UBA1786 | reverse complement strand
CCGAGATCTTTGTAATTTACCATAATTATACTTATTAATAAACTAATGAGTTACGATTCCGAACTGCAAAGTTACGGCTTTTTTTTGATGTGGCAAAATTATTTATGGTTTACCGTTTGCCATTTACTATTTATGAGGCCATTTGAAGATTGAGAGATTGGGAGATTGGGAGATGAGAGGGTCACTTTGCCTTGAGGGGTTTGACGTCGGAGATGGGGATTTGGGTGATGGCGGAGCCGAGGCCTTCGAGGCGGAGGGTGACGACGGACTTGCCTTTGACCCTGCATATCTCGGCCGTCTGACCTATGAGTTTTCCGCACATGATCTCTACAATCTGACCTGGTTGTAGGAGTTCTTCGGTGAACTCAACCGGTTGTTCGGAGTTGGCAATCATCATGCGGAAGGTCTGGATCTGTTCGTCAGGGATGGTTGCAGGTAGATGGAGCATGCGATCCATGAGGAAGGACATGGTCTTATCGGGTATGATGGAATCCTTCAGGCGTTGGGTCTCGGTGCAATGGATGAAGACTATCTTGGAGATGACCAGCGTCTCGACGATCTTGATCCTGTCGGACCAGCGTCGGCGAACGATCTGTACGGGTACCCAGTTCTCTATGCCCCGGGCAGTGAGTATTTCGGCAGTCTTCTTCTCATGGAGTGCACGAACGATCATGACGTACCAGTGCATCTCCTCCTTGCGCATGGGTGCGGAATGGGGGATGCGTAGGTAGCGGTCGGTCTGTTGAAGGACATAGGTCTTGGTACCGTCGTCGTCTTGGACCTTAAGGGCATGGATGGCTTTCAGGTCGCGCGAGAGGGTGGATTGTGTGACGTCGAACCCACGATCCTTCAGCAAGATGATCAGCTGCTGCTGACTGACGATACGTTGGTTGGAGATAAGGTTGCGGAGAACCTGAAGTCGGGTGCTGTCGATCATAGTTGTGTCTCGCCTTCAATAAAGTGGTTGGTGATCATGTTGACTCCGTCGAACACCACATAGGTGAAGAGAGAGTACCACTGGCCGAGTATCAGGACACGCGAATCGTCGGAGAGCGGCAGG
>DCGE01000109.1:2115-4183 GCA_002314525.1 Prevotellaceae bacterium UBA1786 | reverse complement strand
AGCCGAACATGAAGTAGTTGATTTCAGGATGTGAGCGGAGGTAGTTCTTTGCGAACACCACGATGCGTTCGTTATCCTCGCCACGGAACACCGGATCACCCTGTTCGTGGTGGTGTATGTGGCTGTGGCGTGCCCAGCGATAGCCGAGCGGGATGAAGAGATGCGGATGTATGGTACGTGCAAGACACTGCATGGCAGGGCTGCGGAAGAACCACATCATCAGGCGTTCCAGGATGCCGCCACTTGCCGATTCCACGAGATGACCGTGGGCAAGGAAGAATACCTTGTTGTGGATCTCGAGCGTACATGGTTCGAGGTGGATGATGACGCCACACTCCTTGGTGAGATAGTCAGTGACCCACATATCGTGGTTGCCTACGAAGAAATGGACCTCCACCCCACTGTCGGTGAGTTCGGATATCTTGCCGAGGATACGTGTGAAGCCACGCGGAACGACGTCCCTGTACTCGAACCAGAAGTCGAAGAGGTCGCCGAGGATATAGACAGCCTCAGCCTTCGTCTTGATGGCGTCGAGGAAGTTGACGAGCCGGCGCTCGTGAGTGCGACTGTGCTCAAGGGCACGGCATCCGAGATGTGCATCGGAAAGGAAATAGACGTTCTTCATAGGAGTCCCAGATCGAGTTTTGCTTCCTCACTCATCATATCCTTCGTCCATTCAGGTTCGAAGACGAGGTTGACATTGACCTTACTGACGCCTTCGATGGACTCGAGTTTCTCCTGGATGTCCATCATGATGAAGTCGGCAGCAGGGCAGTTAGGTGCTGTGAGTGTCATATCGACATTGATCTCAGTGGAACCGGCAACCTCAGCCACGTCGATCTTGTAGATAAGACCGAGGTCGTAGATATTGACCGGTATCTCGGGGTCGAACACACTGCGGAGCATGTTGACCGTCTCGACTTCGATATGGTATTTCTGTTCTTCTGTCATAGTTGTCTTAGAGTTTGCCTTCCTGAAGGAAGGAATAGTAATGGCCGTCGGTGATGATGATATGGTCGATGAGACGGATGCGCATGGTCTGGCAAGCAGCATGGATGCGTTCGGTCAGTGAACAGTCGTCGGAACTCGGACGAAGGGAACCAGACGGATGGTTGTGGCAGACGATGATCTGAGTGGCATCAGCCAGCAGGGCCTGTTTGAGAAGCATCCGAACGTCGACGGCAGTGGCCGTGAGTCCGCCCGACGAGAGACGTATCTTGCGGATCAGTCCGGAGTTGTTGTTGAGCAGAAGCAGCCAGAACTCCTCGTTGGGCAGGTCGCGCATGATGGGATGCATGACGCGGTAGGCAGCCTCGGCATTGGATATATGGGTGATGTCGTCGGAGCTCTCGAGAGAACGGCGGCGGCCTATCTCGGCGGCAGCCTTGATGGTGATGGCCTTGGCAGGACCGATGCCAGGGAAGGCCGTCAGTTCGTCGAGCGACATCTGTGAAAGGCGCGAGAGACGGTTGTCGCAGACGAGCATGATGTCCTGCATGAGTTCGACGGCAGTCTTCTTGGTAGTGCCCGACCCGATGAGGATGGCCAGCAGTTCGGAGTTGGAGAGAGCCTGTTCGCCCTTGTCCATCATCTTCTCACGGGGACGGTCCTCGAGAGCCCAGTCTTTTATGCAACGGCGTTCGTCAGTCATAGAATGTCTTTTCGTAGGCAGCAAACTCACCCTTATGCAGTATGCAGCGGTTCCACACGGCAGAGAGGAAGCCGAGTCCGTAGCCGAAAAGCTGGACGAAGGCAGCCTCGACCGACAGGATGCCCACCTGCATGCTGTGGTTCTGGCGTGAGGAGTCGATGAATATCATCAGGCAGTAGAGGAACAACGGCAGGAGCGGAAGCATCCACCAGAGTCCAAAAGTGGTGAAGCGCAGTACCAGAGCCAGCACAATGAGAGCAATCACTCCGAGCGTGAAGGCCAGAGGAAGCATGTGGACCAGCTTCATGGTGTGAGGGTGGCGCTTCTCGAGGTTGATGCGTGCGATACCGGAATTGAAGACCTGTTTGAAGAACTTGTCGAAGTCCGTGCGACGCTTATGCCACACCCATGCCTCAG
>DCGE01000109.1:0-2021 GCA_002314525.1 Prevotellaceae bacterium UBA1786 | reverse complement strand
AATCCATGGAGAGCAATATATACTTCTCGCCGTACACCCATGTTGAACGAACGCGGATAGAACTTGTCGAGTTTCTTCTTGCCACCGCGGATGCCGCCTGTGGTGAAGAAGGACGTCATACTGTAGGAGATGGCCTTCTGGACCATGGAGAAGTCGTCGGCAGCCTTGTCGGGACCACCGAAGGCATCGCATGGAGACGACTGGATCTCGGCATCGACGGCTGCGAGGTAACCGGCAGGAAGGACCACATCAGAGTCGAGGACTATGATATAGTCGCCCAGGGACTTATCGACGCCGAAGTTGCGAGTAGGACCCGGACCGGAGTTGTCCTTGCGGTAATACCGTATATTGAGTCTGTCGGCATACTTGTCACACACCGACTGGCAAGGTACTGAGGAGCCGTCCTCGACTACGATAACCTCGAAATCGGAAACGGTCTGAGCAAGCATGCTGCCGAGAAGTTCATCGACTTCGTCAGGACGGTTGAATACAGGTATTATCAGAGAATATTTCACAATAGAGACAGTAATTGGATTATTCAAAATAGAAAGACACGACAATCATCTTGGATGTAGCAGCATCGACTGACTGTGTGAAGATGCCGAGAGAACTGTCGGTGAGGTCGGAACGGTTCTTATTGATGACATTCGAAAGACCATAGCAGAACTTGATCTCAGGTATGAACTTGAAGAACGGAAAGTAGAAATCACATCCCATACCGACCTCGAGGAAGCAGTCGAACTTCTTCAGCAGGAGGTTCTTGTTCTTCTTGACGGTAAGGTCAAGGACCGGGTTGATGCCCGCCATCATGTACGGCCGGAAGTTGTTGAAGCGTTCGGCAGAGAACTTCAGGTCGACAGGGAATGAGATATATGCCGTCCTGATCTGCTGGGAGTCGGTATGCTTGACGTCGGGATTGGTACTGAAGTTGCGGAACATGACGGTCTTGGTTCCAAAGTGCATGGTAGGAACGAGACGGCCGGCAAGGTATTTGTTGAGCCGGAGTTCACCCAGTATGCCGACCGAGAAACCCGGATCGTAATGAGGGACTTCAGCGAACCACTGGTTGCCGTCGGCATCGGTGTAGCCGTTGTTCTCGAACTCGAGATCCATCATATTGAGACCGAACAGGAAGCCATAGTGATAGGGGCGACTATCGATATACGGCCGATTCATCACCTTGCGTACCTGAGCCGATGCAGAAAGCTGCAGAAGCAGGCACAGGAAAAAGATAATATGTCTTACTGTTCTGTTCACCTATTTATAATAACGAAATCAAAGCCAATTTATTTTATTCAGTAAAAATTATTCTTATGTAGAGTTGGATTTTGAAGATTTTTTCCTAACTTTGCATCCGATATATCAATTCTAAACACAACAATTATGGCTTACATTATTACAGACGACTGTGTGATGTGTGGAACATGCGAAGGTGAATGTCCATCAGGTGCTATCTCAGAAGGTGACGGCAAGTATGTCATCGACCCTGAGGTATGTGTTGACTGTGGCACATGCGCAGACGCTTGTCCTTCAGGTGCAATCACTCCTGGAGAATAACATCCATTCCCAAGTCAAAGGCTTTATAATTAGCCTCGACAATTGCATCGCCCTTAGATGCAAAGACACGGCCGACCGCTTTCCGAAGCTGGTCGGCTGTCATTATATCAAGGTATGACGCTGCCATTCCGAGAAGGATGACATTGGCACTGCGGGGTATCTTGTTCTCCTTTGCCATGTCCTCGATATCGGCCTGGATGAAACGGATGCCGGGATTGAGCTGGGTGAAACGAGAGATCTGCTGCTGTATGTCGTCGGGATAGTTGGGTATGTTGACGAACGCATGGGAACTGGTGACTACGACAGCATCGGCNNGGCAGCCAGACAGTCGGCATAGCGCAGAGCCTCCATTGGTTCCATGGCGATGATCATGTCGGCAGTGCCCTTGCGGATAAGGTCGCTGAAGATCGGCTGGTTGGACAGACGCAGATTGCTCTGTACGTCGCCGCCACGCTGGCTCATGC
>DCGE01000175.1 GCA_002314525.1 Prevotellaceae bacterium UBA1786 | reverse complement strand
TTTCAGCCACTCACCCATCCTTCCAAACGAGCCTGTCTGAATTTGCGAGTGCAAAATTAGTTTAAATATTCGAGAAGACCAAACAAAATCGAAAAAAAAGCACTATCTTTGCAAAAAATAACATTAAACGAAGGAAAAAATGAAGAAAACAGCCATTTTTGGGGCGATTATGACCCTTGTTTTGAGTTTAAGTCCTGTGAACAGCATGGCACAGGCAGTACGAGTTGCTCCCCAAGTAGGAAGTGCAAATTCAGGTCTCTACTACCTCAACGGAAAAAGTGGAGCTGTATGCCGTCAGGAGCCAAGTGAATATCTTAAAGAAGGTGTGGTTCCGGAAAAAGACGGAAAGGTAGTATTCACAAAGACCATCAACGCAGCAGGAAAGACAAAGAGCGACATCAGTAAGTCATTGGCCGGCTGGACATCATTGAGATACATGAGCGGCACCGAGAACGGCTATTGGTCGGATGCTGACTACTACAAGAACTGCGAACTGAGTTCCGTTAAGGAGAACAACACAAATGCAGGTATTATGGTATGTCAAGGTGATGAAGAACAAGTATTCTCAAACCGCACACTTGCCAAAGACTATGCACGTTTCCAATATACTCTAACCATGAACTACGCAGACGGAAAGGTTGATGTCATAATCTCAAACATATCATATCTCTACGTTCTGAAAGAAGACCCTGAGCGCCTTGCTGCAGAAGACTATATCACGGACAAGGAATGTATCACGAAGAAAGGTGGTTTGAACCGTATGTTCGGTAGGTTCAGGACAAAGACCGTTGACCTCGTCAATGAATTGTTCACGGAAATTGAAAACGCAGTACGATAACGGCGAATATGCAGGAAGAGGAAATTGACAGAATAATAGAGGAGGCCCTGAAGAAGGATGGTCGTGATGGCAGAAGAAAGCATCACAGACCTGGCAAGGACAAGACCCAACAAGTGAGGAAGATACTGAACATCCTGTTCCTCATCGGCTGTGCAGTAACATTGTTCGTATATTTTCAGTACCCCGACAACAAGCTCTTGTTTTTCAGTGTGGGCTTCGGTTCAATTCTGTTGAAAGTAGTGGAGTTCTTTATTAGATTCTTGTTGTGAGAAGATTAAGACAAATATTCATAGTATGTTCCGTTATGCTGATGGGACTGAATGCCTATGGTCAGAGAATCATCCATGAGATGGAAACGAACTCTGATCGTGGCATGTCGCAAGGCAGGGAAGGAAAGGATTCGGTTGACAGCGAGAGGAAAATACCCGTTGACATCAAGACATGGACCATTGACGCAGTGTTCGGCAATATGAGACCCACCATCGTGGATACATTGATGCATCAGTTCCAGAACAAGGCACTGCCGGAGGGACTGAACGGACACTATTCCAACCAAACCAACGTGGGTTCACCACGACTGAACAGAATCTTTATGGAACGTAAGGACAATGAAGACTTCCTCTTCATCAATCCATTCGACTATTTTCACCAAAGACCGGATGAGTTCCTGTTCTACGACACAAAGTCGCCGTACGTGAATCTTGAGTACAAGGTGGCAGGAACAAAGACAACCGGATACGATGACCTGACAGCCATCTACACACAGAATGCCGGCAAACGATTCAATTTCGGCGGGAAGTTCGTATATCTCTACGGACCTGGATACTACGACAACCTTGCCGTTGCCAACATGAAGGGAGCAGGCTGGTTTTCATATATGGGAGACCAATACAATCTGAACCTTCAATATACCCATGACTACCTGAAGAAAGGCGAAAGTGGTGGAATACAAGATGATAACTACATCACCCATCCTGAGGATTTTTCAAGGAGTTTCACCTCGAACGACATACCTACATGGCTGTCGAACACATGGATGAGACAGGAAATCAACACAGTGCATCTGAGCCACCGATACAATGTGGGCATGTATAAGGAGGAAGGTGAAGACTCTGCAAGCATGAAGGAGATATTCGTTCCTATTGCAAGTCTGTTCCATACACTCCATTATCAGTCATCACATCGCAGATATACGTCATACAAGGTTCCAACAGACTTCTATCAGGATCAGTACCTTCCAGGAGACTCAACCAACGATGTGACCAACAGCACCTATTTCAGAAACAATATCGGACTATCACTGAGAGAAGGATTCAACAAATGGGCTGCTGCAGGATTGAATGCCTATCTCGGAATTGAGAACAAGACGTACGAACTCCCCGACACACCTACAATCGGCAATCTGCCAAGAACAAGTGACTACAAGGAACATAACCTGTTGCTCGGCGGACAGATCATCAGGACACAGGGAAGCATGCTTCATTTCGACGTAAACGGAGAGATGACACTTGCAGGAGAGAACAGCGGAGACTTCTTCGTAAAGGGACGCGGCGAACTGAATGTACCGTTCCGTTTCCTCAGCAAGGAAAAGGACACCATGCAGATTGAAGCAAATGCATACATCAAAAGTATGACACCGAACTTCTACCACAGGCACTATCATGCCAGGAATGTGTGGTGGGACAACGGTTTCGACAAGGAATCACGCACCAGGATAGAAGGAGCATTCACCCTACCCCACACTGGTACAAAACTCACAGTCGGAGTCGAGAATATCAAGAACTTCGTCTATCTGCAGAACTATGGTGATAGACTTACGTCCGGAGATCTGAAATACAAGCGTGGAGTCAAAGCTCTGCAATGCGGTGACAACATTCAGGTTCTGAGCATCAACCTGCGTCAGAACTTCGCATGGAAAATACTTCATTTCGACAACGACATCACATTCCAGAAAGTGTCAGACGACGACATACTTCCGCTTCCACAACTATCTACATACCACAATCTGTATATAACAGGTCAACTGGTGAAGAACGTGCTCACAGCCGAACTCGGAGCCGATCTCAAGTTCTTTACCAAGTACAATGCGCCTGACTATGCGCCGACAGTATCTCAGTTCATAAACCAGAATCCTGACAACCTGAAGGAAATCGGCGGGTATCCACTTGTCAGTGTCTATGCAGCATTCGACCTGAAGCAGCTCAGAGCATATATCCAGTACTATCATGTGAACCAGAGTTCTGGAGAATATTTCTGGGCGCCAGGCTATCCGATGGATCCTGCAACACTCAGATTCGGATTGAGCTGGAACTTTTACGATTAACACATTATTTATATTATGCATGACAATAAACTACAACAGATAAAACTTAGATACGGAATCGTAGGCAACAGCGACGAACTGAACCGTGCTATCGACATAGCCGCGCAGGTAGCTCCTACCGACCTCTCCGTCTTGATTGAAGGCGAGAGTGGCGTCGGTAAGGAGATTATTCCGC
>DCGE01000082.1 GCA_002314525.1 Prevotellaceae bacterium UBA1786 | reverse complement strand
CTGGCAGGAGAATTAAGCGTCAAAGACTACTGTACTTCGTCTTATGCAGCGAGAGCATAAGTATTGTTGCCAGATAAATCTGATACGGAGAGTTATTAAAGAGTCACCCCCGCAACACTCTGCATGCTTACATACCACCTGACTTGCTGTCGAATCCATTCAGCCCCGGGTGATTTTTGTTGCGAGCGCAAAGTTATACAAAAAAACGATACAAACAAAGAAAAAGGGCAAAAAAATAGCTGATTTATTCAAGTTCAACTTGAAACGAAACACTCACTTCGTTCGTTACGAAACGCTTTGCTACGAAACGTCCTACGGACTACGAATCGCAAAAACGTTTTGAGGTTTTAGCTACGGGTTACTATGCTGGTGTAAACACCATTAATCATACTCGTAGGTCTTGAGTTTTCGAAAGACCGTTTCGTAGTCGGCCACTGCCGACGTTTCGTAGGGCTACAAGCCCGTTTCGTCGCTCAAGTCGAGCTTGCGAAACTTGAGTGATTTACTTATATGACGAGTAAACCACTTCAAGTCTGACCTTATCACGTGCGCCACCTACAAGTTTTGCACTCGTCATGCTGAAGTCGTGACACAGCTTCACAAGATTACCCGAAGTATCGTATGTAGCCTCTACAGGTATCACGAACACCTTGTTATATGATGGCGAAGTCTTGCCCGACTTATATTCAGCAATCATCTTATTGATGAGAGGTGTGATGTTACTGAACTCGAACTTGTTGTTGCTGCTTGTAAAACTGGTTATGAACGAGGTCTTGTCGTCTGCCAGATTATAGTTCTCGAAATAGTTGTTGTAGTAGTCATCAACCCTTACCAGCAACACCTTTTTCGGAATGTTGAGTTTGAATCCCGACTGCACCACATCATTATAACGTGTCAGAATCATATTCACGCAGTTGATTGATGTAGAATCCTTCTGATGAGGCGACCTCACGAAGTCCTCAACAGGAATAGTCAGTTCCGTGAAAAGTCCTGAAGGCGATTTGATGTATGTAGCCTCAGTATCGCTCACCAGCGACTCAAGATTGATGTTTGAGAAGCGCGTAGCCTGAACCACCTCTTCTGTTGCAGCAAACACCTTGTTGTCAGAAGTAACAGTACTGTCGCTTCTGTCGAAACTATCGTATGCCAATGTAAACTGAGATACATCTACCGAAACCAGCAGACCGTCACCGGCTTCCAGTTTGAAGTAGAAGCCCTTTGAACATGGAAGTCCGCTGTTGATGAATGCCTGAGTATTGGCGAAGTGTTCCGGGTTCTTCAGATAGTCATCATATATCGCCTGTCCTATCTCGTTCGGAAGCGGAATCCTGATACACTCCAGTCCTGCATTGGCATAGCGTGTACTGTCAGTCAGGGTACGGTCTGAATAAGTGAACCACTTCTCAGCAATCGGCTTGCTGTTGACATCGTAATACTGAGTCGGATCGATGTCGGTATAGTAGTTCTTCTCAGGGTCCATAATCTTGTTAAGAGGGTATACCGATAATTTCAGCGACTGCAGAGAGTCACCCACATAACTGTCAATGTACAGATATAGGGTCGTAGAGTTAATCTTGTTGTCGACAACCGAATCACTGAACTCGAAGTTCTCGGCGCAGTGGAACTGTGCAAGGAAGTCCGATTTTATCGATGTATAGCTTTCGGGATCGGTGAACTGTCCCAGGTACGACATGCTTGTACGAGCAAGCACATTTCCTGCCATCACAGTCCGTGATGACGCAAAAAAGGCTGTATCAAAAGTCTGGACCATGTCATTGACGGGCATCATCTGATGACCGATGTTATCAGTCGAATCGTCACACGAAACGACAAGAGCAGCTATGGTTGTCAGCAGAGCCAGCAGTTTTTTCATCATCACCCTATTCTTTGTTTGAAATCATTTCGTAGAAGTCCTCGTATGCCTGTCGGCAATCATCCGACTTCTGATAAGGCAGAATAGGAAGTCCCAGCGACTTCGCGTAGTCAATGACCGACTGACTTACCTCTTCATCCTCGAGGATAAGACCGTCGGAATACTTCAGGGCTATCATCTGGAGTTGGTCGAAGCTTACGTCCTGAGTCGAGATATCTGCAATTTCCTGTGCGGTGATGTCCTTATATACAATCGACTTCATGAAGTTCTTGCCGGCAGGGCGCTCCAGCATCTGACGAGTAGCTGAATAAATCACTTTCACGCCTGCAAATGCCGGTTCTTCATTGAACGCCTTCTTCACCATCAGCGGAGTGAGTGTGGAAGTCCAGCCCACACAATGTATGATATCTGGTGACCAACCGAGTTTCTTGATTGTTTCAAGCACGCCACGAGCAAAGAAGATGGTACGGTCGCCGTTATTGGCATATTCACGTCCCTTTGAATCACGACCGATGCCTTTCTTGTGGAAGAAGTCCTCGTTATCGATGAAATAGATCTGCATCCTCGATGCCTGGATCGAAGCAACCTTCAACTGAAGCGTGTGATCCTGATCGTTCATGATTAAGTTCATACCCGAAAGACGAATCACCTCGTGCAGCTGATTCCTGCGCTCGTTGATCACACCCCATTTTGGCATGAATGTACGAATCTCGTGATTGTTCTCCTGAACAGCCTGAGGCAAAATGCGATAACGCCTTGCCAGAGGTGTTTCAGGCACGAATGGTACCATTTCGGTAGTTACGTAAAGTATGTTCTTTGCTTTCATTTTATTACGCGCGCATAAAACGCATTGCAAAGTTACAAAAAAAATCCGACAAATACAAGATTTAGCAAAATTTAATTGTTGTATCCTTCATTCGCTTCCTACCGGAACCTCTGTTAGAAATCCACCTCCACTCCAACACCGAACACCTGATTCGTTCTCGAATAGGTGACGTTCTTCGTGGTTACTACCTCCCCTTTCGCATTCAACTGAGCTGGTTCATCGACCTGGTTGAAGTTGTCGTATATAGTACGGAAGTAGGCAGCATTGACTTTCACCGCCTCCGACACTCTCAGTCCCACTCCGAATCCTATACTGTAGGAATCGAGGTTGAAGTTGGTATCGGTATGGAAGTCCGAAGTCTGGTCGTAGATGGTCTTCTGATAGCCGGCACTGACTTGCAGCGCCTTCGTCACGTCATACTCAGCACCCAAGGTGAATTCGTTGGTGTTACCCACCTGAGTCTCGAACCACTGTTCCGTATCGGCATCGAAATAGTGGTGATAGCCCGCACTGACCCTCAACACATCAACCGGAGAATACTGCACACCGACCGTCAGCAGCGATGGGATGTCCTGACTCGTCTCTGCACCGTCGAGATAACCGGCGAAGGCTGGAGTGGTCGCCGCCAGGTTATCGAACAGAGTATTGTTGTCCGAAGAGCTCTTCACCTTCAGTTTCGTCTTGAACTCATACTTTGCTGCGAAATTCAGGTGTTTGTTCAATCGGTAGTCAATACCTATTATTGGCGTCACACCGAAGCCGTGCTGTCTGCAGTCGAGCTGGAATTGTATTGCCGACAGATCTACGAAGCGGTCTCCCGAATAGGCTTTCAGATTCCTCAGATAGCCTTCATAGCTGTTGATGGCGAACACTCCCCTGAGTCCCAATGACACGTTGAGGTTCTTTGTCACTCTCCTTGCCGCAGCGAACGAGAAACCGAGGTCGTACGAGGTGCCCTTCATGTACGAGTCCATACCGTAGGCTGTCATCGGCAGTTTCTGTGCGGCCATCTGTGTCATGGCCAACATCTCCCCGAGATACTCAAACGACCCTACCCCGTTCTCGAACTCACACGACCCACCGCCTCCGATGAATCCCGAACCGAACTGTAACGACCAGCCGTCCTTGTTGTAGGCGAGGAAGAGTGAAGGCTGAATGGGCACGTCCACCCTACCCTTCGACTTCCGCTTCCAGTCGGTCTCCTCCGTCGTTGGTCTTTCCCTGTTCATTGTAAATAGGTGTTTACTATTCATCACGTAGTCACTCCACGTGTCGCGGTGCTGATGCACCGTCTGCCAGTTGAACTGCAGATGCCATCCGTTCTTCATGAATGCCACTCCGGCAGGGTTGTAGTAAACGCCATCGACTCCCACCGACGCATCGCGTGCCGGATTGCGAAGGAAGTCGATACTCTGGTTTGTGTTGGTGAGGTATCCCCCAGCCATCATCGGCATGCTCATCATCAGTGCAGCCGAGAAATTTATCATTCTTTTCATATCAGAAAAATTTTTAGTCGACGGCAAAGTTAAGCACCGCAAAAAAGAAAAAAACAGAAAAACCCAAAAGATTTCTCTGCTTTTCTCAATGTATTTTTTCGTGTGCAGACTTTCTTGCACACTATAATGTCAGTTCTGCAAAAACAGGCAAAACAGCTATTCAAACAGCTGTTTTCACCTTTGCACACTTACATAACACCCTGTGCCATCATTGCCTTTGCAACCTTCATGAATCCAGCCACGTTGGCACCACGCACATAGTCAACATAGCCGTTCTCCTGCTTGCCGTACTTCACGCAGTTCTCGTGTATATCTTCCATGATGCGGTGCAGATACTTGTCAACTTCCTCGCTTGTCCACGACAGACGTTCTGAGTTCTGGCTCATCTCAAGACCTGATACGCTCACACCGCCTGCATTGGCAGCCTTACCTGGAGCATAGAGTATCTTGGCATCCTGGAACACCTTGATTGCGTCAGGAGTACAAGGCATGTTTGCACCTTCACTTACAGCCATCACACCGTTGGCGATGAGCATACGAGCCTGTTCTTCGTTGACTTCGTTCTGAGTTGCTGAAGGAAGTGCTATGTCTGCCTTCTCGCCCCAAGGACGTTCGCCGGCCACGTACTTCACTCCCGGATACTTCTCTGCGTATTCACGGATACGTCCACGATATACCTGCTTGAGTTCCATGATGTAGTCGAGTTTCTCACGGTCTATTCCGTCCGGATCATATACATAGCCGTCGGAGTCACTCATAGTGAGAACCTTACCGCCGAGCTGAAGTACCTTCTCTGC
>DCGE01000104.1:10631-10773 GCA_002314525.1 Prevotellaceae bacterium UBA1786 | reverse complement strand
CCACAAGCGTCGTCGTAAGGGTTACAAGAAACTGCGTGGTCATCGTCAGCAGTTTACAGAATTGGCAATCAAGAGTGTTGTCGCTTAAGTTTAACCATTTAAAAAACTAATTGAAACATGGCACATAAAAAAGGTGTAGGTA
>DCGE01000104.1:2038-10608 GCA_002314525.1 Prevotellaceae bacterium UBA1786 | reverse complement strand
TAGTTCAAAGAACGGCCGCGAGTCACACAGCAAACGACTCGGTGTTAAGTTATTTGGTGGTCAGTTTGCCAAGGCTGGTAACATTCTCGTTCGTCAGCGTGGTACAGTTCACAACCCAGGCAAGAATGTTGGAATTGGTAAGGATGACACACTCTTCGCACTCGTTGATGGATTGGTTACATTCCACAAGGGCAGAAAGAACCGCTCAACTGTTTCAATCACTCCGGTGGTAGTTGAGGCTTAAATCAAAAGAATGACTTCCGATTTCGGAAGTCTTTTTTTTGTCTTGAACATCACTCCTGATTCATTACTCCTAATTGCGGGTGTTCTTCGCCCAGAAGTGGTTTACCGGTCCGTGACCGTGACCGATTTGATAGTGTGCACCCGACTCAATGGCTTTTACGATATATTTCTTTGCAGCCTTCACAGCATCGTCCAGTGACATTCCCTGTGCAAGATACGATGCCAACGCCGATGACAGTGTACAGCCCGTTCCGTGAGTGTTCGGAGTGTCTATGCGCTTCGATGGCAGAAAAAGCATTTCGTCATTTTCATTATCGTAGAGAATATCATTGACCTTTCTGTCACTCATGTGACCGGCCTTCAGCAATACCGACACTTCCCATTTCTTGGCAAGATATTTCGCAATGAAGGTCATGTCATTGTTTGACTCAATCTTCATGCCCGAGAGCACTTCCGCTTCTGGTATGTTGGGCGTTATTATTCTCGCTGCTGGAATCAAGGTCTTCGTGAGCGTCTCGATAGCCGATTCTTCAATCAGCCTATGACCCGATGTTGAAACCATCACAGGATCCAGCACTATGTTATGTCCTGGTGCATCAGGCAGTTCACATCTTTCCAGCGACTTCCTTATCCCTCTGATAACATCGCTTGATTGGAGCATACCTATTTTGATGGCATCCACACCGATGTCGTTGATTACGCATTCAATCTGTCTTGACACAACATTCTGTGGTACAGGATATACGTCCTCCACACCCATTGTATTCTGAATCGTGATTGCTGTTATGGCACTTGCAGCATAGCTGCCGGTTGCCGATATGGCCTTGATGTCGGCCTGAATTCCGGCACCCCCTCCCGAGTCGCTTCCAGCAATCGCCAGCACTCGAGGGTAAGTCTTTACTTCTTTGTCCATAATTGGTCTTTGTTCTCTTCTGAAAAAACTTGTGGTCCCTATCTAACTGCTAACCGGAATAATGCTTCCGCTCTCTCCTTCGGCCTCTCAGCGCCCAGAATCGCCGACACTACAGCCACTCCGTCAGTGCCTACCTTCATCACATCCGTGATAGTCTTCTCGTTCATTCCGCCTATTGCCACCACTGGGTGCACCGACTTCATACAGAACTCTTTCAGCCCTTCAATTCCCCAAGGTCGTGCCGTGTCCGTCTTTGTAGGGGTGGGGAATACGGGCGAAGCAGCCACATAATCCACATCCAGTTCATTCGCTCTCTCCAATTCTTCCAGAGTCTCTATTGATAGACCGATAATCTTTTCGTTTCCCAATAGACGTCTTGCTGTATCGTATGGCATGTCCTTCTGTCCGATATGCACTCCGTCGGCATCTATGGCCAGTGCCACGTCGATTCTGTTGTTGATGATAAGCGGCACATTGTAAGTTTTCAACATTGCCTTCATTCTCCGGGCCAGTTCTACGAATTCCCCTGTCTCACACTCCTTCTCCCGCAGCTGAACAATCGTCACTCCGCCTTCCACAGCCTCCTTGACCATTTCAGTCAGGTCCCTGTCACCCACCACATCTCTGTCAGTCACCAGATATAGTCGTAATAATCCTTTATCCATAAAGTGCATCAATGAATTTCACTTTGTAGCTTCCTGTTCCCTCACATCCTATTGCAGCCTTACTTCCAGCCTCAGCATAGAGACGTGTAGCTGCCAGTGCTGCATCATAGGCATCAAGTCCTTTTGCCATGAAGGCCGCACAGACAGCCGATAGTGAGCACCCCATGGCAGTCACCAAAGTCTGTTTTACGTCACCGCCCCGAACAACAGTCTCGCGCTCGCCGTCAGTGATGAAGTCAGTCTCACCCGACATCACCACCACACTGCCGGTTCTTCTTGACATCAGTCTGCACCGCTGTTCGTCGGTCAGTTCCCTTCGGTTCCCCCTGATGATGGCTGGGGCATAGATGCCTATCAACCGGTCGCATGTCTCCGTTCTGAGTTGTGTGAACCCATACCCAACAGGGTCGAGCACCCAAGGTTTACATAACCGCTTTGCTGTCCTTACTGCCAGTTCCATAGCCTCAATCTGTACCATGTCCAGACAGCCTATGTTCACCGACAGCACATCACACTTGCTGACTATCTCTTCCATCTCCTCCTTGCAGAACGACATCAGCGGAGTAACCCCAACGGCCAGCAGAGCATTAGCCGTGAAGTCCATAGCAACATAGTTGGTAATACAATGTATTAAAGGTTTCTTTTCCATATTCATTCCTCCGCCGGCATTACCCGGATCAGGTCGATGGGTCTGTTCTCAGCCAAAAGTTAAGGCACCCCATGATTATTTCACCAGCAAAGTTAAGCAAATAATTCCAAATCGCAAAAAAAATCATTGACAAAAAAAGCCGGCTACCTTTATCTGATAGTCGGCTGTTTCTATTTGTAGCCATTGATTAATAATCACTCTTCACTAATGCTGCCTCGTTTGCTCAGAGATTCCAATCGGTGTATGTTAGGGTTGACTCAACCTGCTGCTCGATGTTGTCGGGGAGATTAGGGAAGAAGTCGATGCCTGTACGTTCTTCAAGTTGCGATATTTTGCAGGCAGCGCTACGTAGAGTGGAGGTCGATGCACTGGAACCGTCGTCCTTATGTTCTACCCAGAATCCGATGGCGCTGTACTTTCCGGCCTTCAGCTTGAGGGCTGCGATGAAGTAGTGACGAGGAATCGGCATGGCCTTGCCCATGCTGCTGTATGCCCAGCCTTTGACTTCATCGTCGTATATGGCTCCACCTTTTACAATATATAGGGTGTCGGAGAATGTCGTACTGCGGCCGAGTGTTTGGATGTGGTTCTCGAACTTAGACCAGTAGTCGGAGTTGAAGTCGTAGTTCATCGGGGTCATGTTGGTCATGTAGAAAGTCTGACGGTTGGCTTCCTCGCTGTATCGGCGGTCGTGGGAGGCACAGATGTGTCCGCGTACTCCTCCTCTGAAGGTACCAGAACCGATATGGTATTTCTCGCTGAGCGAAGGGTCATCGGCCCATAAATCCTGACGTGGCACGTTGATGCCTCTTGTGAGACCATCAAAGCGAAATGCCACCCAGCGAGAGTGGAAGCGGGTGAGGTCGTATTCAAGACAGAAGGTCATGACGGAGTCTTTGCCGATGAGAGTGCTGTGTTCGATGAACTGAGTGCCCGACGTAAGAGTCTTGGGTACTTCGATACGTGTTAGGTAGCGGGTATTGGGACGGTAGGGTCTGATGTCAGGACCGTCATTACCGTCATCGTCCTTGCTACATGACGAGAGAGCAAGGACGACAACAGCTATGAGATATAGATATTTTCGATTCACTATTCCTTGGTGATTGAGTAGTCATCGATGAGCAGAGTTCCGCCTGGAGTTTTTGAGTTCATGATGACGAGGTTGACGGTTGTCTTGCTGCTGAGGGTGAATGTGTGTGTGATTTCAACCCATGCTGCATCCGTGATGTCGTTGGTGTAATTCCCGTAAGCATATGAACCTACTCCGCTGCTTGTTACTGGAACGTAGCCTGGACGAGCACTTGCAGTGCTGCCTGAAGCTGCCTTAGCATAGAACTTGATGTTGTAAGTTCCAGCCTCGAGAGTGATTTCAGTGGAACCTAAGCGTTTGTTTGCAGAAGAAGTACCTGTAACCTGAACTGAGAAGCTGCCAGAATGAGCATCGGTTGACTTGCTGAGAGTAGCATTGCCTGCAGTAGTGCTTGACTTCCAGAGGAGAGGTGTGTTACCGTCCCAGTTTTCAAATCCGCCATTGTTGAACTCTTCAAGGCTGATGCCTGTCACCTCAGGATCAGGACCTGGAGTCGGTGTGACACCGCCGCCCTTACCGTTCTTTGAGTAGAGCTGGTTGCCCTGAGTGAATTCCTTTGTTCCGTTGTAGTCAACGAGCTGTCCATAAACAACAACTGTGTCGCCTACCTGGAGATCTGATTCAGACTGGAATTTCTCACCGCCAAGACTGTATCCGCGATATACATAGAACTGACCTGACTCTGTTCCGTCATCAGAGATGTAGTAGGTAGCATTACCGTAAGATGTACTTATCTCCTTTATCTTTGATACAATACCCTTTGCGTAAATCTTTTCGGATGGGATAGATCCAGAAGCACAGATGCTTGTGATGGCTGCTACATTGTAAGGGTCTGTTGCGGTACCTGAACCCTTGCCTTCTGTAGGACCAGGAGTCGGAGTAGGAGTGCTGCCAGCTTCGCCTTCATATACGCCTACACTCTGTACTTCCCATGTTGAGCCGCTTGTTGCGTTGGTGTTGTAGCGGAATGCGAGACGTACGGTCTTGCCGATATACTCAGTAGGTATCTGAACCTGAGAGGTGGCGAAGGTTGTCCAATCGGTGCCTTCGGTGTTCTTCTGGTTGAGGACAGCCCAACCATCGGCAGGTGATGCTTCGTTCCATGTGGTTGAGATGAGCAGTTGCTGGTTCTCGTCACCCTTGTTGTAACGGAGGATGTACTTGTACTCAACGTATGCCTTTTCGATATCCTTGAGTGCGATTTCAGGAGTTACGAGGTAATAAGTACCTGCAGTGGTCACCTTCGTGGTGTTGTCGTAGCCTGTAGCCTTTGCAGTTTTGAAGTCGATTATCCACGCACCCTCACCTGATGTAGTGTAGTTCTGGCACTTTCCGAAGTCGGATACGAATGACTGATAGTATATTCCTTCAGTTACAGGCTGAGGATCTGGCTGTGAACCAGCCTTACCCTTCAGAACCTTGAAGTTCTTGACTTCCCATGTAGAGCCGTTCTTGTTGGCGCAGTTGTAGTAGAGTGCCAGACGAACCTTCTTGCCGCAGAACTGCTGTGGTATGTTTACTGCAGTGTTTGAGAATGTTGACCAGTCGGCACCTTCGGTATGTGTCTGGTTGACTGTCGTCCAGCCTTCAGCTGGTTTGGTGGCATCGAACGCATCGGTGATGACCAGTCGCTGGTTCTCGTCGCCCTTGTTGTAGCGGAGGATGTAGTCGTATGTCACGTAGGCTGAATCGACGCCTGTAAGGTCGATTTCAGGTGATACGAGATAGTAGGAACCGTCGGTAGTGGTCTTCGAAGTGTTGTCATAGCCGGCAGCCTTTGCAGTGCTGTAGTCGTTGACCCACTGACCTGCACCTGATGTGGTGTAGTTGGTGAACTTACCGAGTGAACTTGCGAATGTCTCGCTGAAGATGGTTGTAGTGGAACCACCTTGGTTGTGGATTTCGTATGGTGCGGGAACATCGGAACAGGATGCCAATGCAAGAACTGCAACAGACGAAATGATTGATAGAATCTTTTTCATTGTTATGTTGTTTATTAGTTATCAATTATTGATTTTTACGAAGCTTTCCTTGTCGAGAATCTGGAGCTGCCAGCCACTGTAGTAGGTGAGTACACCTGTGAGGCGGATACGCTGAGACTTCGGAGGAATCTGAATGTATGATACTTCGTTCTGCGTGCTGGTGCGTACTGTGATGGTAGTGCTTCCAACCTTGAAGTCGCGGTTGACACCGTAGCCGGCATCATGTTCGTCGTAGTCGGCGAGATGCTTGGTAGTGTCGTTGAGTTGGAAGTAACCCTCGCAGGTCACGAGCATCGGACAGTTCTTGTAGTTCTGTTCGCTCTTGCTGGTCCATAGTGACGAATTGTCAGGAATGGTGTCAGGATGAACTAACTTGGCATAGTCTGACGGAACTCCGTCGAAATATACGTTGGTACGGCAGTACTGGAGGAGTGCAGGTCCGAGTCGGAGGTTTCCGGCACTGGTGTAGTACGGCTGACCGATCTTAGGCAGGTAGCTGTAGCAACCTATGTAGAGTCCCTTGGTGTTGATGCGGAGTTTCTGTCCGATCTGGAAGAAAGGATAGAGGCATGTGTTCTTGAGCGCGATCTGCATACACTTCCTCGGTGAAGGCTGACCGTTCTCCAGTTCTCCGATGATGACGCTCTGGTAGAGGTTGCCTCCGCGGTCGTTCGAGATGACCACACCCTCGAGGATGAGGTCCTGCTCCATGAGCTCGAACGAGTTGCTCTGAGAGAAGAGGCTCTTGTAGGCGTCTTTGAATTCTGTGATGGTCATCGTAGGAGCACCTACGTCAGTAGGGCTGGTGATGCGTTCCTGAAGATAACCGTCAATATCGGCGTTGTCCCAGTCGTCACGACATGAAGTCATGAGAAGAGAAGCAAATGCGATGGCGAATAATATTGTCTTTTTCATCTTGATGTACATTTTTGAATTAGAAACGATAGTTGATATTCAGGAATGCATTGAATGGATTAGCGTAGTAGTACTTAGGGTTGCTTGAGAACTTGTATGTCTTTGCGTTACCCTTTTCCTCACCGTTAGTATAGAAGTCACTGCGGTTCTGTTCGTAACCACCTGTCTGGAGGTTGGTGTTGTTGTTGATGTTCTGCAGTGAGAGGTTGATGCTGATAGCCTTTCCGTTTCTGAGACGGATGAACTTACCGATGCTGGCATCGAGCATGAAACCACCTTTGAGCTTCTCCTGTGAAGGACTGTAGACCTTTGCGATCTCGCCGTTGCTGCTGAAGAGCACTCCACCTTCTTCCTGGAAGGTCTTGAGTTCCTCGTCGGTCATCTCGAAGTAGTCTTTGCCAGTCACTGGATCTACTGATGCCGTCTTGTTGTTCTGGCTGAGCACGTATCCCATACGGCGGAACTGTGAGAATCCGATGTATGAGCGGTCGTAGTAGTTGAGAGCCAGTTCGAAGTACCAGTTGTTGACGTTGTAGTTAGCGCCTGCACTCAGAGCTGTGAGCGGAGTGCCGCTGACCTTCATGCCGTCGGCGAAGATGCGGTCAGGAATGACATCGCCGGTCACTGGGTTGGTCCACTGGCGGTATTCTGTTGAGTTGTTCTCTGAGAAGAGTTGTGCGAATGGGTTGTTGACGTATTCAGCCTCACCCCATGAACCCATCACATTGAATGAGAGTTCGCTGTTGACCTGATATGTCAGAGCTCCGTCAATGCCATAGTGCTGCTTGTCGATGTCCGACATGGTTACATAGTAGAAACGGGAGTCGAGGTCGTTGTAGAAACCTGTCTGCTCAACCTGGTCGATGAAACGAGTGTAGTAGCCGCTGAGTTTACCTGTGAGGCTTCCGAAACGGAACTGCCAGCTGAGGTTAGCCGAAGCGATATCCTCGTTGGTGAGGTTGTTGACGAAGTTATTCTGGATACGTGGAGCCACGAATGCGTTGCGGGCGAGTGGAGCCTGTGACTCAATCGAACCGCCGAGACTGATTCTGTGGTTTGCCAGCGGACGGAAGGAGAGTTGAGTCTTCACACCGCCTCCAAGGAAGTTGGCTGCACCGCTCTTGCCGTAACTGTACTCTTTTGCACGGCCGTTCTGCATGAGACCTTCACGTTCGATGGATGTCTCGTCGATGAATGCGCCGGCGAAGAAGTTTACGTTGCCGATATTGCAGTCGAGCTGTGCCCATGCCTTCATCTTGTTGACGAAGATGTTGTAGTTGTAACCGAATGTATCGCCTTCGCGGATTTGGCGGTTAGGGTTGCGGAGGTCGTTCTGAACCTCTGAACTGCCCTTTCCGTAGTCACGCTCTGCGTATGTGTCGATGTCGATGTATTTGTTTGCACCGAGCAGATCCTGCATGGTCTTGTAGTGCATGCCTTTAGTATGGTTGAGGATGATACCGCCTGTGTATTTGAGCATGGAATTGACGGTGTGTGACCATGTAGGTGCCAGACTGAACACCATCTGGTCGTTGTGACGGCGCTCCTGGAAGTAGCTTGCCGTCTCGCCCTTCTGGTTCTGGATGCTGTTCACGTAGTAGAGACGGTCCCAGTCGATCTGACGGTTGGCCTTCGATGAAGTCCAGTAGTCCTTGAGTGTGTTGTACTGATCCATGTAGTAAGGATGGTCAGCAAGGTACTCAGGGTTGTTGATGCTCTCGTCGTAAACATTGAATATGCTGCTCGGGAAGTTCTTGTAGTAGTCGGGAGCAGGGTTGTAGGCATTGTTGCAGTAGCTCAGAGCCGAGTTGCTGTACAAGCTGTACTTGAATCCGGCTGCCGTAGTGAGTTTCTTGTCGTCGTCGATTTTCCAGTCCCATGTGAGGATGGCAGTTGGTTCGAAGTCGTAGACGATGCGTGAGTTACGCTTCTTGCCGTTCTGGTAACCCCAGTAAGGGTTGTAGTAGTGGCTGTTGGCCAACCAGTATGCTTCTTCGGTCGAAGCACCTTGCTGTGCACGTTCGGTAGGACTTCCGAATGTCACGAGGTTGAGGCTGTGGTTGTCGCCGAACCTCTTCTGTGCACTGAGGATGTAGCTGAAGGAGTTGTAGTT
>DCGE01000104.1:0-2021 GCA_002314525.1 Prevotellaceae bacterium UBA1786 | reverse complement strand
TGTAGTATGTACCTTCGATTACACCCTCCTTCGACCAACGGTAGCCGAGTGTCCCGGCAAATGCCCATCCGTTCTTCGTCCATCCTGTGGCGTGGGTGGCCATACCGCGGAGCACGTAGTTGCGGTTCGTACCTGACAGGGTGAACTTGGTACCCTGTGCAAAGGCACTGGCACGTGTGTTGATGTGGTTGGCACCGCCGATACCCGTGAGACTGAAGTTGTTGTAGTCGAAGGCTGCAGCACTCTCCTGGTTTCTCGTGGCATCGTTCATGCCGCCGATCATACTGTAACTGAAACGTCCCTGCTCAAGGTCGTTGAGCTGCAGACCGTTCATGTAGGTCTGCTCGTACATGTTGTCGTACGCACGGACTTTGAATCGCGATGGACTGAATCGGTATCCTACTTCCGAGAGGAATGGGTCGCTGCTGGCTGATGATATCGACGATACGGTCTGAGCCGCGTCGTTGTTGTCATCCAACTGACTTTCCGTGAAAGTGAAATCCGAACTGTCGTCCTGACTTCTTCTGATGGAGTCGGTGTTCACATCCTGCGCCCACGCTGTTGTGGCTGCGAGTGACAGACCTATTGCCATCAGTCTTAATGGTTTGTTCATAAATGTATTTTATAATTGTGTAATAATATATACGGTAAGATTTGCAAAGTTAGCAAAAAGTAAGAAAACTACCTTGAAAATACCGGTTTTTTTTGGAAATGGATGTGATATTTATCTATAAAAAGTACTTTTATTTTGCCAAACAAATTATTTATTGTATTTTTGTGGGATATTTGTGATTTCTCAAACTAAGAAGATGAAAAAGTATATATGTCTTGTAGCAACAATGTTGCTTGTTACTTTGTCGGCTCAGGCCCAGACAAAGAAATTCAAAATCTACAGTACCGGTTTCTACAACCTTGAAAACCTTTTCGACACTATCCACGATAAGGGCAAGAATGACTATGAGTATCTTCCTGACGGTGCCAATCATTGGAACACCCTGAAATACACCAACAAACTGAAGAATATGTCAACAGTGCTGAGTAAGGTCTGCACCGAGATGAAGGACAAGAATGGTAATTTCGTGAAGGTGACGAAGAGTCCGGCCATCATCGGTGTAAGTGAGGTGGAGAACCGCCGAGTGCTTGAAGACCTCCTGAAACAGCCTGCACTGAAGGATAAGGGCTGGCAGATCATCCATGTCGAGGGTCCTGACAAGCGTGGAGTGGATTGTGCATTCTTCTATGATCCTACTCAGTTCAAACTCAAGAACTACTACCTCAAGCAGTTCGTCTATGAGAACGGTGACACGGTCCGCAAGACTCGTGGTTTCCTTCTTGCAAGCGGAACCATCGAGGGCGAGAACTTCCATTTCATTGTCTGCCATTGGCCTTCACGTGCTGCTACGAGCATGTTCCGTGAGATGGGCGGCCGACAGGTACGTGCCATGATCGATGACATCCGTTCGGTTGACCCTAAGGGCAAGATCGTCGTCATGGGCGACCTCAACGACGACCCTAAGGATCCAAGTGTCAGTGTGGCATTGGGTGCAAAACACGAGATCAAGGACTGTAAGGGCAAAGACCTCTTCAATCCTTGGTGGAATATATTATATAAGGTCGGTCAGGGAACTCTGCTCTATGACGGAAAGTGGAACCTTTTCGACCAGATCATCTTCACCGACAACCTCCTGAACAAGGACGAGAAGAACAAGACCTACAACGAACTGAAGTACTATCGCAGCGAGATCTACTTGCGCGACTACATCATGTCGACCGAGGGCAAGACAAAGGGTGCTCCTAAGCGTACTCATGCCAGCGGTGTATGGCAGAACGGCTATTCCGACCACCTGCCTACTCAGGTATTCTTCCGCAAGGATATTGAGTGACGATGACGATGACGCAAACGCAAACTATTAAATTAACTATCGATATGAAAAAGTTTTTCGTTCTTGCAGCCATGATGATGGTTGTTTCTGCTGCTGTGGCTCAGCAGACGGCTGCTTTCCACCCTTGGCAGGGCAAGA
>DCGE01000028.1:40157-44014 GCA_002314525.1 Prevotellaceae bacterium UBA1786 | reverse complement strand
GTAGGTATTTTTTGCGGTCTGACAAAATTTTTCGTGGTTTTTTTTGTGTCGAATGTTTTTTTTGTGTAATTTTGCCGAAAAGAAAAATACGGAACTAATATGGAATTATATCTTATTATCGCAATTGTCGGTATTGCCGTGATGTGGTATGTTGGCTACAGGATAGGCAGGAAAGACTGCAGGGAACGGCTGGAAGACCAGAAGACCATGTACGAGAAGACGATTGCCGACCAGAAGTCACAGTTTGCTCACCAGATGGAACAGATGAAGGCAGACTCCGCCTCGCAGCTTGAGGCGCTGAGGAAGATGAACGAACAGCAGGTTGAGACACAGTCGCAGATGATCCGTGCTCAGATGCAGGCTACCTCGGAAACCATCCTCAAGGCTCGTGAGGAGGAACTGGGTCAGCGCAATCAGGAACAGGTGTCGAAGATAATAGACCCTCTTCAGCGGAGCCTGAAGGATATGCGTGATGCGCTGGACCGTTCGAAGGTGCAGCAGAGCGAGGCTCTCACACGACTGGATGCAACGATAAAGAACAACATGGAGCACAGCAAGGCTCTCGGTGAGACTGCCGACCGTCTGACTCGTGCCCTGACTGGAGAGGTGAAGGTGCAGGGTAACTTCGGTGAATTGAAACTCAAGCAGTTGCTCGAAGACCTGGAACTCAAGGAGGGTGAGCAGTTTGATACTCAGGAAACACTGCGTGATCAGGGTGGTAAGGCATTGAAGGGTGATGACGGAAAGGGACTGGTTCCTGACTTCATCCTGCACTTCCCGGACAATCGTCATGTGGTGGTGGATGCAAAGATGTCGCTGACTGACTATGAGCGCTACATGAATGCCGAAGAAGGTACGGCTGAGAAGTCGGCTTTCCTGAAGGCACATATCGAGAGCGTGAGGGCGCAAGTGAAGAGACTGCAGAAAAAGGACTACAGCAAATTCCTTCCTGAAGGCTACAACAAGCTGTCGTTCGTGATAATGTATGTTCCGATTGAGGGTGCTCTGAACCTTGCCTTGCTGAACGATACGACTTTGTGGCGCGAGGCATACGATGAGGGTGTGCTGATTCTGGGACCTCAGACTATGTACATGAACCTGAGGGTGCTGGAGATGATGTGGACTCAGGTGCGCCAACTCCATAACCAGCAGGCGATGATGGATGCTGCCAACATGATGATAGAGAGGGTACAGGACTTCAGCATGAGGTTTGCTGATGTGGAGAGCAGCATGACAGATACCATGAACAAGATGGGAAAACTGAAGATCACCACCGCCAACGGAGGACCGAGCATAATCACAGCTGCCAACAATCTTCTGAAGGCTGGCGCGAAGGAAAACAAGAAGAAGAAATCGATAGCTGCAACCCTCTCAATCGAAGAGGGTGGGGAGGTAGAAGATCTCGGTCAGACTCCTGAACTGGAGTGAATAGGTACCCGACTGGTCACGGATCGTAAGTTCGGTGGTCTGTGTGGGTTCGACAGTCTTGGAAAATGTCATAAGGCTCCTCTTGAACTCTTTGTTCGGGGAGTCTTTTACATTGCATTTATGAGTGAGATACAATCCGTTCTCAGCACACAGACCGATGAAATGGAGTGCTGAACCATACGGAATGACGACTGAGAACAAACCGTCATCAGCCAGCAGGTCCTTAGTTCTTTCAATCAAGTCACAGAAAGGTAGTGAATCGGTATGGCGTGCCGTATATCGGTTCGGTTCGCCTACGGAGTCTCTGGTCCTGGTGTCAACACTGAAAAAGGGTGGGTTGGAGATGATGATGTCGTATCTGCTCTGAAAGCCGGTTTTTAGGAAGTCGCCCTCAGACAGATGGATACGGTCAGCGAATCTTGATGCGCTGACGTTCCCGACTGCCTGAAGAAATGCCTGATGGTCAATTTCGATACCATGAATCTCAGTATCAGGAAAACGTTGTGCCATCATAAGTGCGATGATGCCTGTTCCGGTGCCGATATCAAGTACTGAATGCGGTGAATCAGTTGGTTTGTTAGCCCATGCGCCGAGCAAGACGCTGTCGGTGCCCACCTTCATTCCGCATATGTCGTGATTGATGGTAAATTCCTGAAAAATGAACCCCTGGCTCATCAATCTTTGAGTGTTTCTTCAATCACCTCAGGGAAGTGAGCCTGTTCGAGTACGTGGATCTTTGCCTCGATATCTTCGATGGTGTCGGAAGGCAGAAGTCCGACTCTGAACTGGCAGATGATGTCGCCACCGTCGCATACCTCGTTGACGTAGTGGATGGTGATGCCAGTCTCATTCTCGCCTGTAGCCTTCACAGCCTCGTGGACATGGTGGCCATACATGCCTTTACCACCGTATTTGGGAAGCAGGGCAGGATGTATGTTGATGATTCTGTGATCATATTCCCTGATAAGGAACGAGGGAATCATGAGTAGGAAACCCGCAAGGATGATATAATCAACATGGTATTGCCGTAGCAGGGAGAGGAGATAGGCCTCGTCGTTGAAATGCGTCTTGTCAACTACCATATTCGGCACACCGAGGTTCTCCGCCCTTACGAGAGCGTATGCGTCGGGACGGTTGCTGATAACAAGAACCGTCTCGATCGAGTCTGACGGTCTGAAATAACGGATGATATTTTCGCAGTTCGTTCCACTGCCTGAAACAAAAATGGCAAGTCTTTTCATTATCGGGGAAATTTTCTGCAAAGATAGTGTTTTTCCCGATTTTGACAAAAGAAAATTGACAAAGCACTAATTAAATCAATTTTATGAGTTAAATTTGTAAAATTTATTTTGTTCTCAAATATGTTTTCTCTATCTTTGCAAGTTAAAGCGGCAAGTTCGCTGTTAAAATACATTTTGATATGAAAGAAACTGACGTTCGTCCTGCAGAAGGCAGGTTGGGAATTATGGTAGTGGGACTCGGTGCAGTGGCATCCACATTCATCACCGGAGTACTGATGGCTCGAAAAGGACTGGCAAAGCCCGTAGGGTCGATGGTTGAGTATGACAAGATTCGCGTTGGACGTGGTGAACACAAGAAATACCTTCATTATAGAGACATTGCACCTATTGCCCAGCTCAGCGACTTGGTATTCGGAGCATGGGATGTATATCCCGCAAATGCATATCAGTCTGCAATGTATGCCGAGGTGCTGAAGGAGAAGGATATTGAACCGGTGCGCGAGGAACTTGAGAAGATAGTCCCTATGAAGGCGGCCTTCGACAAGAACTTTGCAAAGCGTCTTGACGGCGTCAACGTGATGGTCGGCAAGACACGTTGGGAGATGATGGAACAGATACGTGAAGACATCCGCAGCTTCAAGTCTGCCAATATGTGTGACAGAGTGGTGGTTGCCTGGGCTGCATCGACTGAGATATATGTTCCGTTCGACGAACTGACACATGGCACCCTCGCATCGCTGGAACAGGCAATGAAGACTGATGACAAGGTACATGTCGCTCCGTCGATGTGCTATGCCTATGCAGCTCTGAAGGAAGGCTGTCCTTTCATCATGGGTGCCCCGAACACGACGGTTGACATCCCTGCAATGTGGGAACTGGCTGACTTGATGAAGATGCCTATTGCCGGCAAGGACTTCAAGACAGGTCAGACATTGGTGAAGAGCGGTTTTGCACCGATCATAGGCACTCGCTGTCTCGGACTGAACGGATGGTTCTCGACGAACATTCTCGGCAACCGTGACGGACTGGTGCTCGATGAGCCTGAGAACTTCCACACAAAGGAAGTCAGCAAACTCTCAACGTTGGAGTCGATACTCGAGGCCGACAAGCAGCCTGACCTCTATCAGGACTATTACCATAAGGTCCGTATCAACTACTATCCGCCTCGCAACGACAACAAGGAAGGAT
>DCGE01000028.1:28929-40030 GCA_002314525.1 Prevotellaceae bacterium UBA1786 | reverse complement strand
CCAAGAGCTGGCAGATATGGAATACAGCGGTTCCTGAGTTTCTATCTGAAGAGTCCTATGCACGACTTCACAAAGAACGAAGTGCCTGTGAACCACTTGTTTCAGCAATATACCATGCTCAAGAACGCACTCCGCGAGATGGGCGGCTATGAGGCTGACGAGGAAGAGGATTAGAGGGGCAAGATGGGAGTTTGGAACTGTAGGCTTTGAGACTGTTTAGGAACATATTGACATTGGTGCTGCTGTCGGTTTGCTGGCAGACGTGCAAGGCACAGATTACAGGTACGGTCGTTGACGCCCGTACCCGTGAGCCGTTGGACTATGTGAATGTCTATTACGACAAGAAAGGTGTAGGCGGACAGACTGACGAAAAAGGAAAATTCTCCATCAAGGAACATCCTGAATGGAAGGAAATCACGGTGTCGTCGATGGGGTATGTGTCGCAGGTCATCAAACTGCGTCCGGGGAAGAAGAACATCACCATCAGACTTGTGCCCTCACCGCATGAGATAAAGGACATCGTCATTACTGCCTCGAAGAACAAGTACTCACGCAAGAACAATCCTTCGGTTGAGTTCATGAAGAAGGTCATCGCCCACAAGAAGATGAACGACCTTCGCAGCAAGGACTATTACCGGTATTCCAGCTACGAGAAGATAGTATGTTCCGTCAACAACCTCACGGCTGGTGCTTTTGAGTCGGACAAGCTGAAGAAGTTCGCTTTCATGAAGGACCAGATTCAGAAATGTGAGGAGACGGGTAAGATGATTCTGCCTCTGACTCTGAGAGAGAAGGTGACGGACTATTATTTCAGGAAAAGTCCGAAGTCGAACAAGGCAGTGATCAAGGCCGACAGGAAGTCTGGCATGACGACACTGTTCCAGACAGGCGATATCTTCAACAATGCCATCGAGGACGTCTTCACCGAGGTGAACATATTCGAGGAAGTGTGCCGGTTGTTCCAGTATCCTTTCCCGAGTCCGATTGCGAACAACTCCATCACCTTCTACAGGTATTATATTCAGGACACCACATACATTGACAACGACAGGGTGATACAGGTCTCGTTCATCCCGAACAACCAGCAGGATTTTGGTTTTACGGGCCATCTGTATGTGATGGACGACTCCTCGTATCAAGTTCGCCGTGTCAATCTTAGGATTCCGGGCAGAAGCGATATCAACTTTGTCGAAAGCATGAACATCAGTCAGGATTTTGCCGTACTTCCTACTGGCGAGAGGGTAGTGACAAGCAATGATATGCTCGTGGAACTGCAGTTGGCCGACCTGATACCTACCGGTGCCCTAATCCAACGTACCGTTAGGAACCGCGACTATCTCTTCGACTCTATTCCTTACATTACACTCAAGAAAATCAAGGGTGCATCATATACCGAACCTGACGCTTCGTTGAAGTCGGGTGACTATTGGAACCAGATACGAGGTGTTGAACTGACTCAGACAGAGAAGAATATGGATGGGTTTATGGATAACCTGAAGAAAGTCCGCGGGTTCAAGCCTGTCTTGTTTGTGTTCAAGACATTGATGGAGAACTTCATCGAGACCGGTGATTCCACGAACAACAAAGTTGATATCGGTCCTGTCAATACGGTAGTTTCATATAACCATTATGACGGACTCCGCCTGCGTTTTTCAGCACTGACCAATGCAAACCTCAATCCGAACCTGTTTGCAAGTGGCTACCTTTCGTACGGAACCAAGACCCAGCAGTTCTATGGCAAAGGCACACTGAGATATTCATTCATCAAGAAAGCATATCTGCCTGACGAGTTCCCTATACATGACATCTCACTGATGTATATGAACGATATCGTCAGCCCTTCGGATCAGTTCCTGAAGACCGACAAGGACAATATGTTCCTTGCCATCAAGTCCTCGAAGACCGACCAGTACAGCCATATCCGTAAATGGGACATCAAGTACACCCATGAGTACGAAAACGGGTTCAGCTACTATCTTGAAGGTGTCAGAACCAACAACAGACCGGTTGATAAACTCTTCTATCAGGCTCTTGACGGAAATTCTCAGCCGACCGACGATCCGTCGAAATGGATTGACAACATAACAACCACTGAGTTCACTGCCTCGCTGAGTTTCGAACCGGGCGCGTTCTATTCCAATACAAAGCAGAGACGTATCAAGATGAACAAAGAGGCACCGATATTCACTCTTACCCACACTGTGGGAATGGATGGTTTTCTTGGAGGTGAATATACGTCGAATGTCTCAGAACTCAACATCTTCAAGCGTTTCTGGCTGCCTCATGCATGGGGTCGTATGGATGTGAATTTCCGTGCTGGTGCCCAGTGGAACAAGGTTCCGTACCCAATGCTTCTCATGCCGCCGTCGAACCAGTCGTATATCATCCAGAAGAACACGTTCGAGATGCTCAAAAACCTTGAGTTCCTTCATGACAGGTATGCATTGATGTTCTTCAATTGGGACCTCAACGGCAAACTCTTCAACCGTATTCCTCTGATCCAGAAGCTGAAATGGCGTGAGTTCGTCGGATTCAACATCATGATGGCGTCATTGTCGGACAAAAACAACCCGGCTTCGTCGAACTATACCGACAGCGACCTTTTCTACTTTCCGGGCCATTTCAATACAGATGGTACCTATGAGTCGAATACATACAGCATGTCATGGGACAAACCATACATGGAAGTCAGGTTCGGAATTTCCAATATCTTCAAGATACTTCATGTTGAGGCTGTCCGCCGTCTCAGTTACCTTGACAATAAAGAAGCAAAGAAATGGGGTTTCCGATTGATGTTCAAGATGCAGTTCTGATATGATGAAGCAAATCAGATACATATTCATCCTTCTGGCATTGTTGACGATGCCGTCACTTCGGGCTCAGACAGAGTTTTCGCGAAAAGCCCTGAAGAAGGATATTCATGCCAAACTGAAGGCGGAGAAGTATGCTGATGCCGACAACCAGCTTCGTAAGGCTATGGATGAGCATCCGGAACTGAAAATCGATACTGAAATCAATTATATCGAGACGGGTATTCAGAATAAATTGGTCGAGGCAGAGAACCGGAAGATATTCCTTGAGTCCAAACCTGATACGGCAAAGTATTTCTCCCATATCTATGAGGTTTATCATTATGCTTTGGCAACAGGCTACGGGGACAAGAAATACAGAAAGCAGCTTTCGAACTACCTTGTACAATACCGCAGCAACCTGAGGAATGCCGGTATCTTCCATTTCAAGAAAGGCCAGTATCAGGATGCGTTTAAGTATCTCGATATGTATCTGGCAACGACTGACTATCCGCTTGTCGTTCAGCATCATGACTTTGTGGCTGACCCCGACACCGTTACGCTTGCCCGTCTGGCTTCGATATCTGCATTCGGCGCAAAGGATTACAGCAGTTCTCTCTACTATCTGAAGATGGCATTGAATGACACTGTTAACGTCATGAACATGCTTGAGATCGGTGTCAAGGCCGGATTGGCCAAGAAGGATACCGTCACTGCTTATGATTATATGAAAAGAGGGTGGGACACTGACTCCACAAGTCAGTTCTTCAGTTTTGCTTTGCTTGACTATTATCAGCAGAAACATGATTATGACAGTGTGCTCTTTGTGATATCGAAGTCTCTTGTTACGTTGCCGCCCGACAGTTCTGTCATATCGCGATTGTACTATATCAGAGGAAAGTCTCAGGAAATCATTGGTAATGACGACGAGGCTCTTGTCTCGTTCGACAGCACCAGCGTCTATGCCCCTTCTGATGTCAAGGCGTATTATAATAAAGGTCTGATATTCATCCGTCGTGCACATCGGTTGGTGGAATCAAATAATGCATCTCCGGGAACAATGGCGTATCAGTCATATAAGAGCAACCTGAGGACGCTTTACTCTTCTGCCATGGAATCCTTCGAGAAAGTCAGGGCGTTGGCTCCGGAAGACAGTTCGATGTGGCTGACGGAATTGCGTGAATGTTATTATCAACTCAATAAAGGAAAAGAATTAAAAAAGTTAGAACAGTATGAAAAGAAATCTTAGTATCTTGGTGGCTACACTGCTGTGTGCCATTTCTTTGTCAGTATCTGCACAGGCAAAGAAGTATCCAGAGATTAAGTTTGAGAAGACTACTATCGATCTCGGTGTGTTCTCTCAGGACGAGCCGATCCGTAAGTGTGTTTTCAAGTTCACTAATGTGGGCAAGGCTCCGCTTATCATCAATTATGTTCACCCTTCATGTGGCTGTACGGATGCCCAGTATCCGAAAGAGCCTATTGCACCTGGAGCTTCAGGTGAGATATCCGTGACATACGATGGTACAGGCAAGATGCCTGGACCGATGAGCAAGTATGTACAGGTGTTCACTAATTGCAAGAACGACCTCACCCGCATTTTCATAAAAGGAGAGATGACGGCAATGCACTCTGATGCAGTTAAGGAAACTGAAAAGACAGCAGAGCAGAAAGCCGAAGAGAAACAATAATCAGAAACTGGTTTTGGGAGATTGATGCTCAGTCCTCGTAGAAATCCAGATTCTCAATCGTAAGCAATTCAATAGGAACATAGTGGACCACCTGCTTCTGTACCATCTTTAATACGGTGGCATTGAAGGTGGTACGGAATGTGTACATTCCCTGTCTTTGTGGCTGTTGTGCTATGAGGAACTCCACCGAACCGTTCTTGATACACTCCACATTGTGGTTGATGGCATCGTAGCCAAGCAACGTCACATGTGGGAAATCAGGTAGTTCGTTAGTGAGGAAGTTACCGATAAGGTGCACTGATGAGTTGAATGTCAATCCGTGGCGGATGTCGGGATTGTCCTTGAAGAACTTCGTAAGTGCCTGCTTTACGCCGTCCTTGTCGTAGACATATAGGTTCAGAGTGATGATTTCCGTCTCAGGACTGTGTTTCGCAATATATCCGCGGAATCCAGTCTCACGATCCAACTGCTGCCGGCTGGCCACTCGGCCTTCACCCATCAGTTTGAAGATGGCGATCTTCTTGGAGTTTCCGGCTGCCATGAGCATGATCTTGGCAGAGAACTCACCGCTCTTCTTAGAGTCCTGACCGTAGAAACATACAGGATTGAAATCGGCCCAGTAGGAGTCAATCAGTGAATAGGGTATGTTTTTGGCTTCGAGTTCCTTGACGAACCTTGCCATGATATGGTGGTTGAAGATAGGTCCGATGATTACTGCATCAGGGTTCGATTCAAGTGCCAGTTTCGCCTGCACTTCAAAAGTGCTGTCATTGAACTGGTCGTATGAGAATATCTGTGAGTCGATCTTGAAGTCGTTGAATCGTTTGATACCTTCTTTGAGTCCGATTTCCACGCGGGCCCAGTAACTGTCCTCCTCATGCAGAGGAAGTACGATGGCGAAATTATAGACCTTATTACTTGCCAATGCACTTGCATAGTGGTTTGGAACGTAGTCGATTTCGTCAAGCACTTTCTGGACTTTCGCCAATGCCAGCCTTGACACATTGTTCCTTCCGTGTATGACTCTATCAACCGTTCCGACAGACACACCTGCCATATCGGCAATGTCCTTGATACGGATTTTTGATGCGTAGCTCATCGCTGAAGATAATATGTTTTTTGTTTTTTTTACTTTAAAAAGACTTGCAAAAGTATGAATAATTTTTGGAATTTCATTAACTTTGCCGAAAATATTTGATTATGGACGATAAAAAAAACAATATTGAGGAACCATTCCGTGTTTTTCGCAATGTCGGAAGATGCTATTCCCGAGGAATAAGCATGGTTTCGGATAACTTCAGGAGCTTCTTCCGTTTCCTCTTTCCGGTGACTTTGGTCTGTGCTCTTCTGAGTACTCTTGTCAATGTTGCTCAGTTGTTTCCTTATGAAATCTCACTGGGATTTCTTGAGCCTTACAAAGACTGGTTTTCAGTGCTCTTTCTGCTGTTGAATATTGTTGTCTATTGTGCCTTCCTTTCCCATGTGTATACATTAATAAAGATGAAGGCTTCTGATCACAATCTTGCAGCTATCACGACGAAGTTCTTCTATTCAGAATCACGCAAGAATTTCAGACGTCTTTTTGCCTGGTATTGTCTGCTCATTCCGATTCTGTGCATCACGTTCGTCCTGGCACCGATAGCATATCTTTTCCTCATGCTCGTACTTCCGTGCCTGATGCTCAGCGGAAAGTCGTTCTGGCGTGCTGTACAGTCGGGTATCCGGCTCAGCTTCCGTTTTTTTTTCCGTAATCTGCGTATGTTGGTGTTCCTACTATTTTCGGTGGTTTTGGCATGTCTGCTCATCAACTCACCGCTTGTAGTATTCTATCTGCTTGAGTATTCTGCCGAAGCATCCATACTCAGTGGAGATACCATTGTAATGCCCGATATTTATTACTACATCGCTCCGGCTGTTATGTTCGTAACGACGTTCCTGTCGTTGTTCGTATCAATTGCATTCCACACTCCGATAGCATATTTATACATTTCTGCTCAGATATCTTATGAAGAAGAACTTGCCAATATTGGAAAAAATTGAAATCCAGGCTGTTGCCGCCGAAGGCAAATCTGTGACACGAATTGATGACAAGGTCGTGTTCGTGCCTTTTGTGGTTCCTGGTGATGTTGTTGACTTACAGGTGAAAAGGAAGAAGCACAGCTATATGGAGGCTGTTGCAGTGAAGTTCCATAAGTACTCCGAGTTGCGCGACGAACCTTTCTGCCCTCATTATGGAGTTTGTGGTGGCTGCAAGTGGCAGTGTCTGAAATACGAGGAACAACTTCGTGCCAAGCAACAACAGATAGTTGACAATCTGACACGCATCGGTCATATCCAGTTGCCTGAGATCTCTCCGATTCTCGGTAGTGAGAAGACCCGTTGCTATCGCAATAAACTTGAGTTCGGTTTCTCGGACCGTCGTTGGATTCTACCTGATGAACCGATGGATATCAAGGAACACGATGCTCTTGGTTTCCACATTACAGGAGCGTTCGACAAGATTCTCGATATCTCCTTCTGTGGCTTGATGGATGATATCCAGAACCGTATCCGCAATTCAGTCCGCGAGTTTGCACTTCGTGAGGGACTTGTGTTCTACGATTTGCGTAACAATACCGGTCTTCTGCGTTCCATGATGGTGCGTAACAGCAATACCGGTGAACTCATGCTGTTGATTCAGTTCCGCATCGAGAATCAGGACGAATATCGTCAGGCAATGTCGCTGATGCAGTTCGTAGCTGATACATTCCCAGAGATAACCTCACTCCTCTGGGTCGATAACCACAAGGCCAATGACACATTCGGAGATCAGGAGGTTCATGTATTCTCGGGAAACGATCATATTTATGAGGAGATGGAGGGACTGCGCTTCAAGGTCGGACCGAAGTCCTTCTACCAGACAAATACCGACCAGGCTTACAACCTCTACAAAGTCGCTCGTGAATTTGCAGGCCTTACTGGTTCTGAACTTGTCTATGACCTTTATACCGGTACAGGCACTATCGCCAATTTCGTCAGCCGAAAGGCACGTCAGGTAATCGGCATCGAATATGTTCCTGAGGCTATCGAGGATGCGAAAGTCAATTCGCAGCTCAACGGAATAGAAAACACTCTCTTCTATGCCGGCGACATGAAGGACATTCTTACCGATGAATTCATCAGTCAGCACGGTCGTCCTGACGTCATCATCACCGATCCTCCACGTGTCGGAATGCACAAGGATGTTGTCAGTGTCATTCTCAATGCAGCCCCTGAGAGAATAGTGTATGTCAGTTGCAATCCTGCCACTCAGGCACGCGATCTCCAGCTCATGGATGAGGCCTATCGTGTCGTGAGAGTCCAGCCTGTTGACATGTTTCCTCACACTCAGCACGTTGAGAATGTGGTTCTGCTTGAAAAAAGGTGATTAAAAAATCTTAATAAATATGGGAGTTGTTTATCAACTCCCTTTTTTTTCGTACCTTTGCAATTTGGAATAGAGTGTAAAGGTATTTTGAGACGTAAGTTATATATATTTCTGGTATTGATTCTTGCTGTGTTGTTCGTACAATGTGGCACGCGTGAGTTGTTACGTGAAGCCAATCAGAAAGGCGATACCGCAGCTCAGGTGCATCAGAACGTTGCCGACGCAGTAGTTACTGTTTCAGAAGTTAAGGCTGAAGTACCTTCCGTACCTGAAGTACCAGTCTCAGTCGTTGCTGACACAGTAGAAACCAAAGTCCCATCTCCGCTTCTTCCTGAGGTCGTGAATGACACGGTGGTTAAGGCTGCCAAGAACGATTCTGTACCTGCTGATACCATACCTTCGGAATTGGTATCACTCGATTCCCTCCGCAAAGCCTTCGACAAGGAACATGACATCGTTCTTGATGAATACGGAAAGCCGAAATACACTCAGTGGAACGACTCCGTTGCGGCTGTCGAGGACTCCATCAGCAAGACGAAGAAGAAAAGTGCTCTTGAGGCTCCTGTTGACTATACGGCAAAGGACTCAATCGTCTTCTACATGGGCACAAAGAATGCGATGCTCTATGGTAACAGTCAGGTCAATTATCAGGATATCGAACTCACGGCAGAGCGGATTACGATGAATATCGACAGTTCGTTGGTCCATGCTGTTGGTGTCAAGGACTCCACCGATCATTGGCTGGGTTCACCTGTATTCAAGCAAGGCGATGATCAATACGAGTCGGAGTCTATGGACTATAACTTCGATTCCCAGAAAGGTTTTATCCATAACGTATATACAACTCAGGATGAGGGCTATCTCCGAGGTCAGGACTCAAAGAAGGGTGCGGACAATACGATTTACCTGAAGAAGGGTACATACACCACATGTGATCATGAACACCCTCATTTCTACATAGCCATGTCGCGTGCGAAGGTCCGTCCGGGCAAGGATGTGTCTTCAGGCCCGTTCTGGCTTGTAGTTGAGGATGTCCCTCTACCTATTGCACTCCCGTTCGCCTATTTCCCCTTCACGAGTTCCTATTCCTCCGGCTTCATCATGCCTTCCTACGGCGATGAATCCACGAAGGGCTTCTATCTCCGTGATGGCGGATATTATTTTGCCATCTCCGACCACATGGACCTTAAGCTTACCGGTGAGATCTTCACAAAGGGCTCATGGGGACTTGCCGCACAGACTACATATAACACACGATATAAGTATCAAGGCAATTTCTATTTCAACTATCAGGTATCGGTATCAGGTGAGAAGAACTTGCCCGACTATAGCAAATCCACTAACTTCAAACTACAGTGGACTCACCGTCAGGACTCCAAGGCAAGTCCAAATAGATCGTTCTCTGCAAGTGTCAACTTTGCTACACAGAGCTACGAGAAGAACAACCTCTCAAGTCTATACAACCCTGAGTCGTATAGCCAGAGTACACGTACTTCCAGTGTGAGCTATTCGCAGTCCTTCCCAAAAATCGGTCTTTCCATAGCTGCCAGCTTCAATATCTCGCAGAACATGAAGGACTCCACCCTCGCTCTGACCATGCCTTCCATGAGCTTCAGCCTCAGTCGTTTGTATCCGTTCAAACGTAAACATGCAGTCGGCAAGGAGCGTTGGTATGAGAAGATAGCCCTCACATATACTGGTACTCTCTCCAATAGCATCACCACGAAGGAGGATAAGCTTCTGAAGTCGAGTCTTATCAAGGACTGGAACAACGGAATGAAACACTCCATCCCTCTGTCCGCATCCTTCAACATCCTCAATTACATAAACGTAACTCCGTCATTCAACTATAATTCACGATGGTACACCCACAAAATCAACCAGTCATGGGATATGGCACGTCAGACTGTCGTGATGGATACCATCTATGGTTTCAACAGAGTATGGGACTACAATCTCAGTCTCTCAGCCAATACCAAGTTGTATGGTTTCTTCATCCCTAACCGTAAGATCTTCGGTGACAAGATTCAGAAGATCCGCCATGTCCTCACCCCTACGGTAAGTTTCAACTACACGCCTGACTTCGGTGCCAGCCGTTACGGATACTACCAGACATACACCAAGACCGACCTTCAGGGCAATGTGTCGGTGGTTGAGTATTCACCGTATTCTGGTGCCTTGTACGGTACTCCGGGAAAGGGTATGACAGGTTCTGTGTCAATGGATATCGGCAACAATATCGAGATGAAGGTCAAAGACTCCAACGATAGTATCAAGAATGTCAGTATCATCGACGAACTTGGAGCCAGTCTTTCGTACAATATGGCAGCCAAGGAACAACCATGGAGCAACCTCAGTACACGTTTGCGACTGAAGTGGGGTAAGTTCACCCTCAACCTCAATGCAGTCTTCAACACCTATGCCTACGAATTCGACAAGGACGGAAATGTAGTCGTCGGCAACCGCACCGAATGGTCCTACGGACGCTTTGGACGTTTCCAGGGGGCAAGCAAGAACTTTAGTTTCACCTTCAACAACAGCACTTTCAAGAAACTCAAAGAAAAATGGAGCAAGAGGAAGAAGAAGGACGAAGACAAGAATTCTGACACTGAGACAGAGGAAGGGGAAGACGGAGAAGTTAACGACATGAGCACGAAATCCGAGGAGAAGAAAGCTGACCAGCTTGATGCCGATGGTTACATGGCTTTCAACATGCCTTGGTCGTTCTCAATATCATACGGTATTACAATGGCAGAAGACCGTTCAGCCGACATTGATATCAAGAGTATGAGATATCCTTATAAATTCACCCACAACCTCAACGGCTCAGGAAGCCTCCGTCTTTCCACAGGATGGAACGTCAGCTTCTCATCAGGATGGGATTTCACAGCGAACAAGCTCTCAATGACCACTGTCAACATAAGTCGCGACATGCACTGCTTCAATATCTCGTGCGGTCTTGTCTTCGGAACGTTCACTTCCTATAATATATCTTTGCGCGCGAATGCCAGCACCCTTACCGATGCGCTAAAATACGACAAGAAGAGCAGTTATACCAATTCCATCCAGTGGTATTAGCGCCGGAACAGATTATTTGACCATTACTTGGCAGATTATTTTTGTCGTTTCGGAATAATTGCTTAACTTTGCACGCGATTTTCATAAATACCTCGCCGAATTGGCTCAGTTGGTAGAGCAACGCATTCGTAATGCGT
>DCGE01000028.1:9344-28918 GCA_002314525.1 Prevotellaceae bacterium UBA1786 | reverse complement strand
CGTAGGTCGCGGGTTCGAGTCCCGCATTCGGCTCACAATAATCTCCCCTATGAATCTTTTAGTGCCAGAAGGCTATTCACAGCTACTCAATAACCTTGAGACCGAACAGGCAATCAAGGAAATAAAGGATTTTTTCCAGCAGAACCTCTCCACGGCTCTTCGTCTTCGTCGTGTCACGGCACCGCTATTCGTCCTTCGTGGACTTGGACTCAACGACGACTTAAGTGGCGTGGAACGCCCAGTCAGTTTCCCTATCAAGGACATGGGTGACCAGGTTGCCGAAGTGGTCCATTCGCTCGCTAAGTGGAAACGAGTCATGCTTGGCGAATACAATATCCCTGCCGGTTATGGCCTTTATACCGATATGAATGCCATCCGCGGTGACGAGGAACTCGACAACCTCCATTCCCTCTATGTTGATCAGTGGGACTGGGAACGCACCATGCGTGCCGAAGACCGAACCGTCGGTTTTCTCAAACAAATCGTCTGTAATATCTTCAATGCTATCCAACGTACCGAATACCTCGTCTGCGAACGCTATCCACAGATTAAGCCATTCCTTTCTGAGACAATCCATTTCATTCATGCTGAGGAACTGCTCCAGATGTATCCCGACCTCACCCCAAAGGAACGCGAACATGAGATATGCCGCAAGTACGGTGCAGTGTTCATCATTGGAATAGGTGGCAAACTCTCCGATGGAGAACCCCACGACCTCCGTGCACCTGACTACGACGACTGGTCTACACCTAATTCTGACGGTTTCTCAGGACTCAACGGCGATATACTCTTCTGGTATCCCGTTCTTGAACGTAGCATAGAGATTTCATCGATGGGAATCCGTGTTGATCAGAAGGCTCTCCGTCGCCAACTTCAGATCCAGGGTAAGGACGAGAGAGCCGAACTCTATTTCCATAAGAAACTTCTCGCCGGCGAACTGCCACTTTCCATCGGAGGAGGTATCGGCCAGAGCCGCCTCTGCATGATGTTGCTCCACAAAGCCCATATCGGTGAAATCCAAGCCAGTATCTGGCCTGATGAGATGCGTACCATCTGCAAACAAAACAAAATGCCGCTGATTTAAACCCTGCAGTTATTCCTATACTGGAATAGGTGCAATTTCAATCTTTAAAATACAACGAAACAGGCTACCTTAGTATGATAGCCGGTTTTCGCTTTTTTATTATTGCTGTCCGCTAGAACTTGTTTTGCATAGAATTAGCCGTCCGCAACATTCATTATTCGGTGTTGCAGATGCTTTCCTGAAAGAAGTATGCCCCCAGTTAATCAAAAAAGGCCGTTTATGATATGGTTATGAGGATACAATCGCATAGTCAGTAATGCTAGTGCAGTGTCTGAGTCGCACGAGAAAGAATGATGAGTCACACGAGAGCAGACACTCAGTCTGCATGATAGTTATCCTACAACGTTAAGATAGTTATCTTACAGACTCAAGGTGAGGAGTCGTCTGACTTGATGTGTTGTTGCGACAGACTAAGGGTGCGTTGTCGGAAGACTAAATGTGATATGAATCCAGACTCAACTATTACTATCCTAAAGAATGTTTACCGGACAGTAATTATTTTTTATCTTTTGTTCTGGTATTGTTTGATGATACTGTATGCTGAGTAGATGCCCATCTGGCCAGACATGGAGAGGTCGGCGATACCTTGTTTGATTTCGTCCTTGAAGATGTGGAGTAGTCCGCGGTTGAAGAAGGCTTCAGCGAAGTCGGGACGTTCTTGTATGGCTTGGGTGAAGAGTTCGGTTGCCTGATCGGGCTTGCCGTTGCGGGCTGCCTGACATCCTTGGTTATAGAGTGTGACGGCTTTAGGGAAGAGAGAGTTATCTACTTTGAGCTCGTCGAGAAGTTTGGCCTCGACTTTTTTGTTCTGTATGCGTCCGCGGTATTCGCTCTTGTAGCCCTGTTCCTCGGCAAGCATCTCTGGCTCCTTCTCGGATTCTTCATCGGCCACGAGTTGCTCGTAGTTGTCGAGGTTGATTTCAGATCGGTGACGCATGGCCTTGTTCTTCATCTGTGAGGTAGGTGTGGAATAGCCAAACTGGTGAGCGATAGACTCTTTCATGTAGTGCTCTTCATCGCGTATGGCTCCCTGTGTATCTCCGATTTTGCGTTTGGCTTCGGCACGCATGCGATAGCCATCGTTGAATTTGGGAAATTCTTTGATGACTTTGTTGAGATCGCGTATTGCCTTGCGGTATTCTCCGATTTTGTCGTAGAGTACGGCACGGTTGAAGATTGCCATCATGTCGTCGGGGTCCTTGGAGATGATATAGTTGAAGTCTTCGATGGCTTTGTTGTCTTCGCCTACGAAGGCGCGGAGCTGTCCTCGGTTGTAGTGTGCGAAGAAGTTCTCGGGGTCGAGCTCGAGTATGGTGTCGTAGTCCTTCATCTGTCCACGCAGGTTGTCAAGGTAGTAGAAGCACACGGCACGGTTCATGAGGTTGCGTATGTCTTTGGGCTGTAATTCGAGCGACTGAGTGAGTACCGTTTCTGCTTTCTGGTACTCCTTATTATATAATAATATGTTGGCCTTGAGGTTGAGTGTGTTGATGCTCGAAGGGTTGCGGTGGAGTATTGTGTCGAGATGGCTGATGGCTTTGTCCCATTCTTTCTTCTCGATGTAGTAGCCGCTCTTGAGCCGATGTGCACCCTGATGGAGTGAGTCCTTGAGAAGGATTCGCTCTGCACAGCTGTCGGCTGCTTCCCAATTCTTCTGCTTGATCTTGATATTGGCCAGTAGGAGGAGCCCGTCGGGATAGTCGGGCCAGCGGCGAAGCAGCGAGTCGGCTTCCAGTTCAGCCATATTCAGGCTGTCCATCTGCATGTAGCAGTATACGATATTGTGGAAGAAGCCCTTGTTGTTGGGTTCTGCCTCGTAGGATTTTCGGAAGTCGTCGGCTGCGTGGGAATAGTCGGACATGTTGATGTGGCACAGTCCGCGAAGCTGGTATGTATCAGTATAGTAGGGATTGAGACGTATCACTTCCTCAAAATCTGAGAGTGCGCCCGAAAAATCTTCGAGGTAGTACTTGGAGAGCCCCCGATAGAAATACGGCTGATATAGGTATGGTTTGGAATTGATGACTATGTTGAAATACTGAATTGAAAGAACATAGTCATGGAAATACAAGGCATTTCTTCCTACATTCATCATGGTCTCGGTGTTGATCTGGGCCGAGAGTCTGGTAAGTGTGGCAGGTATCCATCCGGTAAGCATAAGTGCTATCGTAAGAGCCTTGATGAAGAGATGCTTTGTATGACTCATTTTCTTATCTCATCCCTTTGACTTTGTATGAGCAACTGAAGTTGCCTTTTGCCATGTTGACAAGCTTCTTTTTGATTATCTGCTTGCGGAGCGGTGAGAGGTGGTCAACGAAGAGTTTTCCGTCAAGGTGGTCGTACTCGTGCTGGAATACACGGGCGAGGAACTCGTCGAGCCATTCATCATGTTCGGTCCAGTTCTCATCAAAGTAGGTGACATGGATGGACTTTGGACGGCGCACGCTCTCGTGGATTCCCGGCAGGCTGAGACATCCTGTTTCCATGTTTTCGGTCTCTTCACTCTCATCGAGAATCTGAGGGTTGATGAATGCATGGAGGAAACCCTCGTACTGAGGGAAGTCTTCCTTAAGTGGGTCGAGGTCAATGACGAACAGGCGGATGGGCAGTCCGACCTGCGGACCTGCTAGGCCGACTCCGTCAGCTTTCTGCATTGTCTCATACATGTTCTGGATAAGTACCTGAAGTTCAGGATAATCCTTCGTGATATCTTCGGCTTCTTTGCGCAGAATAGGCTGGCCGAATATGTACATTGGTAAAACCATGAGTTTATGTGTGATTTTGAGTTGTCTTTTTTTGACGTGGTACTAATATGTATAGCTGTACTGGCGATTATTGCAAGTCCTTTTTTTGAGTATTATTGGGATGGAGGTCGCCGGTTGGAGGAGAGGTATTCCTCAAGAATGATGGTTGCTGAAATCTTATCGACGAGGGCTTTCTCCTGACGGGCTTTGCGACCTATGCCACTGGCAATCATGGCCTTGTGGGCGAGGACTGATGTGAACCGTTCATCGTAGTATTCCACTGGAATGGTCGGATAGAGTTTGCGGAGACGGTTGACGAAAGGGGTTATCCGTTTCATATTCTCCGATTCCTCACCATTGGTCTGGAGAGGGTGCCCGACGATGATTTGTCCTACGTCCTCTTTTTGGATATAATCGGCAAGGAACTTCTCGAGCGAAATAGTGTCGACGGTTGTCAGCCCTCCGGCAATGATACGGAGTGGGTCGGTGACGGCAATGCCAGTACGTTTCTGACCATAGTCGATTGCAAGTATTCTGCTCATGAGATGAGTGTTATTTGATGCCCTAAGTTAATATTTCGTGCAAATTTACGAAAAAATATGGAAAAAAAGCAGTACCTTTGTATGAAAAATAGGTAATCTATGAAATTAGAATATAAAATTGTGGATGGGGTGATGGCTTTTTCCACCTTGCGTGATGAAGAACTGCCGTTCGAAGTGCTGCAACCCCATCAAGTTCACGAGGATAGGATTGTGGTGGTTGACAGACGAGACATGACTCGAGATGATCTAGAGGGTGTAGATGCACTTGTATGTGCGATGGATGATTTCGCAATCGGCGTAAGGACAGCGGATTGCGTGCCAGTATTGCTGTATGACACTGAACATCGTGTTGTGGCTGCGGTACATAGCGGTTGGCGAGGTACGATAAAGCGAATATCACAGAAAACCATCCGTGTAATGATGCGTGAATTCGGTACGCAGCCTGAGAATGTAAAGGCTGTTATAGGGCCGTCGATCGGTCCAGACAGTTTTCAGGTCGGTGAAGAGGTCGTAGAGGAATTCCGTAGAGCCGGTTTCCCAGATGCGGGTGTTGTGAGCAATAGGGGAGAAAAGATGGTGGGAACTATGAAAGGTGGATGGCACATAGACCTTTGGGTGGCGAATGTGCTGCTATTGGAGGAGATTGGGGTAAGGCTTGAGAATATACAGGTGGCAGGAATATGTACATATGAGAGTAACGATATGTTCTTTTCGGCAAGGCATGAAGGACGGAAATGCGGAAGGATTATCAATGTCATAAAACTATTGAAACAGTAACTGATTTCAGATGTTTGCTAATTATTTGATATTTGATTGCTGATATTTGATAATAAATTGCTAACTTTGCATCATGTTTTGGAATCCGATTAAAGAATGTCTGAGCAGGGACGAAATGACAGCCCTGCAGGGAAAGCGGCTGAGGAAGGTCGTGGAACTGGTGTATCATAATGTCCCGTTCTACAGGACAAAGATGCAGGAACTGGGATTGCATCCCGAGGATATCAATACGATCGAGGATATCAGTATGCTGCCATTTACGACCAAGAAGGATCTGAGAGACAATTATCCGATAGGGCTGCAGGCCGTACCTCAGGAAATGATTGTAAGAACCCATGCCTCAAGTGGTACAACTGGGAAGCCAACCATCGTTGGATATACGAGAAAGGACCTTGGAGTATGGAGTGAGGCAGCTGCAAGAGCGCTGACCTCTTTTGGAGTGACTCGTCAGGATATCTTCTCTGTTGCTTATGGATACGGATTGTTCACAGGAGGGCTGGGCCTGCATTATGGAGTTGAAAGGATGGGTGCTACTGTTATTCCGGCTTCGACGGGAAGTACTGAGAAACATATAACCTTGATGCGTGATCTTGGCATCACTGGATTGGCTTGTACCCCGTCATATGCATTACATTTGGCCGAGACCATGGAGAAAATGGGTGTTAGACACGATGAGATAAAACTGAGAATCGGAGTGTTTGGCGCCGAACCATGGACAGAGGATATGCGTCGTGAAATTGAGGAACGGCTGGGACTGAAGGCCTATAACATTTATGGGCTCAGTGAAATCTCAGGTCCGGGAGTGAGCTACGAGTGTGAGATGCAGAACGGCTCACATATTAACGAAGACCATTTCTTCCCAGAACTGATAGATCCTGAGACACTTGAGAAGAAAACGAACGGTGTTGGTGAACTGGTGTTTACGACGCTGTCAAAAGAAGGCATGCCACTTCTAAGGTACAGAACCCGTGACCTCACCACATTAGACTACGAAAAGTGCGAGTGCGGAAGAACCAGTGTGAGGATGGGACGCATCCTCGGTAGAAGTGACGATATGCTTATAATTAGAGGTATCAATATCTTCCCTTCTCAAATAGAGAGTGTGATACTCAGTCTGAAGGAGTTTGCTCCGCAATACCAGATAATCGTCGATAGAAAGGGTACTTTGGATTCTCTTCAGATTCAAGTGGAACTGAGACCTGAGTATTTCGTTGATGACTTTCCAGCAATGGAGAAGAAGAAGAAAGTCCTCGTACAGCAGTTGAAGTCAGTCCTATCGATCACTGCGGAAGTCAACCTGTTGCCTCCTGGCAGTATATTGAGGTGCGACGGAAAGGCAAATCATGTAATAGATAACAGAAAAATATAGTATTGATGAAAAGAGAAGATTGTTTTAATCCGGAGTTCGAGATGATGTCAAGACCGGAAATCGAGTCCCTTCAGTTGGAGAGGCTGAAGAAGACTGTTGAACATTGTATGAACTCGGATTTTTACAGGAAACGCTTTGCTGAAAACGGACTTATGTCCGATAGTATAAAGACTCTTGACGACCTTCGCAGAATTCCATTTACGACTAAGCAGGACCTACGTGATACCTATCCGTTCGGAATAGCCTCTGTTAGCTTGGATAAATGTGTGAGACTCCATTCGTCAAGTGGAACGACGGGCAATCCAACCGTCATACTACATACCCAGAAAGACTTGGAACAATGGGCCAATGCCGTAGCGCGTTGCCTATATATGGTAGGCCTACGTCCTACTGATGTCTTCCAGAACTCATCGGGCTATGGTATGTTTACAGGTGGTTTGGGATTCCAGTACGGAGCCGAGCGGTTGGGTATGCTTACCGTTCCGGCTGCAGCAGGTAACACATTGAGACAGATTAAGTTTATTAAGGATTTCGGAACCACTGCGCTGCATGCTATCCCAAGTTATGCGTCACGTCTTTTTGAGGTGATGGAACAGCAGGGAGTCGATCCTCGAAGAGACACAAGACTGACTACTCTTATTATCGGTGCTGAACCTCACAGTGAGCAGCAGAGAAGGAAAATAGAGGATATGTTGGGTGTGAAGGCATACAACTCCTTCGGAATGTCTGAGATGTGCGGACCTGGTGTGGCGTTTGAATGTAAGGAACAGAATGGACTTCATATCTGGGAGGATTACTATATCGTAGAAATTGTTGATCCTGAAACTCTTGAACCAGTGCCAGACGGTGAGATAGGAGAATTGGTTCTGACAACCATCAATCGTGAAGCCATGCCACTGCTGAGATATAGAACGAGAGACCTTACGAGAATTCTACCAGGAGAATGTCCTTGCGGAAGACAGCATAAGAGACTTGACCGCATGAAGGGCAGAAGTGATGATATGATCATCCTCAAGGGAGTGAACATCTTCCCAATACAGATCGAGACAATCCTCATGCAATTTAAGGAACTCGGAACTAACTATTTGATCACACTTGAGACCAGGGATGACAATGACGCGATGACAGTTGAAGTCGAGGTCAGTCCGACTGTAGCTACTGACGACTTCGCTCAGTTGGAGAAACTGAAGAAGGAGATAATAAGACAGTTAAAAGACGAGATACTCGTTACTCCGACCGTTCGTCTTGTTCCGAATGGAAACCTGCCAAAGAGTGAAGGCAAGGCTGTAAGAGTTAAAGATTTAAGAAAAACCTATTAATAATAATCACTATGACAATACAACAATTATCTGTTTTTATTGAGAATAAGTCAGGCACAATGCTGCAGATTCTCAAACTGCTCAGCAGAGAAGGTATCCAGTTGCTGGCTGTGAACATTGCTGATACAGTGGAATATGGAATTTTTCGCATTATCTGTTCGGAGCCGACAAAGGCGTTTAATATGTTGAAGGACAACCATATCAGTGTTACGCTTACGGATGTCTTCGCTATCGAACTTGATGATGAGGTAGGCGAACTGGCACGTACACTTGAAATCTTCAAGAATGAAAACATTTCAGTAACATATCTGTACTCGTTCCTCCTGAACGGAAAGGGTGTTATGATATTCCGTACTACAGATCCAGAGCATACCTGTGATGTGATGGTTAAGTTTGGAATGAAGTACATCAAGGAGAAGGAACTTTACAAACTTGTAAAATAACCATAAAAAGTTGCATATTTATTTTGTAATTTGACGGAATTACATTAAATTTGCAAACTGATTACAGGTGGTGTATTGTACCTGTTTAAAATGTGACTGATTGAAATATGAATTATTCGAATAGAAATCTCATGGGGTTCATGTCGCTTACGCAGGATATAGCGATGGACCTTGGGACGGCAAATACCATTATCATCTGCAATGATAAGATTGTGGTTGACGAACCGTCAGTCGTTGCGCTTGACCGTCATACAAATAAGATGATTGCCGTGGGAAAGAGGGCAAAGATGATGTATGAGAAGACTCACGAAAACATCCGAACGAGTCGCCCTTTGAAGGATGGTGTGATTGCTGATTTCAACGCCTGCGAGCAGATGATGAGAGGTATGATTAAGATGATGCCTATGAGTAATCGCCTGTTTACCCCTTCGCTCAGAATGGTTATCGGCGTTCCTTCAGGTTCAACAGAAGTGGAACTCCGTGCCGTGAGAGACAGTGCTGAACACAGCGGCGGACGGGATGTATATCTTCTCTTCGAACCAATGGCCGCTGCGATAGGTATTGGTCTTGATGTCACTGCCCCTGAAGGAAATATGGTGGTTGACATAGGTGGTGGTACTACTGAAATTGCTGTCATATCACTTGGAGGTCTTGTTTCGAATACTTCAATTAGAGTTGCAGGCGACGACCTAACTTTTGATATTCAGGAATACATGAGCCGTCAGCATAACGTGAAGGTTTCTGAACGTATGGCTGAACGTATCAAGATCAATGTAGGTTCAGCCCTCACGAATCTTGATAATCCACCAGAGGATTACGTAGTTCATGGACCAAACCGAATCACGGCTCTCCCTATGGAGATACCTGTGTGCTATCAAGAAGTGGCTCATTGCATTGACAAGTCGGTTGCCAAGATAGAAGCTGCAGTTCTTAATGCTCTGGAGCGCACTCCGCCTGAGATATATGCGGATATCGTGAAGAACGGAATATGGCTTACCGGTGGCGGCGCCATGCTTAGAGGACTTGACAAGCGTCTGAGTGACAAGATAAAGATTAAGTTCCATATTGCGGAAGATCCGTTGCACAGTGTTGCCAAAGGAACTGGTATCGCGCTGAAGAACGTTCATAACTACACATTCCTTATGAGATAAGCAGTCGGACGGCTGATGGCAGGAACATGAGAAGTCTGATTGAGTTTTTCATAGCAAAAAAACATTGGTTCATGTTTATCCTTTTGGAGACATTGAGCCTTTGTTTGTTGTTTAAGTCACATGATTATCATGGTAGTGCATATTTCACTACGGCAAACTGTTTCGTAGGTGGAGTTACGGAGGCGGTTAGTGGTGTAAATGCTTATTTCGGAATGCCGAGTCGCAACCATAGGCTTGAGGCTGAGAATGAGTTGCTGAGAGAGGAAGTCATCAGTCTCCAGCAAGAACTTGGAGCGAAAAGTCGTGCAAGAAGAGTGAAACTCTATACGGCTCTTGGAGCAGAGGTGATTAATTCTACTCTTCATAAAGCCACCAATCTGATGACCATTAACAAGGGCAGCAGTGATGGTGTCAAGGCCGAGATGGGTGTGATTTGTTCAAGTGGGGTAGTAGGTATCGTGTCGTTGACCTCTGAACACTATGCCATAGTGCTTCCGCTCATCAATACAAAAAGTATGGTCAGCTGTAGGATTGCAGGATCGGATTACTTCGGAACTATGCAGTGGGAGCGTGGCAACACGGAAGAGGCTTTCGTATCGGGTGTGCCAAGACATGCTGAAGTGGTGGTAGGTGATAAGGTGGAGACAAACGGGTTCTCTGATATCTTCCCTTCCGGAATACCGATGGGAGAGATTGTCAAGGTTGATGACTCTTCGGATGGACTTGCATATGTGTTGACGGTGAAATTGGCTACTGACTTCTCAAATTTGAGAGACGTAAGTGTGATTACGAATTACAGGCATATTGAACGTCAGATTCTTGAGAGCAAGGCGGATTCGTTGATGATGGACGATTAATATCCAAAAAGAAATACTGAGTTGAGTTACGATTCTATTAAGCGGTTGGGCAGGATGTTGCTCCTGGTTGTTGTTCAGTTGCTAATTCTGGACAATATCCATCTGTTTGGCTATGCCACTCCGTTGTTGATTGGTTACATGCTGATATGTTTCAGAAGAAGTTCATCAAGGATTTCTTTGCTGCTTTGGGGCTGTTTGACTGGATTCATATTTGACATATTCTCAAATACCATGGGTATGGGGATGGCTGGAATGACATTGCTGGGCTTTGTTCAGCCGATAGTTCTTGATAAGTTCATGCCGAAGGACGAGACCGACAAATTCCGTCCTACTCTTAAGACAATGGGGTTGGTGAATTATCTGATATATGCGTTTTCATCATTTTTGATACTTCATTTTACTTTCTATTTTCTTGAAGCGTTCAGTCTGGCTGATTTCTGGTTGACCGTTGCCGGTATTATTGTAGGTTCGATTATATCGACATGTCTGGCTGTATTGATAGAACTGATTGCGAATGAAAGAAAATCGGAATAGACATCTGGTGCTTTGTGTTATCGCCGTTATTGTAGTGGTGGTATATATTATCCGACTGGCTTACCTACAGCTCGGAACGAATGACTATGCCGAAGATGCGGATAAGAATGCTTTTTTCAATAATGTTATTTATCCGTCAAGAGGACTGATATATGACAGGAACGGTGAGTTACTTGTGTATAACCAGCCTGCATACGATGTGATGGTTGTGATGCGTGAAATAAACAATCTGGATACGTTGGATTTCTGTAAGACGTTGGGAATCACCCGACATCAGTTTGATCTGAAGATGGAGCGAATTAAGGATCTTGGGAAAAATCCAGGTTATTCTTCATACACCCAGCAGTTGTTTTTAAGTCAGATACCACTTCAGGAATATTCGGTCTTTCAGGAGAAATTGTTCCATTACAAGGGATTCTACGTTAGAAAACGTATGGTACGTCAGTATTCATACGGTATCGGTGCGCACTTACTTGGTGATGTGGCAGAAGTATCGTCTTCGGAACTGAAAAAAGATGACTATTACAGAGCTGGAGACTACATAGGGAAACAAGGCGTTGAGAAATCATACGAAAGTGAACTTCGTGGTGAAAAAGGTGTAGAGGTGCTTTTGAGAGATGCCCGCGGAAAATTGCTCGGACATTATCAGGACGGAGCCAGAGATGTTGAGCCTCAGCCTGGTAAAGACCTGACACTGAGCATTGACTATGAACTTCAGACTTTGGGTGAGAAACTGATGGCGGGAAGGATGGGCAGTATTGTTGCCATTGAACCGAAGACGGGTGAGATACTCTGCTGTGTTTCGGCTCCTACGTATGATCCACGTGAGATGACTCGAAAAGGAAGAGGCATGAGGATCGTGAATATGAGCAAGGATCCCAGACGTCCTTTGCTGAACAGACCTATCAGCGGAACCTATCCTCCGGGTTCTACATTCAAGCCGTCACAGGCTCTGGTTTTCTTTCAGGAAAAGATTATCAACCGCAACACGAGTTATCCATGTTCAGGTGGATTCAAATTCAAGGGACTTAGGATAGGATGTCATGAACATCCTTCTCCTTTGAACCTTTCCACCGCTTTGGCCGAGTCGTGCAATGGTTATTTTTGTTGGGGATTGTATTATTTGCTGGGTAGCAGGAAACGTTATCCTACGATTCAGGATGCCATGAACAAATGGAGGGATTATATGGTCTCAATGGGATTCGGCTATAAGTTGGGGGTTGATTTACCTGCTGAGTCAAGAGGTATGATCCCGAATGCAGAGTTCTATGACAGACATTATCAGCACTGGAGTCCATTGACTGTCATCAGCATATCAATCGGTCAGGGAGAGGTAACGTTGACACCTCTGCAGATTGCCAATCTCAGTGCTACAATCGCAAATAGAGGCTATTACATCACTCCCCATGTGGTGAAAAGAGTTCATGGAGGACATCTGGCAGATAGTCTTCTGCAGAAACATGAGACGATGATTGATCCATATTACTACAATGAAGTGATTCGAGGTATGAAAATGGCAGTCATCAATGGAACCTGTGAGGGAATGAACAATCCGAGATGGGATGTGTGTGGAAAGACAGGTACGGCAGAGAATAAGGGTCAAGACCATTCTGTGTTTATGGGTTTTGCACCTCGTAACAATCCGAAGATTGCCATCGCTGTTTATGTGGAGAATGGTGGCTTCGGAAAGGCTCAGGCGGTGCCGATTGCCAGGAGAATGGTGGATATGTACATGGAGAAAATATCAAGTAAAAAGAATAACTGATAATGACTTCGGATAGTCTACATAATACAAAGGGAATTTTCCTCTCGGTCGATTGGATTGCAGTTGGATTATACTTCATACTTTTGGTATGGGGATGGTTTTCCGTATGCGGTGCATGTTATGACTTTACCAACCCGGATCTGTTGACTTGGAACACCAATTCAGGAAAGCAGTTGGTATGGATAATTTCTTCATTGTGCCTTGCCGGTTGCCTGTTGCTTATTGAAAAACGTTTCTACTGTGAAATATCGAAATCGGCCTACATAGGAATGATGTTCCTTCTCCTCCTTACAATCTTTATTGCACCGGAGACAAAAGGATCGAGATCGTGGATACCGATTGGACCGGTTAAACTGCAGCCTGCCGAACTTGCCAAGTTTGCAGTGGCACTCGCAATGGCGAAGGTGATGGATAGGTATGGTTTCAGTATGAAGTACAAAAGAGACCTTCTACAGGTTCTTGCGATAATAATTCTACCGATAATACTGATTCTGGGAGAACACGAGACAGGTTCTGCATTGGTCTATCTGTCGTTTTTTCTTGTACTATATCGTGAGGGTATGTCGGGTTCGGTATTGTTCTCTGCTTTTGCGTTTATTACCTATTTCGTAGTCGGAATGAAGTTTGGAACTGATTCCATCCATAACATGCCGGCATCATTGGGCGAGTTCTGGGTACTTCTGCTGACGTATGTATTTACCGTCGGAATGGCGTGGGTTCATTGCAGAGAGAAGTACGTTATCAGGCATTTGCTTCTGTATGGCGGAGGAATACAACTTTTAGCTTGGCTGTTTTCGGCCTATGTTATACCGTTTGACGTCTGTATCGTGCAACTGGTAGTATGCATAGTCATGATTGGATACCTTGGTGTCATGGCTGTAATAACGAGATACAACAGGTATGCATGGATCACCCTCTTTGCGTTGGCGTCAACGATAATGTACTATGTCAGTGAATATGGTTTCAATCACATTCTTCAGGATCACCAGAGAGTCAGGATTGAGGTGCTTTTAGGTACAAGAGACGATGTCCGCGGTGCTGGATACAATGTCAATCAAGCAAAGATAGCAATAGGATCAGGCGGTTTTTTAGGGAAAGGCTTCCTACAAGGTACTCAGACAAAACTCAAGTATGTACCAGAACAGGATACTGACTTTATTTTCTGTACGGTAGGCGAGGAAGATGGCTTCGTCGGATCGGTCTGTGTCTTGATGATTTATCTGTTGCTTATCATACGCTTGTTCATACTTGCAGAACGGCAGCCTGATTCCATGAGCCGAATATATGGAAATTCAGTTGGAAGCATATTGCTGTTTCATTTGTTCATAAATGTCGGGATGGTATTGGGCCTGACTCCTGTAATCGGAATTCCTCTGCCGTTCTTCAGCTATGGAGGCTCGTCTTTGTTGGGATTCACCATCCTTCTTTTCGTGTTTCTGAGAATGGATGCCGAACGTAGATACAAGCAGCTTACAGCTTAGAGACGTCAATATTCCTAACAGACAGACGTTCTACATATTCCTTTTTGAAATCAGGTTTCTTCGCACGAATTTTCAAGTTCTCGAAAGTGAAGTCTGATAATCTGTATTGTTCATCATTTTTCTCGACATTGAAGAACACATCGCAGTCAAGTTGGATGTTTCGCATAGTGATGTGGTCGGAAAATGACATTGGAATATCTTTTCTGCCTTTTAGATCATAGAACTGGACCCATGGACGAACCAAAAGGAAATTCTTTGCATTTCCTATGATATCCTCTACAGTGATGTACTCATAATGCTGAGGGGTGTCAGGACGCATCTTGAGCCACAGCAGGTTATTTGCTTGATTGACTTTTGTTCTTCGTAATATGATGTTGTGATTAAGGACGGATTCACTTCCGCACGTAAGACATCCATGGCAGAACCCGTATTCACAGTCCTCAATCAGGATGTTCTCGTTTTTGCCGTTTCCTGTATCATTGGAGAAATGCCGTTCGCCGGCGGGCTTCAGGAAATCATCTGCCCAAGGTCCTTTTCCTCCTTTTATGGCAATGGCGTCATCGTTGACAGACATATAGCATTTTTTCACAAGCACGTTTCTGCATGCGTCAATGTCGATTGCATCGGTGCTTGGTGCCTTTACGGGTGAAGCTGGTGAGGTAATGCGCAGGTTGAGGTACTTCACGTTCTCGCATCGGTATATGTGTGTTGTCCAGAAAGGTGAGTCCTTCAGGTGGAGTCCTTCAATCTGTATGTTCTTTGAATTGGAGATGTAGATAAGACGAGGACGCATCTCGTCTTTGTTTGTGCACTGTGGGTTCCAAGTCCTACGAAGCCAGAATGCTTTCCAATAGCGTAGGCCGTTTCCATCGATAGTCCCTTCACCGGAGATAGTAAAACCATCAAGTTTGTCTGCGTTAATCACTCCTGGGAAATAAAGGCAACTCTCACCTTCAATTCGTGTATCTACAACAGGAAAATCGCTGATATCGTCGCTACCTTTCAGGACTCCTCCTTTTTTGATATGTAGGTGTGTACCCTGACGGAAGAAAAGAGAACCGGTTATGAACGTGCCTTGAGGAACGGTGATGACTCCTCCGCCTTCTTCAGCAACCTTGTCAATAAGTGACTGTAGTTGTTTGGTGTAAATTTTCCCATCATCATTTATCCCATAGTCAGTAATCAGGTATTGCTTGCCGAGTAAAGCTACATCTGTGATTTTTGCCGTCTTGAACCATGGAGATATTTCCGAACCATCGGGCCATACGTCTTTTGCTGAGACATCCATGAATAACGATGAGAAAAACACTGAGAAAAAAAGGAATGTCTTAATATTCATAATCTGTTATTTTCTGCAAACTTACCCATTTATTTTTAATTGGCAATTTTTTTTGTCTCTTTTTTTCATTAATAGCGAAATTTTTCCTATTTTTGCATTGAAATAGAAAATACATTATTATGGCAGAACAAATTCCGACTCCGCATATAGCGGCAAAATTAGGCGAGATAGCAGAAACAGTGATTATGAGCGGCGACCCGTTGCGTGCTAAGTTTATGGCAGAGAACTATCTGGAGAATCCAGTTCAGTTCAATGGCATTCGTGGAATGCTGGGCTTCACAGGAACTCATAATGGAAAGCGTGTGAGTGTTATGGGACATGGAATCGGCATTCCTTCCATTGCTATCTATACATACGAACTCTTCAACTTCTATGGAGTGAAGACCATCATCCGCACAGGTACTGCTGGTTGTATTCAGCCTGGAATGCAATTGGGTGATATCGTACTGGCTCAGGGTGCATGCACAAATTCAAACTACCTGTCACAGTTCGAGCTTCCTGGCACATTCGCACCTATTGCATCTTTCGATCTCCTCTACAAGGCAGTGAAGTCATGCGAACAACTCGGCTATGGCTACAAGGTCGGAAATGTACTTTCTTCAGATGTATTCTATGATGAGAATTCAGGATGGAAACAGTGGCAGAAGATGGGTGTGCTTGCTGTTGAGATGGAAGCGACGGCTCTTTATACCAATGCTATCAAGGCAGGTAAACAGGCTTTGTGCATTCTTACGGTTAGCGACAGCATCGTAGATGGCACTGCCACTACAGCAGAAGAGCGCCAGAAGACTTTCACCCGTATGATGGATGTTGCTTTCAGCCTTGTATAAGTGCGAATAGAAATTTTTGATAATATGGAACAGTGTACGGATGAAGAAGTCAACCGTATGCTGTTTCTTGTTTCAGACCAGAGACGTGAACAAGCTTTGAATTACAAGTTCACGTTCGGACGGTTTGCCTGTCTCAAGTCTGCTGTGATGCTTCAGCGCATTCTCTATGATATGGGTGTGTTGGCCGACGGGGAGAAAGCCATCTTCAATTACGGGGAACATGGCAAGCCTTCCATAAAGGGGCATCCTGAGATTCATTTCAATATAAGCCATTGCAAGAATGGAATCGCTGTTGCAGTTGATTCTGTTCCAATAGGTATTGATATCGAGAGCTTTCATGATGCGGAAGATGGGCTTCTGAGAAAGACCATGAACCAGGAAGAGTACTGTCAGATTGTATCTGCATCAGATCCGAGACTTATGTTCACCCGTTTTTGGACGCAGAAAGAGGCTGTTCTGAAACTGCGTGGAACGGGTATCATCGATGACCTTTATGACGTGCTTCACGGAGAAGAAAAGACAGAAACCCATGTTGTGTCAGACAAACAATATGTCTGGACAGTTGCAAGACGGGATTAAATTGCAATTATTTCATTAAATTGGCTCTTTATGTGGCAAACTTTTAGTAACTTTGCATAATTATTTGACAAAAGTTATGCCATTAACACTACCAGACCGACTTCCGGCGATTGACTTGCTGAAAAAAGAGAATATATTCGTGATGGATACCTCGCGTGCCCATACACAGGATATTCGTCCGCTGAGGATTGCCATACTTAACCTGATGCCAATCAAGATTACTACTGAGACGGATTTCGTTCGTATTCTCTCAAATACGCCTCTTCAGGTGGAACTGGAGTTCATGAAACTGAAAAGCCATACTTCGAAGAACGCTCCTGTTGAACACATGCAGGCTTTTTATCACGATTTTGAAGTGATGCGTCATGAGAAGTATGACGGGTTTATCATTACCGGCGCTCCACTTGAACATATGGAGTATGAAGAGGTCTCCTATTGGGATGAACTATGCGAGGTTATGGACTGGGCTCGCAGGAATGTTACGTCAACTCTCTATATTTGTTGGGCTGCGTTCGCTGGTCTATATCATTTCTATGGAGTGCACAAGATTCCTACTGAAGACAAGATTTTCGGAGTGTTCAAGCACCATGCTACAGTTCCTTCTCTTCCTATTTTCCGAGGTTTTGATGATGAATTCTACGTTCCCCACAGCAGACACATCACCTTGGACAGAGCAGAGGTTGATGCTGTTTCCGAACTGAAAGTGATTTCTGAGAGTGATGAGCCGGGAATACATATCATCATGGCACGTGAGGGTAGGGAGTTCTTCATTACCGGTCATTCGGAATATGCGCCGTTGACTCTCGATACTGAATATAGGCGCGACTTGTCGAAGAATCTTCCTATCAAGATGCCAAAGAACTATTATAAGGATGATGATCTTGATAAAGGGCCTTTGGTGAACTGGAGGGCGTCGGCCAATCTGTTGTATACCAACTGGCTGAACTACTATGTCTATCAAACAACTCCTTACAATATCGACGAGATAAAATAATTACCATTTTTGAATTAGAATATGAGTGTAGCGGATTTCCTGAAGTCAGAACATAATACTGCTTTTTCGTTTGAAGTACTTCCACCGATCAGAGGAAGAAGTATCGAACAGCTTTATGCAAACATCGATAAATTGATGCAGTTTAATCCGTCGTATATCAATATCACGACTCATAGGACTGAAATAGTATATAGAGATTTTGGTAACGGAATGTTTAAACGTGAATTTGAACGGATGCGTCCTGGTACAGTTGCCGTTGCAGCTGCACTGAAAGGCCGATATGGGATACCTGCTGTTCCCCATATCATTTGCAGCGGATTCTCACGTGCTGAACTTGAGAACGAACTGATCGACCTTTCGTATCTGGATATCACAGACATTCTTGTTCTCAGGGGTGACAGACCAAAAGGCTTGGGACCTGTTGACGATGAGCATAAGCATGCCATAGATCTTTGTCGTCAGGTCAATACTTTCAATGATGGTCTTATGTTGAGTGGTGCTCAGACCGAACCTCTTCATCGTCGTTTTTCTTATGGTGTGGCAGGATATCCTGAAAAACATGAGGAGGCATTGAATCTTGATATTGACATCGAATACCTGAAGGCAAAGATTGATGCCGGTGCACAGTATGTCGTTACCCAGATGTTCTTCGACAACAAACATTATTTTGATTTTATCGACCGATGCCGGAAGGCAGGAGTCAATGTACCTATCATACCGGGCCTAAAACCGTTGTCTTCTTTGACTCAGCTGTCATTATTGCCAAAGACATTCCATATTGATCTTCCGATGGAATTGGCCCGTGAGTTACAGAAATGTACGACCAATGAAGATGTCAAAGCACTTGGCATAGAATGGACTGCCTCTCAGGTCAAGGAACTCAAGCAAGCCAATGTGCCGAGCATTCACTTCTATTCGATGAATGTAGCCGGCAGTATTGTAGAAATTGCAAAGAGGGTATTTTGATGGATATTCAACAACTGATTGCAAAGCGGATATTGGTCCTTGATGGCGCTATGGGAACAATGTTGCAGAGAAAAGGTTTCTCTGGCAATTTTGATGCCTTATGTCTTTCACATCCCGATGATGTGGCTGATATTCACCGCCAATATCTTGAAGCTGGCGCCGACATCATTGAGACAAATACATTCAGTGCACAGCGGGTTTCCCAGACTGAATATGCAATGACGGACCATGTCAGGGAGATTAATCTGTCTGCAGCGAGAATAGCCCGCAGAGAGGCTGACAGAATGTCATCGCTCACTCCTGACAAACCACGTTTTGTTGCTGGCTCGGTGGGCCCTACAAATCAGTCTTGCTCCATTTCGCCTGATATTGATAATCCCGCAAGTCGGAGCATTGATTTTGATACATTGCGTGACGCTTATTCTGAGCAGATGACTGCTCTATTGGATGCCGGCGTTGATTTATTGCTGATCGAAACCATATTTGACTCCCTCAATGCCAAGGCGGCATTGTCTGCTTCTGTCAAAGCCTTTGCTGATTCCGGCAGAAAGGTACCTGTCCTTCTCTCCGTAACTCTCGCTGACAAGGCCGGCAGAATGCTTTCCGGACAGACTATTGAGGCTTTCCTCATCACAATCAGTAACTTCGATGTATTCTGCGTCGGCTTCAATTGCTCTTTCGGTGCCGAACAGATGTATCCGTTCCTCAAACAGCTGGCTGCTATTTCACCATATTATATAAGTGCTCATCCCAATGCAGGTCTTCCTAACGAGATGGGTGAATATGACCAGACTCCCGCC
>DCGE01000028.1:1160-9328 GCA_002314525.1 Prevotellaceae bacterium UBA1786 | reverse complement strand
ATGGCAAAGCACGCCAGTGTGATTCTTAACGAGCGCCTGGTGAATATTATAGGAGGCTGCTGTGGAACAACACCAGCTCATATTAAGGCTGTCGCAGCCCTTATGTCGGGAAGGATGCCTGTCAGAAAACCCAAGGACTTTGAAAACTCTACCCTAAGGCTTGCTGGTCAGGATGCCTTCGTGTCTGATGGTAGCTTTGTCAATGTCGGAGAGCGATGCAATGTCGCAGGAAGCCGTAAGTTCCTCAGACTGATCAATGAGAAATCTTATGACGAGGCTTTGCAGATAGCACGCAAACAGGTCTTTGATGGTGCTATGGTTCTCGATATCAATATGGATGATGGAATGCTGGATGCTCCGAAGGAGATGGTTAACTTCATCAATCTCATGGGTTCTGATCCTGAAATCGCACGTATTCCGTGGATGATAGACTCGTCGCGGTTTGATGTCATTGAATCAGCCTTGAAATGTGTTCAGGGAAAGGCCATAGTCAATTCCCTCTCTCTGAAGGAAGGTGAGGAACAGTTCCTTCACAAGGCTGAAATCGTTAGAGAACTGGGAGCTGCTGTCGTCGTTATGGCTTTTGATGAAGAAGGTCAGGCAACTACTTTTGACAGGAAGATTGAGGTCTGCGGTCGGGCATATCAATTGCTTGTGGGCAGACTTGGTTTTAATACTTCAGATATCATTTTTGATCCAAATATTCTAACGATTGCCACAGGCATGAAGGAGCATGACAGATATGCTCTTGATTTCATCGAGGCAACTCGTTGGATTCATCAGAACCTTCCCGGTGCACATGTCTCTGGTGGTGTCAGCAATTTGAGTTTCGCTTTCAGGGGTAACAACTACCTTCGTGAGGCTATGCATGCAGTCTTTCTCTATCACGCCATCAGGTCCGGACTCGATATGGCAATCGTCAATCCGTCTTCGAAGGTTATGTATCAGGATATTCCGCAAGTCCTGTTGAATGCGTTGGAGGATGTTATTCTGTGTCGTCGTGAGGATGCAACCGAACGGCTTGTTGCATTGTCGTCTGAGGTCGTCGGTGATGTTGTGAAGACAAGCGAGAAAGCTGATGCTGTAGAGCAAACCGTCTCCGAACGCCTGATTTCCGCCATTCGTCAGGGTTGTGACGATCATCTTAGGGAAGATCTGGAAGACGCCATGAAGGAATATCCGACTCCTGCATCAATCATTGAAGGTCCTCTGATGGATGGTATGCAAAAAGTCGGTGAACTGTTCGGTGAGGGAAAGATGTTCCTTCCTCAGGTCATCAAGACGGCAAGGACGATGAAGACTGCAATATCTATTCTTGAACCATATATTTCCAATTCGCATTCTTCGGTTTCTGACAGGACGGTTGCAACATATATTCTTGCAACTGTGAAGGGCGATGTGCATGATATAGGAAAGAATATCGCATCTGTTGTTCTTGCATGCAATAATTTCCGTGTCATTGACCTTGGTGTGATGGTTCCTCCTGAAAAGATTGTCGAGACGGCTAAGGAGGAACATGCCGACTTCATCTGCCTCAGTGGACTGATCACTCCTTCGTTGGGCGAGATGTGTACTGTTGCAAAAGAACTGAAGAAGGCTGGAATCAGTGTGCCGCTTTTCATCAGTGGTGCTACTACTTCCGAGGTTCACACCGCTGTCAAGATTGCACCTCTTTATGATGGTCCTGTGTTCCATCTGAAGGACGCATCACAGAACCCTGTCATCGCAACCCAGCTAATGGGTGAGGACAGAGAACGTATCATCTGTGAACAGAATGAGAAAAACCGTATGATAGCATCTGCAAGGAATACCGAAAAACCTCAAGTGTCGATTTGTTCTTGCTGCCATAAGGAAGATGTGGCTCGTATTGTTGTCAGACCGTCGTATTTGGGAATTCGTCATTTCGATATCTCAATTCAGGATGTCCGACCTTTCATCAACTGGGTTTATTTCCATAATCTCTGGAAGGTTAAGGATGACAAGGCAAAAACCGAATTACAGATTGAGGCTGATTCAATTCTTGATACTATTCAAGGATGTTTCTCTATGAAGGCTTCTGTCGGATTCCATCCGGCTTCTTCGGGAAATGAGGTAATCAGTTGTGGTGAGGTGAAAATACATGTCCCTCAGCGTCTGGCTGGTTATGTGGCAGAGAAGAATGACTATATCGGTGCCTTTGCCGTTACCATTTGTCATGAATTGGCAGAAAAGATGCAAGGCGACATTATGCTCCAAAGCTTGTGCGACCGACTTACTGAGGCTGCGAGTGAGTATCTACATATGAAAGTCCGTCGTGAACTATGGGGCTATGATAAGGATGAAGCTCTTTCGATTGATGAGATGTTTAAAGCCCACTACAAGGGCATTCGCCCTGCAGTAGGCTATTCTTGTCTGCCTGATCAAAGCCAGATATTCCGTCTTGCGGAATTAGTTGACTTTGATGCTGTCGGTATCAGATTGACTGAAAACGGAGCAATGTTTCCGCAGTCTTCCGTTTGCGGTCTTTATATTGCCAATCCAGAAGCAAGGTATTTCTGACCGGTTGCTTAAGACCGGCTCATCAGGAACGACTTGAAGTCCTTGAAGTCTTTCGAGAGAGCTACGTTCTGTTTCTCTCCATTCATGAATGCCTGCAGTTTTGCAGGTATTTTTATTTCTTTACCTATGATGCTTTCGACCGTGTCCTTGAACTTTGCCGGATGGGCTGTCTCACAGAAGATACCAGTCTCGCCGTCCTTGAGTCCTTCGGATAGGGCTCTGAATCCGCATGCCCCATGTGGATCGCAGAGATATCCAGTAGTGTCAAACACTTTCTTGATGGTTTCTGCAATCTGTTCGTTGCTGTATGTCGCTCCGCTGATGTCATTGCATATCGCACTATGGTCTTTTGCGTACAGATCATATATGCGTGCGAAATTCGATGGGTCGCCTACATCCATTGCGTTGGCAATGGTCTGTACTGAAGGACGTGGTGAATAGATGCCGGTATTCAGGTATTCATAGAATACACTGTTGGCATTGTTGGCGGCAATGAAACGTTTGAAAGGCAGTCCCATACGTTTGCCGAACAGTGCAGAACATATATTGCCGAAGTTTCCGCTTGGCACACACATCACCACCTGTGACATGTCAATATCTCCTTGCTCTGCCAGTTTCTTCAATCTTGCATAGGCATTGAAGTAATAGAAGGCCTGAGGCAGGAAACGAGCCACGTTGATACTGTTGGCCGAAGTCAGTTTCATGTGTGCATTCAGTTCCTTATCCATGAATGCATTCTTCACCAGTGACTGGCAGTCGTCGAACACACCGTCAATCTCTATTGCTGTGATGTTCTTGCCCAGAGTGGTGAACTGGCATTCCTGAATAGGCGACACCTTTCCCTTTGGATAGAGTACATACACATGAATACCCTCAACTCCGAGGAATCCGTTTGCCACTGCACTGCCTGTATCACCGCTGGTGGCAACCAGTACGTTCACTTTTTGATTGTTGTCGCGTAGGAAATACTGAAGCAATCGGGCCATGAACCTCGCACCGACATCCTTGAAGGCAAGGGTAGGACCATGGAAGAGTTCAAGCGAGTAGATGTTGTCTGTCACCTTGACGATAGGGCAGTCGAAACTCAAGGTGTCGTACACAATCTCTTGTAGTGCATCACCATCAATATCCTCACCGAAGAAAGCCGATGCCACGTTGTATGCGATATCCTGAAAACTCATGTCCTGAATCTCTTCGAAGAAGGCCATCGGAAGCGACTTGATAGTCTCAGGCATATACAGTCCTTTATCAGAAGCAAGTCCCTTTACTACAGCCTCCTGAAGCGTAGCCATAGATGACTGGTTGTTGGTTGAGTAGTATTTCATATGTTCATGAATGTTTTTATAAATTCGTTTCCTTTCAGGTGGCCCAGTGAACCTTCAGCACATGATTCCTCATCGAAGTGCTGTACGGAGTCTGCTTTTATCCCTTTCTTCCATACGAGGAATGGAACAGGCTCTCCGAGGTGGGTCCTGATTTCCACTGGTGTAGGGTGGTCGGGAAGTACGGCAATAGCCACATCCTCGTCCTTCAGTGCCTCATACACCGGACCTACAATTCTCTTGTCAAGGTTCTCTATGGTCTGGAGCTTCAGTTCCAGTTCTCCGTCATGCCCTGCTTCGTCGCTTGCCTCAAGATGCAGGAACACAAAGTCCTCTTCCTTCAGAACTTCGATGGCAGCCTGGGCCTTTCCCTCATAATTTGTATCTGCCAGTCCTGTGGCACCTGGAACATCAATGAGTCTCAGTCCTGCATAATGGCCAATCCCTCTTATCAGATCTACGGCAGTAATCACACTGCCAGCCTTGATTTCTGGGAATGTCTCGCCGATCGGAACCATGTTAGGTCTGTATCCAGGACTCCAAGGCCAGATGGAAAGTCCTGACGGAAGAATCTCCTGCGATTTGAGTATTAGTTCCTTGAGCAGTTCGGCTGTATTCTCTGCTTCCTGACATTCGGCCTTTGGCAGCAGTTCTTTCCATACTTCGTTCGGATGATCATGGGGCGGGGCACATTCTATGTGCTTGTCTCCACCTTTGATGACTAAAAGATGACGGTATTGTATTCCCGGAATGAACAGAATCCTGTCGCTGCCGAGTTGACTGTCGAGCTGACGGATAAGTTCGGCCCCTTCCTCTGTTGTCATGTGATTACCATGATGGTTCTTGATGATGCCGTTTTCCAGACAGATGATGTTGCACCTCATAGCCATGTCGCCGGGCTGCATCTCGTAACCTATGCTCGCAGCCTCCAGAGGTCCGCGACCTTCATATACCTCATCCATATCGTAACCGAGTATGGTCATATTGGCAACCTCGCTTCCTGGCATGTATCCTTGAGGCACGGTATCCATCATACCGCACTGTCCTTCACGTGCCAGTAAGTCCATATAAGGGGTTTTTGCATATTGCAGCAAAGTCTTGTCCCCCAATCTTTTCACCTTGTGATCGGCCATGCCGTCACCTAATATAATAATGTGTTTCAATTTACCTCGCTAAATTCTCACTCCTAACTGCAAATATCAGATATTCGCAATACTCATTATGTCAGCAAACACTCCGGCTGCAGTTACACTTGCTCCTGCACCATAGCCCTGAATGAGCATAGGGTAGTCGTGATAGCGTTCAGTGGTGAGCATGATGATGTTGTTTGAACCCTCAAGTCCGTAGAACGGATGGTGCTGGTCAACTTCTTTCAGAGCCACACTGCATTTGCCTTCCTCCATGCTTGCTACGAATCTCCAGCGCCGGTCGCCTTCTTCGAGGACCTTTCTGCGGCTTTCGAAGTCTGCATCCAGCGATGGTAGGTTCTTCCAGAACTCATCCATGGTGCAGCTGAAGAACTCCTGAGGAATGAACAAGTCGGCTGTCACGTCTTCCTGGTTGACCTTGTATCCGGCTTCGCGCGAGAGGATGACAATTTTTCTCATTACGTCCTTTCCGCTCAGGTCGATGCGCGGATCGGGTTCGCTGTATCCTTGTTCCTTTGCCATTCTTACCGTTTCGCTGAATGGAATATCTGCCGAAATGGTATTGAAGATAAAATTCAGTGTACCACTCAGTACGGCCTCAATCTTCTGGATTCTGTCGCCTGAGTTGCTGAGGTCGTTGATCGTGTTGATGACAGGCAGTCCTGCACCTACATTGGTCTCGAACAGGAACTTCACGTTCTTCCTTCTTGCTAAGGCCTTCAGCTGAGCGTAGTTCTCGTAGTCGGATGAGGCGGCAACCTTGTTTGCTGCAACAACTGATATGCTGTGTTCGAAGAAGTCCTTGTAGAGTCCAGCCACGTCCTGACTTGCTGTACAGTCAACGAATACGGAATTGAAGATATTCATTCCAATCACCTCATCTTTCAGTCTCTGGATATCGCATGGTTCACTGCCTTCAAGTATCTCTTTATAATGTTCCAGATCAATTCCCGCACGGGTGAAGGCTCCCTTCCGGCTATTGGCAATACCTACGATGTTGAGTTTCAGGTTGCGTTCCTTCATCAGTTTTTCTCTCTGCGAGATGATCTGTTCAATGAGTTTTCCTCCCACAGTGCCGATGCCACAAATGAACAGGTTCAGTTCCTGGTATTCTGAAAGGAAGAAACTGTCATGTATCACGTTGAGTGATTTCCTCAGTGAGTCTTTCTCAACGACGAATGATATGTTTGTCTCCGAAGCACCCTGTGCACATGCAATCACACTGATGCCGTTCCTTCCGAGTGTACCGAACAACTTACCTGCAATGCCGGGAGTATGCTTCATGTTCTCACCTACCACAGCTACTGAGGCCAGATTCTTTTCTACTTTCATTGGGAACATCGCACCGGTGCTGATCTCCTTACAGAACTCCCTGTTCAGGACTTCCGATGCGAGTTGAGCGTCTTCGTTCCTTACACCGATTGATGTACTGTTTTCCGATGAAGCCTGACTCACGAGGAACACGCTGATGTCGTTTTCCGCCAGAGTGGTGAAGATACGTCGGTTCACACCGATAACACCTACCATTGAAAGACCTGAGACAGTGATGAGGCTTGTGTTGTTAATCGATGAGATACCTTTGATAGCACGGCTCTCCTCCTTGCATTCCTGCATGATGATAGTACCTTGGCCCTCTGGATTGTATGTGTTTTTTACGAGAATCGGTATGTTTTTTACGCAGGCAGGATAGATAGTAGGCGGATACACTACCTGAGCACCGAAGTTGCAGAGCTCCATTGCCTCGATGAATGACAACTGGTTGATGGTATATGCTGTTGGGATGACACGTGGGTCGGCAGTCATGAAGCCGTCAACGTCAGTCCATATCTCAAGCACTTCGGCATCGAGTGCTGCTGCTACGATAGCTGCAGTATAGTCAGAACCGCCACGACCGAGGTTTGTTGTCTCGTCGTTGTTCTTGTCTTTTGAAATAAAGCCTGGGATGAGTGATATGCGAGGCAGATCAGCAAATGTCTTGCGGACGAGCTGATTTGTCAGTTCTGAGTCAAGAGTGTGCTTGTTGTTCTTGTACTCGGTCTTTATGAAGTCACGCGAGTCAAACCAGTGTGCGCCATCAATGAGTGTGGCACATATCTGTGATGACAGACGCTCACCGTATGAAACGATGGCATCTTGTGTCTTTGGAGATAAATCATGAATAAGATAGACACCGAAATAAATAGAGCGAAGCTGTTCTAACAGTGTGTCAACGGTGTTGAACAGAATCTCACGCTTCTTTGCGTCAGTGATGATGGTGTCGATCATCTTGTGATGGCGGTCAACCATGAGGTTGAACTCCTGACGCCATTCCTCTTTCCCTTCTACGGCAAGGCGCGATGTGTTCAGGAGCTTGTCCGTGATACCCCCGAGTGCGCTTACCACTACTACTACTTGTTGTTCCTTAGCCTCGTTCAGGACGATGTTCTTCAGGCTAAGGATACTCTCAACGGAACCAACGCTGGTTCCACCGAATTTCAGTACTTTCATTGCTGTTGTTTGTTTTGGTGACTTTAATGACCTCTCGCCATGCCCCGATACGGAGGGGGAGGTAGAGACCGGTTAAACATACGCGGCTAAGATTGCGATGTGTCATCCTCGTATGATGCCTCCCTACAACAGAGGAAATCATGGCGTAAGATGTCCACAAACGACAAAATGCCCGTTTCGGGTACAAAGTTACTAAATATTTCTGAGGTAATCGTTGTTTTTACAATTATTTATGTTATTTTGCACTAAAATTGAGCATAATAATTGTTATACAACAATAAATACCCGTTCAACGCAGTTTGCGTCACACCAAACACAGACGGTTTGTGAATTTCATGAATTGTCCGCATCTTTTCACGTTTTGTCCGTATATCAGATGTAAAAAATGCGCTCTTGCTGTCATATTTGTAATATGTTTTCGTGCCTATTGTGTTATAATCATTTAATTAATTTGGAAGATTGGAGAAAAAGTATTATTTTTGCATCCAAATTGGATAAATACGGAAATTATGGGACTATACTTCAATCCAGGTAACGAGAGCTTCAGAAAAGCAACAAGAGGAACCATCTATGTTGATAAGACATTGCTTATCCAGCAACTGAACCTCTATATCAATGCAGAAAAGAACTGCATTGCCGTCAGTCATGCCCGCCGCTTTGGTAAGTCACAGGC
>DCGE01000028.1:274-1068 GCA_002314525.1 Prevotellaceae bacterium UBA1786 | reverse complement strand
CCCTTCAAAATCAGTAAGGTGCAGGGGATTGAAGAACACATGAACAAGTACAATGTGATTCATCTGGACGTCGCTACATTTGCAGACCATTACAAGGATGATCTCGTAGAGAAGATTGTAGCAAGGGTTTTCCGGGATATCAAGGAGGAGTATCCTGACATCAACTACGACACCACATTGGAGGATGTCTTAGCGCAGGTTCACAGAGTGTCGCAATGTCCTTTCGTCTTCATCATCGACGAATGGGACTGCGTCGTCCGCAACCATGCCGACCGTCAGGACCTGGTGCATAAGTATCTGCAGTTCCTTCATTCCATCTTCAAGAGTGAGGAGTCGAAGACTTTCCTTGCCTTGGGATATATTACCGGCATTCTGCCAATCAAGAAAATAGAGGATGAGTCGGCACTGAACAATTTCCGTGAATATACGATGGTAGATTCAAAGAACCTGACAGAGTTCTATGGATTTACCGAAGACGAGGTGAGGGATCTTTGCGAGGAACACGACCTGAACTTTGATTCTGTAAAGAAATGGTACAACGGCTACCTTATCAACGGCCGTCACATGTACAACCCTAACTCGGTGTATTGTGCTATATTAGACCATACTATTGATTCTTACTGGAAGAACACCTCGTCGTTTGAAACCATCAACAAACTTATCGCCCTCAACTACGACGGTCTGAAGGAGGACATCCTGACTGTTCTTGAAGGTGGTAAGGTACCTGTACTGGTGAATAACTTCAAGAATGATTTGAAGCAGATACACTCCAAGGACGATGCCCTCACAGCCCT
>DCGE01000028.1:0-169 GCA_002314525.1 Prevotellaceae bacterium UBA1786 | reverse complement strand
TCTTGAAACGGGCAATTGGAAGGAAATAGCCAAGACCATCTCCAACTGCGAACGATTACTATGGGCTACCATTGACAAGGAGGCTGACAAGGTGGCAGAATACGTGGAACTTGCCCACGAGGCCTACACCTCCATTCTGAAATACAACAATGAGAATGCTCTCTCGTGT
>DCGE01000111.1:23912-25439 GCA_002314525.1 Prevotellaceae bacterium UBA1786 | reverse complement strand
GCATTTTCAGTAAGGATGTTGTTTAAGATTTTGAATCGAGGGGCGGCAGAAAAGATTTTCGTAGTAGTGAGTGACAAAGCCAAACGTCACATCAAAAAACGGCCAAACGTCACATCAAAAAACAGCCAAACGTCATATTTTGTTTAACAATTTGTTGATAATTCATAATTTATTGCTAACTTTGCACTCGTAAAAAATAGAAGAATAAAAGCAACATGGACAATTATAAAAAACGCGTAGCAGACCAAATTCTAACCGATAAATTAGAGGCTATGGGGGCTGTGCTGATTGAGGGACCGAAGTATTGCGGAAAGACCACTCTGGCGATGCAACAGGCTAAAAGCATCCTGTTTATGGCAGATCCCGATACAAAAAGCCAAAACCTCGCTTTGGCACAGACAAATGTCAAACGTCTGCTTAAGGGCGACACCCCGAGACTTCTTGACGAGTGGCAGATGGCACCTCAACTATGGGATGCCGTGAGAAATGAAGTGGACAAAAGAAATGATGACGGACAGTTCATCCTCACAGGATCTGCAGTACCACCGAAACAGAACGGCATATATCATTCTGGAACGGGCCGTATGGCATGGCTGAAACTCCGAACCATGAGCCTATGGGAGTCTGGTGATTCAACAGGCGATGTGAGCCTTGCCGAATTATTCAGGAACCCAGAATCGGTAGATGGGGAAAGCCATATTGACATAGATAAACTTGCTTTTCTTACTTGTAGAGGCGGTTGGCCGAAAGCATTAACAAAAATCAGCAGAAAAGCTGCTCTGATCCAAGCCAAGGAGTATTACGAGGCTGTATGCAGATATGACATCTCAAGGGTCGATGATATTGAACGCAACTATGAACTTACCAAAAGACTTATGCGGTCATATTCAAGGAACCAGGGGTCGCAGGCCTCGGTGGGGACGATTCTCGCAGATATCCGTGCCAACGAAGACAAAGACATAAGCGAAAACACAATCCACGCTTATCTGAAAGCCTTAAAAAGAATCTTTGTTATCGAAGATTCAATCGCATGGAATCCTAACCTCCGTTCCAAGACTGCCATCCGCACTTCTGACACGAGGTATTTCGCCGACCCGTCAATAGCGACTTCCGCACTTGGCTTGGGACCTGACGACTTGATCAACGACCTGAACACATTTGGATTACTTCTTGAAACCCTATGTGTCCGTGATCTCAGAGTGTATGCAGATGCCATCGGTGGCTCTGTTTATCATTACAGGGACAAGAACAATCTTGAATGTGATGCCGTGGTTCATTTGGAAAACGGAAAGTACGGACTTGTAGAGATAAAATTAGGCGGTGAAAACCTCATCAACGAAGGAGCCGCCAACCTTAAAAAACTGGCTGATAAGATTGATACTGCAAAAATGAAGGATCCATCGTTTTTGATGGTACTTACAGGAATAGGTGACTATGCATATAAAAGACCGCAGGACGATGTGCTTGTGGTACCAATCGGCTGCTTAAGGGTTTAAGGGTTTAGTGACTCAGGGGGTCTGACCCCTT
>DCGE01000111.1:21601-23852 GCA_002314525.1 Prevotellaceae bacterium UBA1786 | reverse complement strand
GATTTCGAGGGCTGAAAGCCCGATCCACCAAAAATGACCCGATAAAGCGACGAATTGGAGCGCATTTTAAGTGAGATTTTCATTATGGATTATTGTATGGATAAAGTTTTTTAGATCAAGAATTAGAGGAATTAGAGAAGTTGTCGCAGCGACAATTACGGGTGGAATCACATCGACGACACCAGCAATGCTCCGTACGAGGAGCACTTCTCAAATTCTGGAAATTCTTGATAAACAGAAAATCTTAAACAACGTCCTGACTGAAAATCTGGAGAAAAATCTGAATAGAGAATACTGACAACTAAAAAATACAAATATGGACGAGTTAAACATTCCATTGAATTATTACATCGGACTGGCAGGAATAGAAGGCGGTGTGTATCTCTGCAACGCAATATACTTCTGTCTGTCACCGTTCAAGGGCCGATTGTTCAGAGGATACACTGCCGCCATGTGCTTTGCAGTGTTCATATCGATGCTGTTCGATATCTATTCAATCGAGGCGTTCACAAACTACGAGGAGAACGAAGTATTGTTCCGTGTGGACCACATGATATACTTCTTCGCCGTACCTATGGCTGCCACACTGCTGCTAAGTATCATCATTCCGCAGAAAAGCAAGTGGTGGTTCCTGAGGTTCTGTATATTCAGCGAGTTGGGACCTACTGCCGCACTGCTGGCATTCCTGTACTGGCAAAGCGACCTGGTATATAACATCAGTTGGGGAGTAACCATACTGTACTGTCTGTGGTTCTTCGTATTCGGCGAATACAGATACCTGAAATACGAGAAGGCCGTGAAGAACATGTATTCAAACACCGAAGGGCACTCGGCTGCATGGGTACAAAAACTGATCATGCTGTTCACCGTCTCGATGGTGTTCTACGTCATCTCAGCCTCTTCACCAAGTCTTACATGGCATGTGCTGGGTGTAATACTCGACATCACTACCATCACGGCAGCCTGCTTCTACATCAAGGAACAAAAGCCTGCCAACGAATATCTTGCAAAGGAACTGGAGACTGAAAGCGAAAAAGCAAAGAAGAAAAACAAGGGCAGCATCTCCGTCAATGCTGACAGAGGAGAGGGTAACCTCGACGACACTGAGGAGGCAATAGAACTCTCACTGGCATACAGTTCAATAGCAAAAAACCTGAAGAAGATGTTTGAAGGCCGAAAACTCTTCCTACAGCCGGATATCACCAGTACAGATGTTGCAAAGGCAATCGGCACAAACGAAAGATACCTCTCGTACTTCCTCAACAACGTGATGGGCAAGACTTTCCACTCGTACATCAGGGAACTCAGGACTGAACACGCCAAGAACCTTCTGGAGAGTTGGCAGAACTACCAGCTCAACGACATAGCCTCGCAGTCGGGATTCAGTTCACTCACCACTTTCAGCTCGGCCTTCAAGTCTGCATACGGCATGACTCCTATGATGTACCGCCAGGAATACGTGAAGGAACACAAGGAGGAACTGGCACTGATGGCACAAAATGCGAAGACAGAGGAAGAAGGCAAGGCTGCAGCCAACAGAGTCAGGACAGCAAGAAAGAGACAAACCGACCATCTTGACATTCTCAACAAACGCGAGAAGGCTCTCTGTGAACTGATCATGAAGGACAAGTCGAACGATGAGATTGCAACAACTCTGGATATCAGCCGTGAGAGTCTGCGGGTGGCCAAATCGCGCATCCTCAAGAAACTCGACCCGGAAGGGGTGTATCACGATCTGAAAAAATGCCTGAGGGAGGCATCCTTCGACAGGCTCAGGAACAGAGAAGAGAATGAATAGTGAAGGGTCTTTGGTACGTTGGCGTTAAACCACTACGTGTCTTAGCCATTTTTAGGCAACCGTTTTCCGCAAAAAAAACTTTTGCAAAAAAATCAACAAAATTACACACACCAACGTATTTAGTTGATACACAACAGTTTGAGTGTGTAATTTGTGTGTAATTTTGGTGATATTATGGAAAAATGAAGCCTAAAATCACAACTTGTGACATTTTTGCAAACAAAATTACACACTGGAAATTAATCATAAGCAACTAATCAACAACGAGTTACACCATTGTGTGATTGTGTAATTATTTTTCAAAAGTTTTTTCTGTGAGAGAGGGCTGGCAATACTAGAATAACTAGCACTTATAGAGGAACTAGCAATACTAGACTTGCCAGACCAACTGCCCTCATCCACCTCAACGATAGCTGAGGCGTGGAACATGTACGACTGGCGAGAAGAACCCCG
>DCGE01000111.1:14129-21486 GCA_002314525.1 Prevotellaceae bacterium UBA1786 | reverse complement strand
CGTTTTGGCACGCGACAGCTATCTCCGGGCTGATTAACCGTTAAATACTACCTATGTCTCACCTCCATCCCTCCAACTCCAGCGCAATCACTGCCACTTGGTTGATGAGCCTGCCGAACCTATCCGTGATTACTAACTTTCGCTGTTTGCCATTCGCTGTTTGCTTTTTTCGAGTCAACGAGCCAAAGGCTCCACACCATGCCTGCAAATATACCGAGGCTCCACTTTTCACCATAAAAATTTGGTGGAATGGGATGTTTTTCGTAACTTTGTGCCCAAATACAATATATTGTAAGATTTATACTCGGGACAATTACAACATCAATAATGTTTGAAGAAATAAAAAAACATGGCTATAGATATCCCAAGGGGATAAAATGGCTACACAAAACTCTTATCATGACATGTCTGTTTGCCATGATAGGCAGTTTGTCGGCTGAAGCTATGACCGAAGACAAGACGGACTCTATCTCGGTCAAGTTTCTCTTCCGACGCTCTTCAACATTCTTCGACATTGAGTACCTGGACAATGCTCAACAGTACGAGAAGCTGAAGAAATACCTGAACACCTTCAATGACAGCTACACCATCAACGACGTGCACATCATCGGTTCGGCTTCACCTGAAGGTTCGTATGCAGGCAATAAGCTATTGGCAGAACAGCGCGGTGCCTCACTGAAGAAAATCCTGGAAGCCAACTATCCGGGCCTCTTCACCGACAAAGTGAAATGGCAGGTGTCACAGAAGACTGAAGACTGGGACGAAGTGCTCGAAAGGGTCAAGGCATCTGACCTCAAAGACAAAGACACAGTCATCAGTATCATCAAGAACGTTCCTGAGATAACGGTCAACAAGAAGGGACAGACAATTTACACCCGCAAGAACAGGCTGAAGAACCTTTACGGCGGAAGGACATGGAAAGAACTGGATACCAAGGTCTTCCCCTATATCCGTGGTGCCAACCTGAACCTTATCGTGAATATCATCGTGAAACCGGAACCAGAACCCGTCGTTGTTCCGGAACCGGTAGTTGTAGAGGAACCAGTACAGGAACCTGTGGCTGAACCAGCACCAGTCGTAGAATACTACGAATGGGGACAGCCTATGCTGGCTGTGAAGACAAACCTGCTTCTCTACGGATTCTACCTGCCTCAGTATGGATTTGCTCCAATCCCAAATGTTGCCATTGAATTCTACCCACGTCACGGTCACTGGACAGCAGGCGCAAGTCTTGACATACCTTGGTGGCAGAACTACTATCCGAAACACAAGTTCTTCCAGTTCAGGAACTGGCAGTTTGAAGCCCGCAGGTATTTCCGCGGTGATGCCGACTTCACCGGCTTCTATGCTCAGGCATACATCCACACAGGCGTGTTCGGAATTGGTTTCAGCAAGTACAAAGGCTGGGAAGGTGAAGGTGTAGGCGGTGGTCTCGGTGCCGGCTACGTGATGCCAATCAGCAAGGACAAGCACTGGAAACTGGAATTCAACCTTCAGGTTGGATACATGACATGCAAATATGACCCATACCTCTACGGTCACCCTACCGACGGTGCCGAAGATGGTCTGTATTATTACGACTGGCAATATAAGCCAAGCCTGTTCAAGGAGCGCCAGTACCGCTACAATTGGATTGGACCGACAAGAATCGGTGTGACAATCAGTTATGACTTACTTCGATACAAAAAACAACGCTATGAAAAGAAATAAAAGAACATCTTTTATCAGTATAGGCGTTGTTACAATCGCCTTTACCATTGCCTCATTGTTCAGTTGCAGTGTGGAACCGCCTCTGCATCTGTATGACGGAATCGATATTGAATGGCCTGAACTCCCGATGGTGGATCTGGATATCGAGGTGATATGGGAATACGAATGGGAAATCGACTGGAAACTGGAATGGGAATATGGTTGGGATATCAAGGACAGTGCGATATTCGGTCCTATCGGATACACCGAACCGAAGTCGTTCGAGCTCAGAAGATACTATAACCTTGCCGATTCAGTGGCTCCTCACTACATCGTGACAAGCCACCATGTAGATGGAAAGAACTTCAAGGCTTCATATAACTTCGGCTGGTACGACCTGCTGCTGTGGAACACCATACAGACGAAAGACGGTGTGCAGAGTATCATCATCGACGAAAGCGACCTCGACAATACCATAGCACGTACGAACAAGACGATGTACTCGGTTCGTACAGGTGCCGAGTCGGCTGTAACCAACCAAACATACTATCAGCCTGAAGACCTGTTTGCCGACTACATCACAAAGGTACACATCACTACAAACGTAGATGACTACGACTACTACGACCCAGTGAAGCGCATCTACTACAAGAAACTCAAAGGCGAACTGCAGCCACTGGTATATATCTATCTGCCTCAGCTGATCATCCACAACAACAGAGGACGACTGTCGGCAGTCGATGGAAATGCAGTGCTGACAGGTATGGCGTACAAAACCAACATGAATACAGGTATGACTGGAAATCAGGACATCAACGTGTATTTCAATGACCGAATGAAGAACAACATCACGATCAAGAACGGTAAGAACAAAGGTGAGGTAGTTGATATCGTAGGCGGACGTCTGACATCGTTCGGTATCTGTAACACCAACCCATACGAAATCAAGACACGTGCTACCGTCAACGACAGTATCCCTCACTATATCGGTATGACGGTTCAGTTCAACAACGGTATGGACAGCACCATGGTGTTTGACGTGACCGAGACACTGAGAAGACACTATAGAGGTGGTGTGCTCACCATGGAGATCGACATGGATACAGTTCCTATCCCTCAGCGTTCGGGCGGCAGCGGTTTCGATGCCGTGGTCAAGGACTTCGAGGAGGAGACATACGAATTTGACATGTAGAAGAAGTGTGAAAAGACTCATCATAACCCGACCGGTGGTTCAACCGGAATACAGTGTGCGGTTGCCGATGTCGAAGAGCATCGTCAACCGCATGCTCATTCTGGCTCCTGAGACCACGCTGCAGATGCTATCATCACAGGAAGACCTATGCGACGACATCAAGGTCATGGCACATGCCGTGAAGACTGTATGCGGAACCAACAACTCACAGGAACCTATCACCATCGATCTGCACGCGTCAGGAACGGCAATGAGGTTCGTAAGTGCCCTCTGTGCGGTTACTGAAGGTACATGGCTGCTTACCGGAACGGAAAGGCTCTGCCAGCGTCCCGTGAAGCCTCTGGTCGATGCACTGAAACAGGCAGGAGCAAGGATTGAATACCAAGGGAAAGAAGGGTTTCCTCCGTTGCTGATACAGTGTGATGAAGTGCCGGAAGGCGGAAAGGTGGAAATCGACGGTTCGGAGAGTTCGCAGTATGTATCTGCGCTGATGCTCGTGGCTGACAGATTCAGAAACGGATTGGATATATATATAAAAGGTATGCCATCTTCGCAGCCATACATTGAGATGACCCAGAAACTGATTGATGACTGGAAAAGCAACAAAACACTTGCTGTTGAAGCCGACTGGAGTGCAGCGGCTTTCTGGCTGGAGATCAAGTACCTGATGAAGAGATTCACTGATTTCGACCCAGAAGGCATCCGACTTACAGGACTGAAAGACGACAGCATCCAGGGAGACAGAACAATAGGACAGATTTTTGACGAGATGGATAAGTGCGACGGAGTATTTGAATGGAACTTCAAGGACTGTCCCGATCTGGTTCAGCCTGTGGTGGTGAGTTGTTGTATGGCAGGCAGACCGTTCCGGTTCACCGGTGTCAAGAACCTGAGGCTGAAGGAGACAGACCGTCTGGAGGCCTTGAGGAGGGAAATGGGAAAGATGGGATTCGGCATCAGGATTGATGAGGATGCTATCAGCCTGACGGAAATGCACAAGGAACAGTGGCAGCCAGAGCCGGTGGAGACATATCGGGACCACAGGATGGCGATGGCCTTTGCAGGATGTGCCCTGAGATACGGAAAGGTGGTTATCGATGAGCCTGAAGTCGTGGAGAAGTCGTATCCAGGCTTTTGGGAGAACCTGAAAAAGGCCGGCTTCGGGATTGAGTATCAGTCAAGTACGGCTGATTGAGGACACTCCTAACTAATTTTGCTCTTCAAGCAGGATTATAGCCTCATCCTTGAGGCTGTCGGGGAGGTTGACCTCGCGGATGACGAGGGAGGATAGCCAGTCGGACACTTCGTCAAGGCGCATGGTATAGAGGACTTCACGGAATTCGGCTATCTCGTCATCGGTATAGTCATCGGAACTGCGCCCCCTGTATCGGTCGAGTTCCTCGTCTTCAAAATAGTTTTCTGCCGTAGGACCGTTGTACTGCCCTGTCTTCTCGCAGAAAGTATGCATTCCACAGCACTCAGAATCGCCTGTCATCATGACTTCTTTATCTGACGCTCGATGATGTGTTCGGTATCGGATGCCATGGAGAGATAGGATATCGGCATGCCGAGTTCCTTCTCGAGGAACTGGATGAACTCAACAAAAGACTCCGGCAACTGAGACTCGGAACGTATCTCACCCAAGTTCTGTTTCCAGCCCTGCATCTCCATATAGATAGGTTCGACCTCGTCACGGGTGATTCCATAAGGATAGTAATCGATGAAATCAGTATCTTTCTTATAAGCTACACAAGCCTTGATGGTATCGAAGTCGTCAAGTGCGTTGCAATCGGTGAGGACCAGTTTCGTCACTCCGTTGAGCATAATGGCATACGTGAGTGCCACAAGATCAATCCAGCCGCAACGGATCTCCTGCTGTGAACCGGAAGTCTTTCCTGCAAACCTGTCGCGCATCTTACGGGCATTGGAATCAAAGAGTTCGGTCGGCAGAGGACCTGAACCTACACGTGTGCTGTAGATCTTCATGATGCCATACACCTCACCTATCGCCGTAGGAGGAATGCCAAGACCGAGACATGCCGATGCACTGACGGTATGATCGCTGGTCACAAACGGATAAGAACCGAAATCGATATCCTGCATGGTTCCGCGTCCACCCTCACAGAGTATCTTACTGCCATCACGAAGGAGGTTGTTGATATGGCGCTCAGTGTCAACGAACTGAAAACGCTTCATACACTCAACACCTTCGAGCCACTTAGCCTCGACCTCCTTGATTTCGTATGGCGAGTAGTAGTGCATTGTACGCATGGTAGTCTCATGCTGAGCCTTATGGGTAGCAAACTTCTCCGCAAAACGGTTCTGGATATCACCAACCTGAAGTCCGATGCGGTTGACCTTGTCGGATATGACAGGACCGACACCCTGACCTGAAGTGCCAATCTTGTTCTCGGCACGGACCGATTCGATGGCAGTATCGAGAAGCCGGTGGGAAGGCATAACGAGATGAGCCTTCTTGGATATCAGGAGACGTTCACGCAGATGGACACCGGCAGCCTCAAGCTGTCGGACCTCATCCATGAAACGATCAGGGGCAATAGATACACCATTGCCGAGTATGAACAGTTTATCGCTGTGGCCCACTCCGAACGGAATGGTACGAGAACAGTTCGGACCGCAATTGAAGCGGGCGACAACATCATAACGCGAAGCGAGGTAGTCTGTAAACAGACCTTTCCCCTCGTCTCCCCACTGAAGACCGATTAATACATCTGCTTTTGTCATTTCTTATCTTGACTTTGGGCTTCGATTTTCATCATCTCAGCCAGTTGCTTTTGTTTTCTCTTTTCTCGGTTCACCTTTGCCTGACACTTGTAACAGATGCCAAAGACACAGAGTGAATAGGAATGGCGCATGAAACGAACATAGCGAGCTGAATTGACAGCAAGGTCTATCTTCGGATCCTCAAATTCCCTGACAGCACCACAACGGGTGCATATCATATGGTGATGAGGCTTCATGCCAAGGCATTTCTCGTATTGTACAGAGTTGAGGACCAGAGTCTTGACTACAAGTCCGGCCTGAACGAAGAGGTCGAGATTGCTATAGACAGTGGCACGGCTCACACGGTATATTCTGAGCATGTATTCATAGAGCTGATCAGCGGTGAAGTGCTTGTCGAATCCATACACAGCCCTAAGCAGATGGAAGCGCTCAGGGGTGCGACGGAGTTTCTTCTCCTCCATATACTCCCTTAGGATTTTTTCGGCCTGAAGATATTTGTCCATTGGAATATCAGTTTTTTCAGAGACAGACTTTCAGCAACGGTTGCCGATACCTGATCATCAACTTCCTGTATTGTTCTTTCGTCGAGCGGTGAGATACGGTTGAGGTGAAGGAGGGTTGCGTAGCCACAGATTGGGAGGATATCGCCATGGATAGTGACATCGGTTGCTATCCATTCAAGGGCTTTAGGGAGGGCGAACGGAAGACGGGAGAAGAGGTGGAGGGCTGCAATCTGAGCCAGTTCGGGAGTATGGATCTGAGAAACCCATATATCGCAGAGTTCCTCGTCGTAGGTCTGGACAGGCTGCAGCATCAGTGCAAGGATGCGGCACTCACGCACGTTCTCCTTCCACAACTGCTGTGAAAGCGGATGAAGAGCCACCGCATCTTTATCCTTCCGGATATCGTCAGCCATCTCACACAGACGAGGCAGTTCGACACCGAAGTTGACACGGTAATCGGCACTGCTGCGCATGGCTGCCGACGCAACTCCGTTCATAACGGAACGCAGTTCCTGCTTGATATGTTTTATCTCTTCGTTCAATCTATATAGTTTTTTCCGTAGTCCTTGCCGTAACGCAACATCTGGTCGGCATAAGGCTCGGTATAGTCGATCTTGACATCAATGATATTGCCGTCGGCATCCTTGACTGCAGTGTAGCGAGGGTTGATGAAACCCTTGTAAGGAGCAAGGTCGAGTTTCTCGTAGCGTTCCAGGATCTCCTTGTGGAGTTGTGGGTCGATCTTGACACCGTATGTCTCAACCATCTTCTGAGCAGCCGCATAGTCGCCAGTACTCTTGATACGCTGGATTTCAGCAAGTAACTTACCGAAAAGAGCACGTAGTTTCTCGTAGTCATTGATACGGAGGTAAGTCTTGCCGTCGCGCTTGAAGAGTTCAACGACATTCTCTGCCTTACCATTCTCATAGCACCAACGAGCGATGATGGCACGGTTGCGCATGTGGGCCTCTTCGATGCTGTCGCCGAGTTTGATACGAACGAGCTGGGTCATAAGACCGTTCATCATATATGTATAGTACTGTGCCTTGTATGCATCAGGATCCGGAGTGAGACCGAGATCCACCAACTTCTGATCAGCCACATAATAGAGACCGAAGAGGTCGGCACGTGTTTCCTCTATGGTAGAACCGTATGCCTTGAGACTGTCGCCATCAACCCCAGGAAGGAGTTTGCCGCTGCCATGGCCAAGACATTCGTGAAGGTCGGT
>DCGE01000111.1:0-14000 GCA_002314525.1 Prevotellaceae bacterium UBA1786 | reverse complement strand
GACTTGCTGCCGTGTTCCTTGCGAACCCAGTCGGAGTTAGGGAGATTGATGCCGATAGCTGTAGATGGATAGAGGTCGCCACCGAGAATGGCAGCATTGATGACCTTGGCAGTGATGCCCTTGACCTTGTCCTTCTTAAACTGAGGGTCGACAGGTGAGTTATCCTCGAACCANNTGATAACTTTGGCGGAAACACCCTTCACCTCTTTCTTCTTGAAGCGCTCGTCCATAGGAGCATTATCCTCGAACCACTGTGCATTGGCACTCATGGTCTCCGTGCGCTTCGTGGCCTCCACATCCTTGAAATTGACGATGGACTCCCATGAGCACTTGAGTCCGAGAGGGTCGCCATAGCATTCAGTGAAACCATTGACGAAATCAACAAGCGGTTCTGTATTTTCAACCCAGAGGATGCTGTATTCGTCAAAGGTCTTGAGATCGCCCGTCTGATAGTAGGATACCAGTTTGTCGATGACCTGCTGCTGTTTCTCGTCTTCAGCATAAGGACGAGCCTTGAGAAGGTTATCGACGACATGCCAGAGGAGTCTGCCGTAGAGGTCGGTATCACCCTTCTGGGTTACCACCCATTTCTTCTCGAACAACTTGCCGTCGCGCTTGATGAGAGTGCTGTTCATGCCGAACATGACTGGATGTTCAGGGTCGGGGTAATCGGCCTTCATGGTGTTGTAGAAGTCTTCTGCCTCTGCCTGAGTGACTCCGTCGTAGTAGTTCATGGCACTGGTGAGGAGAAGGTCCTGACCCTCGGCCAGATTGACACGCTTAGCAAGGAACGCAGGGTCGAAGATGACCTTACAGATGAGGTCAAGGTCTGCCACACGGCATGCACAGCCACCTTCGTTGACCTGCTCATACTGTTTGCGGAACCACTCCTCGGAGAAGTCGGGTACGAACTTCTCACAACCGTAGTGATGATGTATGCCGTTGGAGAACCATACGCGTTTGAGATAGACTTCCATCTGCTTGAACTCATCCGATTCCTTGTCCTTGGAATACTGATAGATATCTTCGAGTACATCGCGCACCTGAAGGTTGTACTTGCAGTTCTGGTCGAAGAGGATGTCGCGTCCCCAGAGAGCTGCCTCACTGAGGTAGTAGATGAATGTCTTTTGTTTCAGGGTAAGGTCTTCGAAGCCCTCGACCTTGTAACGGAGCATCTGAAGGTCAGCAAAACGTTCATCGGCATAGACGAAGTCGTCTTCTGTCTCCTGAACGGTTTTCTGACTGCAACTCAGACTCGACATGCCGCATCCTGCAAATAGAATACTATAACCCATAGCCTTGATTTTGTTCATGATATCATTCTTTTCTTTATACTTTTTTCAAATAATAGGCGCAAAGTTAATTCATTTTCTTCGATTACGCAAGAAAAACACAACAAAAACCACTACGGCAACTATTATTTTTAACCACTTAACGTAGTGGAATAACTCATTCAAGTTTCGCAAGTTCAACTTTATATGTAATAATCATTGATTTAAATCGGATCACTGGTAAAAATCTGTGTTTTCTTTTGAGATAAAAAAGTGCCTGCGGCTAAAAAATCCCATACTGATGTTTTCATTTCCACCGCGCCAGCCCTTTTTTTACCGACCATCGGGAGGATGCCAAAAAAATTATCGGAAAAAGCATCGTTGAATGGGGAAAAATTCCTACCTTTGCAAATATATTTTATTTATCCCAAAAACAAAAAGAAATTATGGAAATTACAGATTCAAATTATCAGTCAGTGCTTGCTGAAGGTAAGCCGATTGTGCTGGATTTCTGGGCAGAATGGTGCGGCCCATGCAGAATGATTGCTCCTTTCGTGGAGGAACTTGCAAAAGAATACGAAGGTAAGGTAATTATCGGCAAAGTCAATGTGGAAGAGGCTGAAGAACTCACTGAGCAGTTCAAGGTAAGAAACATCCCTTCTTTGTTCTTCATCAAGAACGGAGAAGTCGTTGACAAGTTCGTAGGCGGTACTACGAAGGACGTCATTGAAAGCAAGATCAAGGCATTGCTGTAATATTGATTTGGCACTTACTTTGTGCTGTCATAAGTAATTCTTTATTTTTAAACGTAGAAGATTATGAGAGACGACAGTATTCTTGATATGCTGCTCAACAGCAGTTACGCTATCTACTGGATTATTTTCATCGGTACAGCTGCTGTGAGTTGGTTTGTGCAGTGGAACCTGCAAAGAAAGTTCGAGAAATACTCCAAAGTAAGAGGTTTCAAGGGACTCACCGGACGTGAAGTGGCTGAAAAGATGCTTTCAGACCATGGAATCAATGATGTGAGGGTGGTATGCGGACAAGGACATCTGACTGATCACTATGATCCAGTGAAGAAAGTCGTGAACCTGAGTCCCGAGGTATTCAACAGCGAAAGCATAATGGCTGAAGCCGTTGCTGCCCATGAATGCGGACATGCCGTTCAGCATGCAGTGGCTTATGCCCCACTGAGTCTGAGGACAAAGATGGTACCTACAGTGAGTTTTGCAAGCAAATGGATGCAATGGCTGCTGTTGATCGGAATGATCGTGATCAGCTATACAGGAAATCCGACCATATTGGCGATAGGTGTGGTTCTGTTCAGTTTTACAACGATTTTCGCATTTGTCACCCTGCCTGTTGAGGTCAATGCAAGCCAGAGGGCTGTGGAATGGCTCGACCAGAGAGGCTATACGGACAATATCACTCACGATGCAGCATCAGATGCACTCCATGCAGCAGCATACACATACGTTGCAGCAGCACTGAGTTCATTGGGCACACTGTTCTACTATGTCCTGATGCTACTTGGTTCAAGAAGACGATAGACATACCGTCATGAAACAGAGGCTCGTTCAGACACAGACCGAAAAACAGGTCCAGACGCTATCACCACAACAAGTGGTGCTGGTGAGAACTCTGGAGATGTCACTGGCTGAACTGGAGCAGAAAGTGGACTCCGAGGTGATTGACAACATAACGCTTGAGGCGACTGACAACGCCAAGGGAGACAAAGGCATAGATGATGACGAGGAAGATGGGTACACTGACGATGAGACGTCAGGAGGCGATGACGACAATGTGGATATCGGAGTCCTGTATGACGAAGATGACGGTGGGGAAAGTTTCCATAGGGCGAAATATGACAACAACGACTATGAAATCCCCATAGGAGAGACCCGATCGTTCGCCGATGAGTTGTATGACCAAGTAGGCGAGTGTTTCATTCCGGAAGGACAGAAAGAACTGGTTCAGTACCTGATAGGCTGTCTGGACAAAGACGGATTCATGGATACTCCGCTTCAGAAGATCTCTGACGACCTGCTCATCTATATGAACGTAGATATTCCCGTACAGGAACTGGAGGAGGCTCTTGAGATACTGCAGAGTCTTGAACCTGCAGGAATCGGAGCAAAAAACCTGCAGGAGTCGCTGATAATACAACTCAGGAGGGTTGAGGCTGCAACTGGATCGGAAAAAGACCAGACCAGACAGCTGGCCATCAGAATCATTGAGAAATTCTACGAAGGTCTGTTGCTAAAGCAGTTCAACCTGATTGCCAAGAAACTGAAAGCCACCGACGAGGAGGTCAGGAAAGCCGTTGCACTGATATCGAAGATGAATCCGGCTCCAGGTAGAGCTCTTAATGAAAGTGCCAAGGACAGGGTTCAGACGGCAATTCCCGATGTGATAATAGATGTTGATTCCGAAGGTGAGATATCTTTCTTCGTAAACGACGGCAACATGCCCAGACTGAGTATCGACCCTGATTACATGGAACAGATGAGAAGTCTGCAAAGCAGCAGGGACAGGATGAATGCAAAGGAGAAGGAGGCATACAACTATCTGAAACAACAGATTGACAGTGCCAATATCTTCATCAGCGCCATAGCACAAAGACGGCACACTCTCTACGTCTGCACCAAAGCCATCACGGAACTCCAGCGGGATTTCATACTCAGTCAGGATGACAACGACCTGAAGCCGATGATACTCAACGACGTGGCAAAGAAAGCCGGAGTGGATATCTCTACTGTGTCAAGGGTGAAGAAATCAAAATATGTGCTTTTGAACGGAAGTCTGTATTCATTTGAACATTTCTTCATACGGACACGAACAAACGCAACCGGTGAAGTGATCATCGGAAACGACGTCAACGAAAAAATCAAGGCTCTCATTGACAGAGAGGACAAAAACCATCCGTATGCTGACGACGAGATTGTGACATTGCTGGAGAAACAGGGCATGAATATCAGCAGACGCACTGTGGCAAAATACAGAAAAAACTTAGGATATCCAATAGCATCCAAAAGAAGACTGAAATGAAAGAAAAATATCTGATAAGAATGGCCAAGGGTATGTCGGCGATATTTTCACCGTTCTATGCTCCTCTCCTGGCTTTTGCATGGCTGTTCTTTTTCAGTTATCTGAAGCTTCTGCCGATAAACTACAAGATATTCGTTCTCGTTGCAGTTGCCGTGTTCACAATAGTGATTCCGAGATTCGGGATCAACATATTCAGATGGAGCAACAAATGGACCCACAAGCAGTTGAGTGCACGAGAGAACAGGTTCGTGCCATATATCATGACCATCATCAGCTATGCTGTGTGCATGTATGTATTCAACTCCATCAACACAGCACAGTTCATGAAAGGAATACTGATTGCAGGACTTGTGGCTCAGTTGACCTGTACTCTCATCAACATAAAATGGAAGGTCAGCACACACATGGTGGGAATAGGTGGATTCACAGGGGCTTATGTGGCTTTCGGTGAGTTGTTCTACTTCAATCCGGTATGGGGTCTGACACTGTTGATATTGCTGTCAGGACTGCTTGGTACAGCACGCATGTATCTGAGACAACATACACTGTGGGATATTCTTATAGGCTTCTTCATCGGATTTGCATGTGCATGGATATTCGTAATCGTGGGGTGGTGATGTGGAGCCTTCGGCTAGTAAAAAGCAAACAGCGAAAATAGGGAAAAAGAATAATGAGAAGGAAAACCAATGAGGTAATGGTCGGGAACCTCCCGATGGGTGGGGACAACCCGATCAGGGTACAGTCGATGACAACTGTATCGACTATGGATACCGAAGGCTGTGTTGCACAGATTGAACGTATAGTCGATGCCGGCGGTGAATACGTGCGACTTACCACACAAGGCGAACGTGAAGCCTTGAACCTCAAAAACATAAAGGAAGGACTGGCAAGAGACGGGTATGACGTACCTATCATTGCCGATGTTCACTTCAACGCAAGAGTGGCTGACATAGCAGCCCTTTATGCCGACAAGGTAAGGATCAACCCTGGGAACTATGTAGATCCGGCACGGAAATTCCAGCATCTGGAATATACTGATGAGGAATATGCCGAGGAACTGGTGAAGCTGGAGGAGAGGTTCACAGCCTTCCTTGACATCTGTCGTGAGCACAAGACTGCCATACGCATCGGTGTGAACCACGGTTCACTTTCCGACAGGATCATGAGCCGATACGGAGATACTCCTGAGGGCATAGTGGAAAGCTGTATGGAATTCCTCAGGGTATGTGTAAAGAAGGATTTCAAGGATGTGGTGGTCAGCATCAAGGCCAGCAACACATCTGTCATGGTTGAGAGTGTAAGACTCCTGGTAAAAGCCATGGACAAGGAAGACATGCACTTCCCACTGCATCTTGGAGTTACGGAAGCCGGTGAGGGAGAGGACGGCAGACTGAAATCGGCTGTAGGTATCGGTGCTTTGCTGATGGACGGAATAGGCGACACGATTCGCGTAAGTCTGAGTGAGGCTCCCGAAAAGGAAATACCTGTGGCGTTCGGCATATTGCAGGCTGCAAGGGTAAGGATGACGAAGACTGAGTTCATATCATGTCCGGGATGCGGAAGAACACTCTACAATCTTGAAGCTACCATCGCCAAGATCAAGGAGGCATTCGCCTCAACGAACCTTCAGAAAGAAGGCAGGCCACTGAAAATCGCCATCATGGGATGTATTGTCAACGGTCCGGGTGAGATGGCTGATGCCGACTACGGATATGTGGGGGCTGCCAAAGGAAAGGTCAGCCTGTACAAGGGAAAGGAATGCATAGAGAAGAACATCCCTGAGGAAGAAGCAGTGAAGAGACTGATGGAAATCATAGAAACAAATCTATAATATATTATGCAAACAATCTATCTATACAACACTCTGACACGTCAGAAGGAAGTGTTCAAACCGCTGAACGCTCCACACGTGGGAATGTACGTATGCGGTCCTACGGTATATGGTGATGCACATCTGGGACATGCCCGTCCTGCAATCACTTTTGATATTCTGTTCAGGTATCTGCAATACGTAGGATACAAGGTAAGATACGTCAGGAACATCACTGACGTAGGTCATCTGGAACATGATGCCGATGAGGGTGAGGACAAAATCGCTAAGAAGGCACGTCTGGAGGAACTGGAACCGATGGAAGTGGCTCAGTACTTCACGAACCGATTCCACGATGCAATGAGAGCGATGAACGTACTCCCGCCAAGTATCGAGCCACATGCTTCAGGCCATATCATCGAACAGGAGGAACTGGTGAAGGAAATCATCAGCAATGGTTTTGCATACGAGAGCAACGGTTCTGTGTATTTTGACGTTGAGGCTTACAACAGCAAACACCACTACGGCAAACTCTCAGGACGCAATCTGGATGACATCATCAACAACTCACGTGAACTTGCCGGTGTAGGCGAAAAGAAGAATCAGGCCGACTTTGCGCTCTGGAAGAAAGCACAGCCAGAACATATCATGCGTTGGCCGAGTCCTTGGAGCGACGGTTTCCCGGGATGGCACTGCGAATGTACTGCCATGGGTAGGAAATACCTCGGCAACCACTTCGACATCCACGGAGGAGGAATGGACCTGGTATTCCCTCACCATGAATGTGAGATCGCTCAGGCTGTTGCAAGTCAGGGCGACGACATGGTTCACTACTGGATTCACAACAACATGATCACTATCAACGGTCAGAAGATGGGAAAGAGTCTCGGAAACTTCATCACTCTGCCGGAGTTCTTCAGCGGAAGCCATGAGAAACTGGAGAAGGCATACAGTCCGATGACTATAAGGTTCTTCATCCTTCAGGCTCACTACCGCAGTACGGTGGATTTCAGCAACGATGCCCTGCAAGCTGCTGAGAAGGGTCTGGAGAGACTGATGGATGCATGGAACACACTTCAGAAACTGACACCGTCAAAAGACGGAAACATCGGTGCAGATTTTGCCGATGAACTGGAAAGGAAATGCTACGAGGCAATGAATGACGACCTCAACACCCCTATCGTCATCAGTCATCTATTCGATGCTACAAAGACCATCAACACCATCGCAGACAGGAAAGCAGGAATCACTCCTGAGGGACTCGAGAAGCTTGTGAAGGTATTCGACATGTTCGCATTCGATATTCTTGGACTTCTGAAGAGTACAAGTACCGACAACGCAGGAAGAGAGGAGGCATTCGGCAAGGTTGTTGACATGCTTCTGGAACAGCGCAACAAGGCAAAGGCCATGAAGGACTGGGCTACATCCGACGAGATACGCGACAAACTTGCTGCACTCGGATTCGAAGTCAAGGACTCAAAGGACGGAAGTAGTTGGAAACTTAATAGATAAAGCCATGAACAGACTTAACAAGACTCTATTGATGATATCACTGATTTTTGAGGTGATATGTCTGGTTGCAAGTATCTGGGTGAGTACAATACTGAAAGACGGCGTCAGCTACATGATGGTTGCCATCTTCGCTGCCGCCGTGATATTCACAAGTGTGACTATTCTTAAATCAAAGAAGAATAACTGAAATTCAGCCAACTGGCATCATTCAGCCACTACGGTTGCCCTGTGGGAACCGGTATAGTCCACGGATTTCTTCTTGGACATCCAGCTGAGCAGTAAATCGGAACAAGGGACATCCAACGATGTTCCTTGATCTTTTTTCTGGGACGTGCTGGTTGAGGATGCATAATTGTTCGTTACGAACTTGTAAACTGCATCCTTCTTGAACTTTCTGCCGTCAAGGAACTGTATCTTGATGCTTTTGGGAGCCAGTGTCTTGGCATCAACCTTCATGACATACTTGATACCTGCAACAAACGGAATCTGCTTCTCATCGATATCAAAGTTGTTCATGATGAAGTCCTCAATCTCCTTGCCGGTCATATTATACATGACAGCAGTATTCCCGAACGGATCAAGGGAGTACACATCCTTAAGCGTCATCACACCTGCCGGAAAAGTCTTGATCCTGACTCCTCCCCCATTCTGCAGAGCAATATCAGCTCCCGTCTCTTCCATGAGGGCATCTGCCTCCATGTTTCCAAGTTCTTCCTTTGTCGAGAAAGGAGCCTCAACAATCACAGCAGGCTTTGCAAGTTCCTTGTTGTCGTTATAGTAATCAACCAAAGCACGGACCTGTGCATTCTCCTTGCTGAAATTAGTGACGTCAATCGTTTCCGCCTTCTTGGAAATGACCTTCCCTTCTGATACCTTGATAGTAGTGTGAGTGGCATACGCGAGTTTGTTCTTTGCCTGGGTTACCAGCACCCCATTGACTATTTCTCCGTCTTTGACAAGTGTGTGGGAATGTCCTCCGATTATGGCATCGATGAAAGGATACTTTCCTGCAGTGACCTTATCTGCTTCATAACCGTCATGAGACAGCAGAAGCATCACATCACACTGGCTTCGCATCCATTCATAGTCCTTGATTACCTCATCAGGACGCTTGAAACGAATACCCACCAGATTATTCGGATGGCTATCAGGTATGCCGAGTGAGTTGATCTGAATGGTACCGAGTATTCCGACCTTCACACCACCTACCTCGATGAATTCATAAGGATATACGTGAAGACGAAGTGAGTCAGGCGCGAAGATATTGGAACAAAGGTAACGGAAATTGGAGCGATCAACCTGAGTACGGAGTCCCGGAAGCTTAGAGTCAAACTCATGGTTTCCGATTGCCGAAACATTGAAGCCCACCATATTCATCATATCCGTGATCGGACGCGATATCTCTGGATACTTGTCGTTTACGGGATTGCCGGTACGGTTGTCGCCTGCAGAAAGGACGAGAAGATCCGGATACAAGCCACGAAGGCTGTCGGCAACGGCTGCAAACTTCGGAAACTTGTCGACTGTGGCATGGATGTCGTTCACGCTCAGCACATGCACCTCCTTCTGAGCATAGATAAAGGAGCACTGCAATGACAGCAGCACTCCCAACAAGAGTTTTTTCATTATTTCTTTATTGAATAAATTACGAAAGTCTTCGGACCTACAGTGACATTGACTGTAGGAGCTACAATACTAATATCCTTCTTGACCGGAGCAACGGCTGTTGGCTTTTCAAGGGTGTTTTCTGCATCCATATCATCAGAATGGAATGTGGTAAGTGTTGCAGCATGTTCTCCCTTCATGCCCTTCAGGTTGAGGGTGATATCCTGTGACTTGTCGCCGGTGTTCACTATCTTCACACAATAGCAGTTGGTGGTCTTGTCGAAGTTGGCACTTGCAAAAAGTCCTTCCTGTCCTTCAATGCCTTCTACAGGTTTTCCGTCCCATGTCAGTGAGACGACGTTTGTTCCCTTGTTGAGCGAGTACATCTGCTGTACATAATATGAACAACTGCGGAAATTGCGGAGGTTATCGTACCATATCATATCAGGACGCCACTGCCAACCATCGATATGAGCAAAGAGAGGTGCGTAGGTTGCCATCTCAACCACATCGGCATTGCGTTCCACTCCAGTCATGAAGGCAGCTTCAAGAAGGGCTGCCTCAAAGTGGTTCCATTTCTTTCCCTTGCCGTGACAGGCATATTCACCGGCAAATACCTTGCTGCCCTTGCGAGGATAGTTGTCATAACGGGGACCGCTCTTGAGGAACCACGACTCAGGACGATAGAAATGTTCGTCAACGAGGTCTTCACCGATCTTCCGCATCTCAGGCCATAGGAATTCAAAGTCTTGGCCTTCGCTGTTCGGACCGGATGTACCGATGATGCGGATATCAGGATATTTCTTGCGCACCTGTTCTACGAAAGGCTTCAGGTGATCGATATATGTCTGTCCCCACTGTTCATTGCCTATTGCAACGAACTTCAGGTTGAATGGTGCCGGATGCCCCATATCAGCACGTATCTTAGCCCATTTATTGGTCTGAGGATCTCCGTTGGCAAATTCAATGAGGTCAAGGACATCATCGATATAAGGCTGCAGTTCGTCAAGCGGCTGATGGGCTTTCTCACTGCTGTTCTGGAACTGACAGGCAAGTCCTACGCTGATGACAGGAAGCGGTTCTGAACCGATTTCCTCACTCAGGAGGAAGTATTCGTAGAATCCCAGTCCGTAGCTCTGGAAATAATCAGGGAAGAAACGGTAGTCGAATGTGTAGTGCCAGCGGTTCTCATTGAGAGGACGGTTCTCCACAGGACCGACGGAGTTCTTCCACTGATAACGTGTAGCAAGGTCAGTACCCTCAACGATACAACCACCAGGAAAACGGAACACGCCTGGCTTCAGGTCTGCAAGGGCCTGTGCAAGATCCTTTCTCATGCCGTTCTCGTGACCTTTCCAAGTATCGACAGGGAAAAGGCTGATATGTTCAAGATCGGTTACTGCACTACCTCTGCTGAGCATGATTCGTAGAGTTCCTTTGTCAATGGTTTGAGAAGACTTGAGGACAAGAGTGTATTTCTTCCACTCCTTGCTTGTAACAGCGAGTTCCTGTTCGGTGAACTGCTGGCGCTCACCCATTGTCTTCGGATCACACATCATCACACGTATCTTACCCGTGCCACCATCCGGGACTCTTGCCCACACGGTGAAACGATAGTCAGCTCCCTTCTCATATCCGATGCCGAAGAAACCTTCATTCTCAAGACCACTGAACTTATCATTATGTCCGCTGTATCCGAGGCGCACATAATGAGGACATCTGTCAAACGGACCATCATCCTTCAGCGAAATGTTTCCGAACACGTTCCACCCCATGAATCTGTCTGGAAATTCAAAGGAGCGGTTCTTAAGCAATTCACCATAGAGGCCGCCATCAGCTGCATAGTTGATATCTTCAAAGAAGATACCATACATTGTCGATTGGATGTCAGCACCGAGTTTCTTTGTGTTGACATCGAACTGTTTCTGTGCCTGAAGGCCGGATGAGAAAATGCTCAGTACAAGAGCCAATGCTGTGATTTTTTTCATAAAAAACGGTTTTTAGCAATTGATAGTTATTGTTTTATTGAATGAATTCATCCGTATGGAGTTTTTTTATTAACTTTGCAAAGTTAAAAAAAATATTTATGGAAATTGCATTATTGATAGGAAAATTTCTCGTCGGAGTTGTTTTAGTGCTCAAAGGTGCTGACTGGCTCACTGACGGGGCATCAAGTATTGCAAGGAAATTCAATATCTCGACGATGGTTATCGGACTGACAATCGTTGCCTTCGGGACCAGCTGTCCGGAGTTGGTTGTCAGCACACTGGCAAGTATCCAGGGCCATTCCGAGATGGCAATAGGCAATGTAGTAGGCAGCAATATCTTCAACACCTTTGCCATTCTCGGATGCACAGCGTTGATATACCCCATTACGTGCAAGAAGAACTCCATGATATATGACATGCCCATCAATATCCTCGCAACGGTATTTCTTCTTTGTTTCGTTACAGAATCATCTCTGCAAGGTACTGCAATCAGCAGGATGGAGGGTATTATCCTGCTGATCTGTTTCGCTGCATTCATGGCATATACATTTACAGTAGCCAAGAAAGGGCAGAGCGGCGATGAGAACACGAATCAGAAGGTCAACACGACTAAAGCCGTTGTTTTCATTCTGATTGGTCTCGGAGCCTTGATCGGCGGTGGAGAATTGTTGGTTCAGGGAGCATCAGGCATTGCCTCTGCCATTGGTGTCAGCGACTCAGTCATCGCACTGACAATAGTTGCTGCCGGAACATCATTCCCAGAACTGGCAACGAGTGTTGTAGCAGCAAAGAAGGGCGATACAGATATGGCAGTAGGCAACGTGGTAGGAAGCAACATCTTCAATATTCTCTTCATCCTTGGAGTTGCATCTGTGGTCAACCCACTCCAGCTGGGGTCAATCAACAACGAAGACTTTATTGTGCTGATGCTGTCAGCATTGTTTATGACATATTTCTGTTTTGAAGGCAAGAACAAGAAACTTAACCGGCGTGAAGGTGGTTTCATGATACTGTGTATGGTCGCATACTATATCTGGCTGGTATATAACGCATAATAGACGGATCTTTATGGAACACATACTGACGATTCACGACCTCAATGCGGGCTACAGATGCGGCAAACAGGAGAAGATCACTTCTTCAATCCACGAGCTGTCGATGCATCAGGGACAGATGACGTGTCTGTTAGGTCCCAACGGAGCAGGCAAGTCGACTCTGCTCAGGACCATCACGGGTTTTCAGCCTCCTTTGAAGGGCAGAATATGTATCGATGGAAATGACATCGAGTCATACGACAGGAACAGCCTTGCAAAACTCGTCAGCATTGTGCTGACTGACAACAGCCACATACGCAACCTGACTGTCTATGAAGTTGTAGCTATGGGACGCAGTCCCTATACCGGCTTCTTGGGACGACTTGGAAAGAATGACAAGGAAACTGTGGGAAGATGCCTTGAATGGGTTAACATCACGCACATAGCAGACAAGAAGATTGATGCAATAAGTGATGGTGAGAGACAGAAAGTGATGATCGCTAAGGCATTGGCTCAGGAAACTCCTTTCATATTACTTGATGAACCAACGAGCTTTCTGTATTATCCGGATAAGGTGCAGATAATGAAACTGCTCCAAAAGATGGCTCACGAAATGGGAAAATGCGTGTTGCTATCGACTCACGCCGTGGAGATTGCTCTTCAGGTGGCAGATGCTGTGTGGTTCATCGAAGACGGCAAGTTCATCTCGGGAACACCTGCCGATTTATGCAAAGACAAATTATCAGAATTGAATTATGAGAAAATTATTGATTGTATTGACGTTATCCGTTCTATGCATTAGTATCAACGGACAGACTGTCAGTGTAGAACAGGCACGAATGAATGTAATGGAATTTCTCAATTCCAAGGACAACAAATCAGACAACATTAAAAGCAACGGTCCTGCAGGTCAAAGACTGCAACTGGTCTATACGGCTTCATGCGACAAAGGCGAGGCAGACTATTATGTCTTCAACGACACTGACGGCGGATTCATAGTTGCCGGCGGCGACGAACTGTCTGAAAGCATTCTGGCTTATTCCGACGAAGGTTCGTTCGATATCTCGAATATTCCCGATAATTTCCGCTATCTGCTAAATGAGTACCAGAGACAGATTGAATTTGCAAAGAACCACAAAAACAAGGTCAGCAGTTATGTACAAGATGCCAGAACAAGAAAAACTGTTGACGTATTGATTAAAACCAAGTGGGACCAGGGAAGCCCATATAACGCCAACTGCCCTAAAGTAGGCGGCAAATCCACCTACACCGGCTGTGTGGCTACTGCAATGGCTCAGGTAATGAAATACCACTCATGGCCGAAGACTGGAGCTGGTTCGCATTCTTATTATGATTCAGAATCAAAGAAGACTCTATCTTCCGACTTCAGTACTCATACATACGACTGGACCAACATGGCAAATAAGTACTCCTCAATGAGCAAGACCGCACAGAAGGAAGCTGTGGCTCTGCTCATGTCCGACTGCGGAATCGGCGTTGAAATGGGATATACCACTTCAGGAAGCGGTGCATGGAGCGAGAACATAACCTATGCTTTGGTAAAATACTTCGGGTATGACAAAGGAGCAGCTCAGATTATCAGAGACTACACAACGGCCAGTGATTGGGATTCACTTCTATACAATGAACTGGCAAACAACCGTCCGGTAATCTTCTCTGGCGCCGACAAGAGCTATCAGTACGGACACTGCTTCGTATGCGACGGCTACAA
>DCGE01000007.1:145-5349 GCA_002314525.1 Prevotellaceae bacterium UBA1786 | reverse complement strand
CGGTTCGGTGATACGTCCGTTGCTCTGTATGTCGCGCGAGGAGATACTGCGTGGACTCAGTGACATGGGACAGGACTATGTGGTTGACAGCACGAACCTCGAGGATGTGGTGACCAGGAACAAGATACGTCATAACATAGTGCCTCGGCTGCAGGAACTGAATGCGCAGGCTACGGCGAACATCGGTCAGATGATGGAGAACATGCAGGAGGTATGGGCCATCTACATGAAATATATAGAGGATGCCAAGTGCCGGTGCATCACGGAAAAGGACGGAAGGACAATCATCAACCTGAGCAGGTTGGATGACTGTCCTTCGGTCAGTACGGTGTTATTTGAGATACTCTCGCCGTTGGGTTTCAACCGTCACCAGATCGAGGGTATGCTGAAGGCTGAGTCGGGGAAGGTGTTCACTTCAGCCACTCTTCCGGGAAAGGGTATTCATGAGGCGCGGATGAAGTGCGACAAGAATGGGAAGAGGGTGATGGTGACAGGGGCTATTTCAGGATCTCGGGATGAGTGTCGTGGATCTTGATGATGAGTTCGCCGAAGAGAGTGTTGGCCCAGGCGAACCACTTGCGGGTGAAGTCGTGGTGGTCGTTGACATTGAAGCCTTCGTGCATGAAGCCAGTATCGCCATCGGTGTTGCGAAGAGCTGTGACACAGGCACGGAGTTCCTCGGCATCGTCGGATGTAAGACCCTTCATGATGATGCTCATAGGCCATGCAAAATCGACACCTACGTGAGGTCCGCCGATACCTTCACCATCCTTGCCACGGAAGAAATAAGGATTGTCCTCGCTCCACACGAAGCGACGTGTGTTGCGGTAGATTTTATCGTTCTTGTCGCAGTAGCCAAGATAGGATGCAGAGAGCAGACTCGGAACGTTGGAGTCGTCCATGAGAAGAGTATTGCCGAAGCCATCGACTTCGAAGGCATATATCTTGCCGTACTTAGGATGCTTCACCACAGCATACTCCTTGATGGCCTTATCGACCTGATCGGCCAGTGCTCGGCAGTCGGCAGCAAACTTGCCGTCCTTAAGGATGGCCTCACTCATCTCAGCAAGCTGACGGAGAGATACCACAGCGAACATATTGGAAGGAATGAGGAAACCATAGGTAGTGGCATCGTCGCTCGGACGGAAGGCAGAGAAGATGAGTCCGCAAGGACGTACAGGTGCTCCCCAGCCACGACCCTGCTGAGTGTCGGTAGGGATATAGGTCTTACGCTGGAACTGATACTTGCCACGACCGTTGAAACGCTGTTGTTCACGCATGGTGTCGTAAACGAGTTTCATAGCCTCAGCCCATTTGGCATCGAAAGGCTTGACGTCGCCTGTAAGTTTCCAGTAATAGTAAGCCAGACGTATAGGATAGCACTGAGAATCGAGTTCGTACTTGCGCTCGTGGAGTTCGAGTTTCATGTCGGTCTTGTCGCTCTGCCAGTTGCCCCCGGTAGCAGAAGGATTGAAGGCATTGGCGTATGGGTCGATGAGGAGGGATGACGTCTGACGACGGATGGCGCCTGCGATAAGGTCACGCAGTTCGTTGTCGTCGGTGACGAGGAAAAGATAAGGGAAGAGCTGTGCCGAGGAGTCGCGAAGCCACATGGCATTGATGTCGCCGGTGATGACGAAGGTGTCACCAGCCTTGGCATCGTACTTCACGGTAGTATCGAGAGTGTTAGGGAAACAGTTGAGGAACATGTCGCGGAGTTTGTCGTCCTTGATATCACGGGCAACTTCGACCATCTTCTGTTCAACGGCCTTTGACACAAAACAACGCTTGTCCTTTTCGGGGCGCTTTGAACCTTCCTGTGCTGAAAGAGGAAGAACGGAAACAGAAAGCAGACATGCTGCAGCAGCACTTTTCAGAAAAAATGATTTCATAAGGGTTATATTAAATTTTAGACTTTTTCCAATCGAGAGTATATACGGTGGTGGATGACGAACTGGTCTCGCCGGCAGAATAGACATGAGTGATGACTATGGACTGACGGTCGGCAGACAGGACGACATCGGCCTCAGAAGCCGACGTGAGGCGGATATGGCAGGTGGAATCAGTGAGAGACGTCATCTCAGAGCGGCCTCCCAACTTGTTATCGACCTCAGCCTTCATCTTGGAGTCGAGGAAGTCGATGAAATCAAGGACGTTGTTATGAGTCAGCAACGGAAAGACATCATCGGGCATGGAGCGCAGGAGAGTACGCATGTCGGTCGGTGAGGACTGAGCATAACACGTCGCGCCCATCATAAAAAAGACAACTGCCAATATTTTTTTCATCATGAATGCAAAGGTAGTAAAAGTTTGGCTCACGTGCAAGATTGTGGGAATGTTTTTTATTTACGATTTACAGATTTATGGTTTACGATTTATTTACCATTTGGGGGATTTGGACATTTATTTGATACTTAACCATTCTGCAAGGTCTATGATTTTGACACCTTGATAGTCGTATTGAGGATTTCTGGTTCTTGCAATAAGCATTTTTGGATAAGCGTCGCGAATCTGGAGCAAAGGAGAAACCTCACGTTTGAAGGTGTCGGATGAGCTGATGTTGTCACTTACCTGTATGTAGATTTTTTCACTTTCGCGCATTGCCACAAAGTCTATTTCCTTCTGATAAAGTTTTCCTACATAGATGTCATAACCTCTACGAATAAGTTCCAAAGCCACAATGTTCTCGTACATTCGTCCATAGTCCATGTTTCGGTTGCCAAGGATGGAGAAGCGCAGCCCACAGTCAGCCAGGTAATATTTGTCTAGCGATTGAAGATACTTCTGTCCTCTCACATCATAGCGTTTTACCCTATAGAAAACATAGGCGCGAAGCAAATGTTCCATGTAGCGAATGATGGTGGTATGATTTGTCAGTGTGCCATTATGCGTTAGTTTATCCGATATGCTGGTCGGCGACATGATATTGCTGACATTGTCCATCATAAATTCGGCAAGATGTGACAGAACGCTGGTGTCTGACAGATTGTATTTCTCTACAAGATCCCGATGTACGATAGTGTCGTACACCTCGCGAATATACCGTTTACGATCGCACTCTGTTCGGTATGGATAGCTTCCAGCAAGCCCACCAGTTGTGACATACTTATCAAATTGACCCTGTATGTCTATCTCAGCACCGAAGTATGTTCTATACTCAGCAAAACTGAAAGGAAACACTTCTATCCTAATTACACGTCCAGTAAATAGTGTGGCAAGATCTGATGACAGCAGAAAAGCATTGCTTCCAGTGAGATAGATGTCGTACTTTCTCTTTGTATGCAGGCTGTTAATAGCCAACTCAAACTGAACACACATCTGCACCTCATCTACCAACAGATAATTGTTCACCCCCTCTTTATGCCGACTCTCAACGAATGCATGTAAAGCGTGATATTCCAGAAGCGACTCGTTATCAAGTAATTGCAGATCTATGAAGATAATATTCGCATTGGCATCATGTTGACGTATCCAAGCAATATATGACAACATGAGTTCTGACTTTCCTGATCTACGTATTCCAGTGATAACCTTAATATCAGGAGTGTCTTTTAACTGTTGCAGTCGATGCAAATAATCTGTGCGCTCTATTTTCATATTCGAAAGTCAAATAATTTTTATTTTTCGAATGCAAAGGTAGTGTTTTTTTGGCTCACGTGCAAGATTGTGGGAATGTTTTTTATTTACGATTTACAGATTTATGGTTTACGATTTATTTACCATTTGGAGGATTTGGACATTTTAGGTAGGTCTTTAGGGTCGAGTGTTCCGTTTTTTTTCTTAACTTTGCAAGGTGAAGAGATATTTTATAATATTTTTGCTGTGTGCGGCTGGCATAAGTTGTTCGGCGCAGACGGTGGTGGATGTACAACCCGTTGACTCAGCCTATCTGGTTCAGTTGGAGCAGATCATGCTCCAGATGGAGAAGGAAGAGAAGGCCAAGAAGATCATCGCCGACTACGAGAAGACCATGCTGAGACGCGAGCTATCGTTCAATGCCACAGGTTCGATGCAGATACTCTCAGGACTCATGCTCACCAGTCTGAACAACGACTACAGGAAAAATGCACCGAAGTTCACCGACACCAGCGATGACTGGAGAGACTACGCCATTGCCAGCATACCTGGAGTGGCGACCTATATGGCACGACTGTGCGGAGTGAAGTCGAGGAGCAACCTGAACCGCATGTTCACATCCACAGCAATGAGTCTTGCACTCTCAGCAGGAATCACTTCAGGACTGAAGAACATAGTCAGTGAAAGGCGTCCCGACTGGAGCGACGACCACAGCATGCCGTCACGCCATACGGCACTGGCCTTCACGGCAGCGACAATACTGCACAGAGAATACGGATATCTGAGTCCCTGGGTGAGTGTGGGAGGATATGCCACAGCCACCGCAACACAATTCCTGCGGCTGAAGGACAATGCCCACTGGCTCAACGACCTATATGTAGGAGCTGCGATAGGAACCGTTTCCGCCAACTTCGGTTACTTCCTCACCGACAGGATCTTCGGAGAGGACGGAATAGCGGTGAAGCCCAAGGTAACAGAGGCAGACATGAGAAGGGCGGCAAGGTTCGAGGAAGGTCCGACGTCGTTCTGCATGGTGTCGGGCAGCGAGTTCGGACTCGGAGAAAAGCTGGAATGCGAGAGAACATTCTTCGTAGGCGGAGAGTTCTCGTATTTCTTCAATGAGTATGTGGCAGGCGAAGGTATTCTGAAGATGTCGAGTACCAAGGTCAACGAACTGCAGGACAACCTTTTGATGTATCATGCCGATGCTGCAATGAAGCTCTCCTACCCTATCATGCCAGGATTCAGGGTGAACGGAAGGGCATTGTGCGGAGGACGTTTTTCGGAGAAGAAGCAGTTCATCGATGACAGGAGTCTGGAGGTAGGATGCGGATGCGGATTCGACTTCCTGCACAAGGAGAAATACTCGGTAGGACTGAGCATGGACTACTATCATGTGTTCTCCGACATCATGAAGGACAGGTTGGCAGTAGGTGCAACGTATAGGGTGGTGTTTTGAGGAGGGAGGAGCAGGCTTGCCTGCAGTTAAGCCACTACGTGTCTTTTCCTCAGACGCGACTCGGCAAAGTTCAAGCGAGCTTGACTCTGCGCTCGCTGCTCCTTCGGTTAGGAGTTTGGAGTTGTGGGTGGATTCGGTGGAGAAAAAGTCCTCCCGATGGTCGGTAAAA
>DCGE01000007.1:0-133 GCA_002314525.1 Prevotellaceae bacterium UBA1786 | reverse complement strand
GTAAAAAAAGGCTGGCGCGGTGGGGTAAGCGAACGGCGAGAGGGGTGGAGTTAGGAGAACGATGACGATGGTTCGACAGGTTCACCACAAGTAACGATAACGATGACTTAACAAGAATTATGAGACTTAATCT
>DCGE01000204.1 GCA_002314525.1 Prevotellaceae bacterium UBA1786 | reverse complement strand
AAGAAGTATATTCTGGGACTTGTGGTGACTGCTCTGTTTGCCACTTTGCAGATAATAAGCAACCATGTCCAGATGACGTACTACTTCCTGATTCCTGAAATACTTATGGTCGTAGCATTCTTCATTGATGCACTGATCAAGAAGGATTTTATGGGCTGGCTGAAGGCTTCAGGGGGTGTAGCTGCTGCCGCCGTGATTGCTGTCGGAATTAATCTGTCGAACCTCTACCATACGTACGAGTATTCCAAGGACACCATGCGTGGAAAGTCAGAACTCGTCAAGGAGGGAAAGACTGAAGATCAGACAGACAGCGGTCTGGAACGTAGCTACATTACAAACTGGAGCTATGGAATAGGCGAGACATGGTCACTCCTCGTCCCTAATGTGAGAGGTGGTGCGAGTGTTCCGCTCTCAATGAACGAGACAGCCATGAAGAAGGCCGATGCCCAGTTTAACAGTGCCGGTATCTATGGCGCCTTCACTCAATATTGGGGTGAACAGCCGGGTACAAGCGGACCGGTATATGTCGGTGCCCTTGTATGTATGCTGTTTATTCTCTCGCTTCTTATCATTCCGAATAAGAATCCGCTGAAGTGGGCATTGCTCACTGCAACAATACTTTCACTGCTTCTATCCTGGGGGAAGAACTTCATGGGATTCACTGATTTCTTCATTGACAACATCCCGATGTACAGCAAGTTCAGGACGGTCAGTTCGATACTGGTTGTTGCTGAATTCACAATACCTCTGATGGCACTTCTCGGACTCAAGGAACTGTTTTCAGATAATTCCAAGTGGTCGCAGAAGCAGAAGCAGACGATGCTCTTCATCAGTGCCGGTCTCACTTTGCTGTTCTGTCTTGTATTTGCCTTGGGTGGTTCGTCGTCAGATTGTCTGAGCACCAATGACCGTGCAGCTATGGATCAATATGTAGCACAGGGCTATTTCGATAATGGTACTGCTGCTCGAATACTTGCGAGCATAAGTGCTATGAGAGCTGCGATGCTTACAGCCGATGCATGGAGGAGCTTCATTATCATTGCAATTGGTTCGTTATTGATCTGGATGCTGCTGAAAGGAAAGAAGAAGTTCATCGGTGTGCCATACGCAGTACTTGTGATTGTTTTGTGTCTGGCAGATATGTGGTCGGTCAACAAGCGTTATCTCAACGACAAGATGTTCGAACCGGCATCTGTAGGCGCTCAGAGCGTGCAAAAGACAGAGGCTTACCAGTACATTCTCGATCAGTCGGGTACCGGCAGGAATTACCGAGTGCTGAATCTGACTGTCAGTACATTCAATGATAACACCACGTCTGCTTTCTTCAGCAGTATCGGAGGTTATCATGCAGCAAAACTTCGCCGTTATCAGGAACTCATTGAAGAACATATTGGTTCCGAAATCAATGAAGCTTATAGATTCATTGCCCAGCCAGACTCCACGATGGATGGTGACAAGATGTTTCCTGTCATCAACATGCTTAATACAAAGTGGTTCATATTGCCGGGTCAGGACAACCGACAGATACCGGTTGAGAATCCGTTGGCATACGGAAATGCATGGTTTGTAAACGATCTGAAGGTCGTTGGCAGCGCAAATGAGGAGATTGACGCTTTGGGTGAGGTGATACCTCGCTATACGGCAGTCGTCAGCAAGGACTTCAGCAAGATACTTGAAGGAGCAGACATGGCAGAGGATTCCGCTGCATACGTCAAGCAGACTTCACTTACTTCTGATGAAGTGAAGTATGAAGTTGACAGCAAGAAGGGTGGTGTGATAGTCTTCTCGGAAATATACTATCCAGGTTGGAAGGCAACAATCGACGGAGAGGAAACAGACATTGCAAGGGCTGACTATGTTCTCCGTGCTATCAAGGTCCCTGCCGGCAAACATGAGGTTGTCATGGAATTCAAGCCTCAGAGTCTTGCAACTACCGAGACTGTGGCATATATCTGTTTTGCTTTGCTGGTTCTCGGAATTGTTTCATTAATCGTAAGGAAAATTATTGTTATATATGAAAAGAAAAGTTAGGGTGCGTTTTGCACCGAGTCCTACCGGTCCACTTCATATTGGAGGTGTTCGCACTGCATTATACAACTATCTCTTTGCAAAGCAGCATGGAGGTGACCTCATATTCAGGATAGAAGATACAGACTCCACTCGTTTCGTTCCCGGAGCAGAAGAATATATAATTGAGTCGTTCAAATGGATGGGCATCAAGTTTGACGAAGGTGTGTCCTTCGGTGGAAACTATGGACCTTACCGCCAGTCAGAGCGAAAGGAAATATACAAGAAATATGTTCAGGTGTTGCTTGATAACGGCAAGGCATATATTGCTTTTGATACTCCGGAGGAACTTGATGCAAAGCGTCAGCAGATTGAGAACTTCCAGTATGATGCCTCTACACGTATGCAGATGCGCAACTCCCTCTCCATGTCAAAGGACGAGGTTGATGAACTGATTGCAGACGGAAAGCAGTATGTCGTACGGTTCAAGATTGAACCAGGAAGAGATGTAGTAGTTCATGATATCATCCGCGGCGATGTAAGTATCAACACTTCAGTTCTTGATGACAAAGTACTTTACAAGAGTGCTGATAATCTTCCTACATACCATCTTGCCAATATCGTAGATGACCACCTTATGGAGGTTTCTCACGTCATACGTGGCGAAGAGTGGTTACCATCCTCACCATTGCATGTGCTGCTCTATGAAGCATTCGGATGGCAGGATACCATGCCGCAGTTCGCACATCTTCCGTTGTTGCTCAAGCCTGTAGGAAATGGCAAACTCTCGAAGCGTGACGGCGACAAGCTCGGTTTCCCTGTCTTCCCGCTCGAATGGCACGATCCTGCAAGCGGCCAGGTTTCTTCAGGTTACCGTGAGAAAGGCTATCTGCCTGAAGCTCTTGTCAACTTCCTTGCTCTGCTTGGCTGGAATCCAGGCAATGATCAGGAAGTGATGTCGCTTGACGAGATGGTACAGCTCTTTGATCTCAGCAAGTGCAGTAAGGCTGGTGCCAGGTTTGACTACATCAAGGGTATTTGGTTCAATCATCAGTATCTGCTCAAGAAGGACGCTATTGACTGGACTCCTGACTTTGATGCGATTCTCCGTGCCAATGGCATTGAGAGTACGCCTGAACGTGAAGCCCAGGTAGTTGACATGATGAAACTCAAGGTCATTGAATACATTGACGGTGACAACAACAAGAAGAAACGTAATATAAGTTTCGTATCCGATCTATGGCCTCTCTGCAAGTTCTTCTTCATAGCTCCTGAAACATTCGACAAGGAAGACAAGTTTGTACGTAAGAACTGGGGTGAAGGTACATCTGACATGATGCGTCAGTTGGTGGATATTCTTCAGTGTGTTGACGACTTTTCGGTTGACGGCATGAAATCGGTGGTTGATCCATGGACAGAAAAGACAGGCCTTCGTCCGTGGAACGCGTGGCGTGTTGCTCTGGTCGGTACTGGTCAAGGTCCCGACATGTACGAACTGTCTGCTTTCCTCGGCAAGGAAGAAACCATCCGAAGAATCAATTCCGCAATCGAAAAGTTGTAGCCTATGTATGCAATAGCAATGTATTTCCTCTTGTGGGGGGCCATCATTGCCAGTCTGTTCAACAAGAAACTGCGTAAACAAGTTCATGGACAGGCAAAAACGATGTTCAAACTCCATAAGCACATCAAGAAGGACGATCGTGTTGTTTGGATGCACGTGGCCTCATTAGGAGAATTCGAGATGGGACGTCTTCTTCTGGCATTCATCCGGAAGTTCCATCCGGAATATAAGATTCTGCTTTCATTCTTCTCGCCTTCTGGTTATGAGGTGATGAAGGATTTTGCTGGAGCCGACGTTGTTGTCTATCTGCCGTTCGATACTCCGGGCAATGCAGCCAGTTTCATTCGTCTTGCCCATCCCGAGATCATGCTTCTTGTGAAGTATGAGTTCTGGGCCAACTATATTTATATAGCAAAGCATAGTGGTACAAGGGTGTACAGTGTCTCAAGTACGTTTCGCCCGGATCACTATTTCTTCAAGTGGTATGGCAATGTCGGTCCGCTGCGAAGGTTTGATCACTTCCTTGTTCAGAACGATGAATCTGTTGAGGTGCTCAAAAGTCATGGATTCCAGAATGTGACGAAAGTAGGTGACACACGTTTTGACCGAGTAATAATGATAAAGGCCATGTCGCCGAATATTCCTATGGTCAAGACATTTGTCGATGGAAAGAAGTGCTTTATTGCCGGAAGCAGTTGGGGTGGCGACGAGGAAATCTATATTCCTTACTTCAATCAGCACAAGGATTGGAAGATGATAATTGCTCCGCATAAGATTACTGGAGCACATATCAATTCAATAAAGGAGAAACTCGGTGACAGGAAAGTCGTATGCTTTTCTCAGTTTGAGGATAATGAGTTCAACCAAAAGTTCGGAAATCTTGAGGATAGCGAACGCCTGCTGAAGGAGGCTGATGTGCTGATTGTGGATTGTTTCGGAAAGTTGTCATCCATATATCGTTATGGTGATATTGCATTGATAGGTGGAGGATTCCTGATTTCAGGAATTCATAACGTACCTGAGGCTGCAGTATATGGCATACCTGTTGTGTTCGGTCCTCGACATCAGAAATTTCCGGAGGCACAGGCCATCATTGATGCAGGTGGAGCCATAGAATTCCACGATGCGGATTCGTTCAATACTATCATGGACGACTTGGTAAACAATCCTGAGAAAGCCAGACAAGTTGGTAAAAAAGCCAAAGATTTCATATATTCCAATGCTGGTGCAGTCCAGAAATGTTATGAGGCAATATTCCAGGACCGTCCAGTAGATTTTTCATCAATAACAGACTAATAACTCAAAATATTATGAGCGTGAGACAGAAAAGATTCTTCTTAAGTGAGGATGAGATTCCATATCAGTGGTATAATATTCAGGCAGACATGAAGAACAAACCTCTGCCGATGATAAACCCGCAGACCCATGAACCTATGAAGGCTGAGGACTTGTTCCCTATTTTCTGCGAGGAGTGTGCACGTCAGGAAGTCAACATGACAGACCGATGGATTGATATTCCCGAGAAGGTACGTGATATGTACAAGTACTACCGCAGCACGCCATTGGTACGTGCCTATGGACTTGAGGAGGCATTATGTACTCCTGCTCATATTTACTTCAAGAATGAGAGTGTGAGTCCGGTCGGCAGTCATAAACTCAACTCTGCCATTGCACAGGCTTACTATGCCAAGCAGCAAGGTATCAAGAGTGTTACGACTGAGACTGGAGCTGGTCAATGGGGAGCAGCCCTCTCGTATGCGGCAAATGTTTTTGGATTGGAGGCAGCAGTCTATCAGGTCAAGATAAGCTATAATCAGAAACCGTATCGCAGGAGTATCATGCAGACATTTGGTGCTCAGGTTACGCCATCACCCTCGATGTCAACACGTGCCGGGAAGGACATCATCAACAAGAACCCTAACTGTCAGGGTTCACTCGGTACTGCAATCTCTGAAGCGGTCGAACTCTGCCGTACGACCGAGAATTGCAGATATACTCTTGGTTCTGTGATGAACCACGTATCACTCCATCAGACCATCATCGGCCTTGAAGCTGAGAAGCAGATGGAACTTGCAGGTGAATACCCTGATGTCATTGTAGCATGTTTCGGAGGAGGAAGTAACTTTGGCGGTATTTCCTTCCCGTTTATGCGCCACAAGATAAATGGTGAGAAGAATACCCGTTTCATTGCAGCTGAACCAGAGAGCTGTCCTAAACTTACCAAGGGAGTATTTCAATACGATTTCGGTGATGAGGCTGGCTACACACCTATGATTCCTATGTTGACACTTGGCCACGAGTTCATGCCTGCCAATATTCATGCAGGAGGACTTCGTTACCATGGAGCAGGATCAATTGTCAGTCAGTTGATGAAAGACGGTCTTATGGAAGCAGTGGATGTTCAGCAGATTGAAACTTTTGAGGCTGCTATGCTCTTCGCGAAGGCTGAAGGCATCATACCAGCACCTGAGTCATCCCATGCCATTGCAGCCACGATACGCGAGGCAAAGCGTTGCATAGAAACCGGTGAGGAGAAGGTCATCCTCTTCAACCTCACAGGTCATGGACTAATTGATATGGCAGCCTATGACCAGTTCCTATCTGGCAGTCTCCATAATTATGCCACTACAGATGAGGAAATCCACAAGTTCACCGACTCGCTTGAACAGATTATAAAGTAGCTTTTCCACCCTAAAGTCTTCCGACAGCGCACTCTCAGTCTGCCGCAACCGCACATCCGGTCAGACGACATCGCACCTTAAGTCTGTAAGATAGCTATCTTCACGCTGTAAGACAGCTATCTTACAGACTGAACCTCTGCTCTCGTTAGACTCATTATGCTTTCTCGTGTGACTCAGACACTGCTCTCGCATGACTGACTATGCGATTGAATAATGAGCGTTGCGGACGGATGGTTCCGTGTGAATCAAGTTTTACTGGACAGCAATAATTAAGAACGAATGGTTATCTTAGATGTTTCCTCGCTATTTCCTGCAATGTGTTAAGATTCTGGCAGTTGTTGGCTGCGAGGACTCCTGTTGGCTGTGTCAGAGTCAGGCGTTCCCCCTTAAGTCCTGACAGAACACCTCCTGCCTCTGTGAGGATGAGTGATGCACCTGCGAAATCCCATGGTGAAAGCATGTATTCAAAATATAGTTCACATCGGCCCATAGCAAGATAACATAGTTCAGGTGCTGCTGCCCCGAAACGACGGATATCGTTGCATTTCCGAAATGCCTCGACTATTATCCGTGAACATGTTTCAGCATTTTCTTTATGATATACGGCTAAGGCTGTACACATGATGGCATCCTGGAAAGGACGGTTGCTGACGTGAATCTGATGTCCGTTCATGAATGCACCTTTGCCTTTTTGTGCCCAGAACAGTTCATCGGCCATTACTACATAGACTACACCCATCACTATCTCTTCATCGTGCTTCAGTCCTACACTTATTGCCGATTGCTCTATGCCACGACTGTAGTTGGCTGTGCCGTCAATTGGGTCAATGATCCAAGTGAATTCATGTGATACGTCATACACATCCTCCTCCTCGCATATGAACCCGCTTCCTGGTAGCAGTTCGGCCAGTTCTTTACATAGGAAGTCTTGTACGGCAACATCATTCGTTGTTACTATGTTTGAGAATCCTTCCTTCTGCAGAACCTCGAAAGTGTTGACTTTCATGAGCTCAGCTGCTTTCTGGACGATTTCAATTACTGATTCAATTTCTATTTCCATCATGATGTTATATACTTACCGTTTCGCGAGGTAATGAATAATTCCTTATCCAAACAAAAACAATGTGGCCATAATCTGTTGACAGTCTGAGAAAATAAGGCAGACCTTGGGAGTCTGCCTTATATCTTTAGATTTTGATTGAGCTTGCAAATCAGAGGTTAGGGTTGATGGCTTTCCATTCAGAAACTGCAGGAACGATGTTGAGAGTAACGAGTTCATCGCGCATCTTGCAGAGGTGTTCGTAGGAAGCATCAAGCTTTGCGATTTCCTCAGCTGTTCCGGTTGGAACTTTGAATGAGCAGCCGTTCTGATCGAGTACTGTATCCATAGCCATCATGATATGGTCGTACTTGTCAGTCTTTACATATGTGCCAGCAGGGTATTTGAATGTCTCGCCGCCCATGACTGAGCGAATCATTTCAACTGACAGATAAGCAGGACTCTGGAATGAGCTGCGTCCACGGAGTTCGATGATCTTAGCACCACCCTTTGTTACGTCAACCTTCATCTGTTCCCATTCTTCTGCTGGGAATTCAGCTGTACCGATGATGTCTGTAAGTTTGCGGCCTGCCACCTTCACTGCACTGCCGAATACTGCCATTTGCTCACCGTGGCCACCATATGTAGCACAACCGGTAATCTCGTTCTGCATTACACCGAATTTCTTTGCCAATGCGCTCTGAAGACGTGTGGAGTCAAGACCTGCGAGTGTAGTTACCTGACCTGGTTTTAAACCAGAATAGAGGAGTGTTACAAGACCTGTGAGGTCTGCTGGATTGAAGATGATGACTACGTGCTTTACATCAGGACAATAAGTCTTGATGTTCTTTCCGAGTTCCTCTGCAATCTTGCAATTGCCTGCGAGAAGATCTTCACGAGTCATACCTGCCTTACGAGGTGCGCCGCCTGATGAGATGATATACTTAGCATCCTTGAATGCTTCTGCAACATCAGTTGTCGCAACGATGTTGGCATCGCAGAAACCACTCTGACGCATTTCTTCTGCTACGCCTTCTGGTGAGAATACGTCGTAAAGACATACATTTGGTGTGAGGTTCATCATAAGAGCAGTCTGAACCATGTTAGAGCCGATCATACCAGCAGCTCCGACGATAACGAGTTTGTCGTTAGTTAAGAATCCCATAATTGTTCGTATTTTATTACTAGAAAAATATATTTCATGCAAAATTACGAAAAAATACGAATATGTCAAATTATTTTTTCTAAAATATAGAAAAACATAGAGGTTTGAGTGACTATTTGACGGAAAACCAATTTTATTTCGCATATTTTCTTTAACTTTGTAGCAGGAACTTATAACTGAAGAAAACATTTAATAGAAATAGATATTTTGGGAGATGTGTTTGTAAGTCCGTATGTTGGGAATACCGAAAATTTTAGGACCAAAAGAACTTATTGAACTAATCAAGTAAAGAGCAAAACGATAATTCATTATGGAAAAAATTGAAAAACTCAGACAATTCATGATGAAGGCTGGTGTGCAAGCATTCATTACTCCAAGCACAGATCCGCATTCGGGTGAATATGTGCCGAAACATTGGGAATCCAGAAGTTGGCTGAGTGGGTTCACGGGCAGTGCCGGTACGGCTGTTGTGACCATAAACAAGGCTGCTCTATGGACTGATTCCCGTTATTTTATACAGGCCGCTGAACAAATCCTTGATTCGGGTTTTGTGCTGATGAAGGATAAGATAGAAGGAACACCGACGGTTGAGGAGTGGCTTGCAGGGGAACTTAAGGCAGGTGATTATGTTGGAATTGACGGGCTGGTGAACACAGTGACTGCGGTTGATGAGTTAAAACGTCAGCTTGAGCCATTTGGTATCCGAGTGAAAGACGTGGGTGATCCTTATGAAGAATTGTGGGAAAACCGACCGACTTTGCCAGACTCTCCCGTAATTATTCAAGGACTTGAATTCTCTGGAGAACGAACTGCATCGAAACTTTCAAGGATAAGGGAACAAATCGGCAGCAACGGATTGTTGGTATCGATGCTTGATGAGGTGTGCTGGACTCTGAATTTGAGAGGTAATGACATTGACTACAATCCTGTTTTTGTGAGTTACCTATTTATCACTCCTAAGAGGGCAGTGCTGTACGTTAACAGAAAGAAAGTAGATGGCGTGTCATCGAAGTCGGAAGGAAATGAGATACTTGTAAATGACTATCTGAAGGCTGAGGGCGTCGATATCAAGGATTACGGAGATGTGTTCGAAGATCTGAAGCATACCGATGTCCCAGTATGGGTTCAGCCTGAAAAGACGAACTATACCTGTTTTTCGTTGCTTAAATATCCTCAGAGAAAAGAGTGTCCGATTTCTTCTATGAAGGTGATGAAGAACACAACGGAAATAGAGGGCTACAAGAGATGCATGATAAAAGACGGCGTGGCTATGGTCAAGTGGCTGAAGTGGCTGATACCAGCAGTGGAAGATGGTGGACAGACGGAGATGTCGCTTGTAAGGAAACTATATGAGCTGAGAGCTGAACAACCTTTGTTTATGGGTGATAGTTTCGCGAATATCATGGGCTATGGTAGTCATGGGGCGATAGTCCACTACGAACCTTCCGAGGATACCGATGTGCCTGTAAAAGCTGAGGGCTTATTGCTGTGTGACGTTGGTAGCCAGTATAGGGATGGTACGACGGATATGACACGTACTATCCCGCTCGGGCATTTGACTGACGAGATGCGGCGTGATTACACCTTGGTGCTTAAGGGCTGGATAAATATTGCAAGGATACATTTTCCAAAGGGTACATATGGCAGCCAATTGGATGTGTTGGCAAGAGCACCAATGTGGGAATATGGCATCAATTATCTTCATGGAACAGGCCATGGGGTCGGAAGTTACCTCAACTGCCACGAAGGTCCGCATCAGTTCAGGATGAACCATATGCCTTTCAAACTGAGTCCGTCGATGACGATAACGGATGAACCTGGTATTTATATTGAGGGAAGTCATGGAGTCAGGCACGAGAATACGATGCTCGTTGTAAAGGATACTGACGGCATCACTTTTGGTCCATATTATAAATTCGAACCGCTGACTATGTGTCCGGTGATTACTTGGCCGATAATTAAAGAAATGCTTTCGGATGAAGAGAAGGCATGGTTCAATGGCTACCAGAAATCTGTGTATGAGACTTTGTCTCCTTATTTGGATATGGAATGTCAAATATGGCTGAGCGAAACTTGTAAGGAAATATAAATAATGAAAACAATATGGCTTTAATAAAGACTGTTTGCGGAAAGTCCCCGAAATGGGGTGAGGGTTGCTATTTCAGTGAGAATGCAACAATTGTGGGTGATGTAGAGTTGGGTGAACAATGTACAGTTTGGTTCAATGCTGTGATTAGAGGTGATGTGAACTTCATCAGAATTGGTAACCGTGTGAACGTACAGGACGGAAGTTGCCTTCACACCTTATATAATAAAGCATCAATGGTTATTGGTGACGATGTGACAATCGGACACAATGTGACGTTGCATGGATGCGTGATAAAGGATTGTGCACTAATCGGTATGGGTGCAACTGTGATGGATCATGTTGTGGTGGGTGAAGGTGCAATTGTGGCTGCGGGAGCTCTTGTACTGAGCAAAACTCAGATTGGTGATGGCGAGCTCTGGGCTGGGGTCCCTGCAAAGTTTGTGAAAAAAGTCGATCCGGAGACATCAAAGGAACTGAATCAAGGAATTGCAAGCCACTATTTGATGTATAAAGAGTGGTACAAAGAAGATAATAATGAGCAGAAATAGTGTTTTTTTTTCAAAAACTTTTGGCTATTCAATTTATTTGGTGTAATTTTGCAGGCTGAAATAATATGTTTAATCTAAAATAATAAAACAAAGTTCATGATTATCGTACCTGTAAAGGATGGAGAGAACCTTGAGAAAGCTCTCAAGAAGTTCAAGAGAAAGTCTGAAAAGACTGGTGTTATCAAGGAAGTTAGAACACGTAAGCAGTTTGACAAGCCATCAGTGCTTAAGCGCATCAAGATGCAGCATGCTGTTTATGTAAACAAGCTCCATCAGGAAGAAGAACAGTAATGCCATTGTGCGAGGATTTTCTGGAATACCTCAAGGCTGAACGTAATAAGTCTGATGAGACAATAAAGAATTACGGTACAGCGCTTAGACAATTTGAGGAGTTCTGTGAAAGTCTAGGCGAAGGGCTGACTTGGAACACAGTAACCGGTGATGTCGTCAGAGAGTGGATTGTCTATCTTGCTGACGAGAGGCATCTGAAGAACGGGACTATCAATGTCAACCTGAGTGCATTAAGGACATTCTACCACTATCTGAAAAGGATCGGCGAAGTGACGCTGAATCCGATGCTGAGGATTGAAGGGCCGAAAAAAGACAAACATCTTCCAGTATTCGTAAGGGAAAAAGATATGGACTCTTTGTTGGATGGTCCGTTTCCAAGTTCCTATCGAGGCTGTCTGGAAAGGACTGTACTTTCGGCGTTATACATGACCGGCATGCGAAAATCTGAAATCCAGTCTTTGCAAGACAGTGATGTGGATTTCGTCTCTAAGCAGATAAAAGTTACGGGAAAAAGAAACAAGCAGCGGCTCATTCCTTTTGGTCCTGAATTAGAAGAATGTCTGCGGGAATATATGGGAAAGAGGAATGAAAAATTTCCTTCAGGTGCAGGAAGGTTGTTTGTTAGTGAACGTGGAAAACCGATGGGCAACAAGGTTTTGGCAGACATTGTGAGATTGTATCTTTCAAAAGTCACAACGTTGTCGAAAAAGACACCGCATGTACTTCGGCATAGTTTTGCAACTGCAATGCTCAATAATCATGCAGATCTGGTTTCAATCCAGAAACTGCTGGGTCATGCGGATTTGCACACAACAGAAGTCTATACACACCTTTCCTTTGAAGAATTGAAGAATGAGTATGAAAATGCTCATCCTAGAAGTAAAAAATAAATTACCATTTTAAAACCTAAGTTTATGGAGGTTAAAGTTAATGCAATCAAATTTGATGCAACTGAAAAGTTGGTTGAGTTTATCGAGAAGAAGGTTAGTAAACTTGAAAAGCTCTGTGATGAGATAACAGAAGTTGAGGTTAGGTTGAAAGTTGAAAAACCGGCGACCAATGGTAACAAGGAAGCTGACATTTCTGTAATACTTCCAAAAGAAACATTGTATGCTGAAAAAGTGTGCGATACTTTTGAAGAGGCAGTGACACAAAACCTGCTTGCATTGGAAAAACAGATAGTCAAATATAAAGAAAAACTAAGGGGCAAGTAAAAAAAGTTGCAAAAATCTTTTCTCAGGTGAAAATATTTGCCTAACTTTGCATCCGCTCCGCGTAAAGGAACGCTGCCACGCACCCGGAATTAGGGCGAATTTGCTGTTATAGCTCAGTGGTAGAGCACTTCCTTGGTAAGGAAGAGGTCACGAGTTCAAATCTCGTTAACAGCTCGTTTGACTGTCTGGAGGTGAAGTGTTGGTAGGGTGCAATACGGCGGAACTTAGTTGAAACGAAAAAATAACATACATTATTAATTCTTATATAAGAAAAATTTAAAGCTATGGCAAAAGAGAAATT
>DCGE01000128.1:4285-8857 GCA_002314525.1 Prevotellaceae bacterium UBA1786 | reverse complement strand
GCGGCTTGAGGTCGTTGACATCGACGAGCCCGTCGGCATTCGACTTGACTTCGACTATCTCCAATCCGCATACTGCAGCCGATGCTGGGTTGGTGCCGTGAGCACTGTCGGGTACGATGATCTTGGTGCGCTTCAGGTCACCGCGACTCATGTGATAGGAACGTATGATCATCAGTCCTGTGAGTTCGCCGTGGGCTCCTGCGCATGGCAGGAAGGTGAAGTGCTTCATGCCTGTGATGGCAGCAAGGGCACTGTCGAGTCCTTCATAAACGGCTTTTGCACCTTTGACTGTATCGTCAGCCTGAAGTGGGTGGAGTCCGAGGAATGAAGGGAGCGATGCAATCTCTTCGTTGATCTTAGGGTTGTACTTCATGGTACAGCTACCGAGAGGGTAGAAGCCTGTATCGACACCGAAGTTCATCTGTGAGAGATTGGTGTAATGACGGACGACGTCGATCTCGCTCACTTCCGGCAGCTGTGGTGCTGCCTCACGGAGGAGGTTCGTGTCGAGGGATGAAAGCGATGATGACGCGGATGCGGGGAGGCTGTAGCCAGTACGGCCCGGTTTGCTCAGCTCGAATATAAGTTTATCGTAGTATTTCATGCCTCAACCTCCTTTACTATATTGATGAGTGAATCAATTTCCTTCTTTGTGCGCTTTTCTGTGGCACAGAAGCTTACATAGCCCTCAGGAGTCTCGAGAGCTGCGAAGAAGCCGTTGTCGTAGAGTTTCTGCTGGAGTGTCTTTATGTCGACCAGCGGACGGAGTACGAATTCCTTGAGGAACGGTGCCTGGAACACCTCTTCGAACTTGCCTGTCTTGAGGAGTTCGTCGTGGAGGTAGTGAGCGTTGTCGTAGCAGAGCTGGTTGAGCTGTTTCATGCCTTCAGGTCCCATAAGCGACAGATAGACTGTTACCCAGAGTGCCATGAGCGACTCGTTGGAGCAGATGTTGCTCGTAGCCTTCTCACGACGTATATGCTGTTCACGAGCCTGTAGCGTGAGCACGAATGCACGGCGTCCCTGACCATCCTGAGTCTGACCGACGATGCGTCCCGGAAGTTTGCGCAGGTGTTCCTGACGGCAAGCCATGAAGCCGACATATGCACCACCGTATGAGAGTGGGATGCCGAGCGACTGTCCGTCGCCTACCGCAATGTCTGCGCCCCATTCAGCAGGAGTCTTGAGGACTGCAAGAGCCGACGGGTCGCAATAGACGGTGAGAAGTGCCTTCTGAGCATGGAGGGCATCGGCAAAACCAGTGAGGTCCTCGATGATACCGTAACGGTTGACAGAAGGGATGATGGCACCGGCTGTTTGAGACGAGAGATGAGAGACGAGAGATGAGAGGGAGGTTCTGCCGTCGGCTTCATCGATCATCTCGATGGTGGTACCATAGAAGTTGGCGTATGTCTTGATGACCTCGATCACATTAGGCAGAAGTGTGGATGATACAAGTACGGTGGTACTCTTCCTCACACTCGCAATCATCATGCGCATGGCCTCAGCAGCAGCAGTAGGACCGTCGTACATGGATGCGTTGCTGACGTCGAGACCTGTGAGGTTGCATATCATGGTCTGGTACTCGAAGATGTAGCGTAGCGTACCCTGAGATATCTCACACTGATAAGGAGTATAGGCTGTCAGAAACTCCGAACGGCTGGTGATATAAGGAATCACCGACGGAGTGTAGTGGTCGTATGCACCGGCTCCGACAAAACAAGTGAGACGGGAGTTCTGTGCAGCGAGCTGTGAGAAGAAATCCCTCACTTCCTGTTCAGACATGGCATCAGGAAGATCGTATTCCTTCTTGTACAGATAGTCGGCAGGAACGTCGCAGTAGAGGTCGTCGAGTGACTTCACACCGATACGTTCCAGCATCTGCTGGATGTCAGCATCAGTATGTGGAAAATAACTGAACTTAGCCATTGCTATTTTGCAGTGAATTCGCTGTAGGCAGCAGCATCCATAAGACCTTCGACTTCTGCAGGATCACTCATCTGAACCTTGATGAGCCAGTTTTCATATGCATCCTGATTAACGAGTTCAGGAGCATCGACAACTGCATCGTTCACCTCGACAACTACACCGCCAACCGGCATGTAGAGGTCGCTTGATGCCTTTACACTTTCGAGAGCACCGAATTCCTCACCCTGAGCAAATTCGTCGTCAACAGACGGAACATCAACGTAAGTGATGTCGCCCATCTCAGCCTGTGCGAAATCAGAAACTCCGATGAATGCGAATTCACCGTCAACCTTAACCCATTCGTGTGACTCACTGTAACGGAGTCCTTCAATAACTTTTGACATAATCTTATTTTTTATAGTTTGTTTGATAGAATCTCTTCTTTACCACTTCGCCTGGGAACACCTTCTTGCGGATACGTATAGATAGCGGTGTACCAAGTTTGGAGTACTGGCTGTCAACGAGAGCGAAACAGATGCTCTTGTCGAGCGAGATGCTATGGTAGCCAGTGGTTACGATACCAATCTCAGTGCCGTCCTCAAGTTCCACGGGATATCCGGCACGAGGAATGGCACGATCCTGAATCTCGATACCTACGAGTTTCTTTGCAGTGCCGTTGGCTTTCTGGTCGGCAAGGGCATCCTTACCGATGAACTCCTCCTTGTCGAGTTTGCAGAACATACTCAGACCTGCCATCACAGGAGAGATGTCGGCTGAGAGTTCGTCGCCATAGAGAGGCAGACCAGCCTCGAAACGGAGAGTATCGCGGCAGCCAAGTCCACAAGGTGCAACCCCAGCTGCAAGAAATGCCTTCCAAAGTTCAACTGTCTTTTCAGGAGTCGTGTAGATCTCAAAACCGTCTTCACCAGTATAGCCAGTGCGGCTTACGATATATTCCCCGAAGTCCTGGAACTCGTAGAAGTTCAAGTCGAGCGATGCCTGAAGGTCAGATTCACTGAGTCCGACAAACTTCATGTAGTCAGCGGAAAGAGGTCCCTGAAGGGCTATCTGACCCCATTTGGAAGACTGGTTGTCGATGTTGACATCGAAACCATCCTTGTTGTCAAGCATCCACTGATAGTCCTTGTCGATGTTGGCCGCGTTGATGACCAGAAGGAACTTATCAGCATATTTGTAAACCAAGAGGTCATCGACAACACCACCGTCGGGATAGCACATCATGCCATAGAGGATCTTGCCGGGTTCCATGCCGATGACATTGTTGGTGAAAATGTGGTTTACGTACTTTTCAGCATCAGCACCGGTGATGAAAACCTCACCCATGTGACTGACGTCGAACATTCCTACTTTCTCTCTTACAGCCAAGTGTTCTTCAGTGATTCCACGATACTGTATTGGCATATCGAATCCTGCAAACGGACTCATCTTCGCTCCGAGAGCGACATGCTCTTCGTGGAGACAGGTTAATTGTATATCCATATTCAATAAATTATTTCTGCAAATTTAGTGCAAATTGGTGTTATTGCAAAATTATTTGATGTTTTTTTTGAAGTTCAAATTCAAAGACCGGAAAAATCAGTGATGCTGAAATGAATTATCGGGAAAATTTTGGTGATTTGGGTAATTTGTTGTACTTTTGTAGGATATTTATCATTCTGAACAGAATTATTACATCATAATGGAAAAAACAATTATCTCTGCCGTTCAGGCGGCAATCAAAACACTGTATGGGACAGATGTTGAGGCTCAGCAAGTGCAAGTGCAGAATACAAGGTCGGAGTTTCAGGGACATCTGACGGTCGTCACCTTCCCGTTCCTCCGTATTTCAAAGACAGGTCCTGAACAGACCGGACAGGCAATAGGCGAATATCTGAAACAGAATATCCCTGATGTGGTGACCGACTTCAACGTGATCAAGGGTTTCCTCAATCTGGTCATTTCTGACAAGTGCTGGGTGGCAGCATTGGATGACGTGATGGCTCCTAAGAAGGAACCGGAAACAAAGCCTCTGGTGATGATTGAGTTCTCGTCACCAAACACAAACAAGCCGCTGCATCTGGGTCATGTGAGGAACAACCTTCTCGGTGAGGCTCTTGCAAGAATAGTAAAGGCCTGTGGCAATAATGTAGTCAAGACGAATATCGTCAATGACAGAGGTATCCATATATGCAAGTCGATGTTGGCATGGCAGAAATGGGGTAACGGTGAGACTCCAGAGACCTCTGGGAAGAAGGGCGACCATCTGATTGGTGATTACTATGTGCTCTTCGATAAGAAGAACAGGGAGCAGGCTGCCGGACTTGCAGAAGACGAAGAGACTCCATTGATGAAGGAAGCAAGAGAGATGCTCGTACGTTGGGAACAAGGTGATCCTGAAGTGCGCGGTCTCTGGGAGATGATGAACAACTGGGTCTATGCCGGTTTTGATGAGACATACAAGACGCTGGGTGTTTCCTTTGACAAGATATATTATGAATCACAGACTTATCTGGTCGGTAAGGATCTTGTGCTGAAGGGACTGGATGAAGGACTGTTCTACAGGCGGGACGATGGATCTGTATGGGCTGACCTTACGAAAGACGGGCTCGACGAGAAACTACTTCTCCGCAGCGATGGCACTTCGGTATATATGACTCAGGATAT
>DCGE01000128.1:0-4223 GCA_002314525.1 Prevotellaceae bacterium UBA1786 | reverse complement strand
GTAGTAGGCAACGAACAGAACTACCATTTCCAGGTTCTTTCAATCCTGCTCGACAGACTTGGATTCAAGTGGGGAAAGGATCTCGTGCACTTCTCATACGGAATGGTGGAACTGCCTAACGGCAAGATGAAGAGTCGTGAGGGTACTGTCGTGGATGCTGATGACTTGGTTGCTACGATGGTTGAGAATGCGTATAATGTATCCCGTGAACTGAGTAAGAACGCTGATATCCAGGATGATGAAGCAAGGGAAATTGCAAGGAAGGTCGGACTGGGAGCATTGAAGTATTTCATCCTGAAGGTTGATGCAAGGAAGAACATGCTGTTCAATCCGGAGGAGAGTATTGACTTCAACGGCAACACTGGTCCGTTCATACAATATACATATGCCCGTATCCGTTCGATTCTCCGTAAGGCGGAGGGAGAGATGATAGGTGAGTCCTTCGACAGGGCTCAGGAACCGAGTCGAGAGACGAGAGATGGTATGCTGGTGCTGAGTGAGAAGGAGATTTCGCTCATCCAGAAACTCGGTGCCTATCAGGGTGTGGTGATGCAGGCCGGAAAGGACTATAATCCTTCACTCATCGCCAACTACTGCTATGAACTGACGAAGGAATTCAACCAGTTCTATCACGACTACAGCATCCTCGGTGCTGAAAATGATGTGCTGCGCCAGTTCCGTCTGAAACTTGCGGAGACCGTCAGCAAGGTTCTTGCTCAGGGTATGTATCTTCTCGGTATCGAGATGCCGGAACGCATGTAAAAGATGGAGCAGAGTCCGAGAACATCTGCGACTCAAACCATCTGTGTGGATGCCGGTTGTTCAGGCAATCCGGGAAAGATGGAATATCAGGGGGTACATCTGCCTTCTGGTAGAAGGATATTCCATTACGGGCCTGTATGGGGTACGAACAATATCGGGGAATTCCTTGCCATTGTCCACGCCCTTGCCCTGCTGAAAAAGAAGGGTATGAATATGACTGTATATTCCGACAGCAACACAGCTCAGACATGGGTGAAGAACAAGCGGTGCAAAACCACCTTGCCAAGGGAAGAGAAGACGGAGCCGCTTTATCAACTCATAGAGCGGGCTGAACTATGGCTCAGGAATAATCCCGATCATGCTTCGGTGGTGAAGTGGGACACTGCTGAATGGGGCGAGATCCCAGCGGACTTCGGGCGAAAAAAATAAATAGTATGAAAGGTTTCTTCTCGATAATGGGCCAGTACTTCGCCCCGTATAAGAAGTACATCAGTGCCACGTTGCTATTGAATATCTTTGCGGCAGTGATGAATGTGTTCTCGTTCACCATGCTGCTGCCGATTCTGCGCATACTGTTCAATGTGGATCAGGTACACTATGAATTCATTCCATGGGAAAGCAATATGGAGTTTGCCAAACTGGCAGAAAACAACTTCTACTATTTCTCTCAGACCATGGTGGAACAGTATTCGTCAGCCACTGCATTGCTTCTGTTCGGTTGCGCCCTGTCGATACTGACACTCCTCAAGACATCGGCCGACTTCGGCAGTGCTGCCACGCTGATGCCGATACGTACAGGAATAGTACGGGATATACGTGAGAAGATATACCGTAAAATACTTAATCTTCCGCTTTCCTTCTTCACAGAAGAGAAGAAAGGCGACATTCTGGCCCGAGTAAGTACAGATGTCAACGAGGTCGATGCATCGATTACCAGTTCATTGGAGGCTGTCATCAAGAATCCAATACTGATTGCAGTCTACATGACTACTTTGGTGTTCCTTTCGTGGCAGTTGACGTTGTTTACCTTCTTCGTGGTTCCGTTTCTTGCATTGGGAATAGGCAAGATAGGTAAGAGTCTGAAGGCCAAGTCGCTGCTTCTGCAACAGAAGTGGAGTGAGGGGTTCAGCCAGATTGAGGAAACCCTCGGCGGACTCAGGATCATAAAGGCCTTCATAGCCGAGAAGAAGATGGAAGACCGTTTCACTGCCGTCAACAACCTTCATCGTAAGATTGCAACGAGAGTTGCCGTCAGGCAGTCTGCAGCCCATCCAGTCAGTGAGTTCTTGGGTACGGTAATGATCGTCATTGTATTGTGGTACGGTGGTATGCTTATCTTCTCCGGCAACTCCATGCTGGATGCAAGTAAGTTCATCTATTATCTTGTCATACTCTATACCACACTCCAGCCGCTGAAAGACCTTTCGAAAGCCGGATATGCCATTCAGAAAGGTATGGCATCAATGGATCGAATCAACAAGATACTCAATGCCGAAAACAATATCAAGGAAGTTGCAGAGCCCGTTGAGGTCGAGACTCTGAAGGACGGAATGGTATTTGACCATGTGTCGTTCAGCTACAATCAGGGACATGAAGTGCTCCACGATATAAACATAGAAATCCGAAAAGGGCAGACAATTGCATTGGTTGGACAGAGCGGCTCTGGAAAATCGACACTCGTCGATCTTGTTCCCCGTTTCCATGATATTCAGGAGGGACGGATTCTCATTGACGGAGTTGACATCCGGCAGATGTCAATCCTGTCGTTGCGTTCACTTATCGGAAATGTGAATCAGGAAGCTATTCTGTTCAACGATACCGTATTCAACAACATAGCCTTCGGCATGGAAGGTGCTACCCGCGAACAAGTAGAGGCTGCAGCAAAGATTGCCAATGCCCATGATTTTATCATGGAGATGGAGAAGGGCTATGATACCAATGTCGGTGATAGAGGTTGCAGACTCTCAGGCGGTCAGCGTCAGCGAATCAGTATCGCCAGAGCCATACTGAAGAATCCACCGATACTTATTCTCGATGAGGCTACCAGTGCACTCGATACTGAATCTGAACGCCTTGTTCAGGATGCACTTGAGCGACTGATGAAGTCACGTACTACAATTGCAATAGCGCATAGACTTTCAACTATCCGCAATGCCGACATGATATATGTTCTTCATGAAGGAAAGGTAGTGGAGCAGGGCAGTCATGACCAGCTTATTACACTTGGCGGTTACTACAAACATCTAAATGATATGCAGCAGTTATAACAGATATGAGCAGTCCGATATCAAAAGTCCATTCGGCAACACTTCAGGGACTTCAGGCTATGCCAGTTACGATAGAAGTCAACGCCACGAATAATCCGCAGTCACGCTTCATCATTGTAGGTTTGCCCGACAGTGCTGTGAAAGAAAGTCAGGAACGAATCCTTTCCTCAATCTCCCAGATAGACATTCGTGTACCGATGAAGCAGATAGTGGTGAACCTGGCGCCTGCTGATGTCAAAAAGGAAGGTTCTGGATTCGACCTTCCCATTTCGATCGGAGTATTGGCTTCGTTGGGACAAGTCTGCACTGATTCGCTTGACAGGTGTATGTTCGTTGGCGAACTCGGTCTTGGCGGTGACATCCAACCCGTCAAGGGAGCATTGCCTATAGCAATCGAGGCAAGGAAGATGGGTTTGGACGCCCTGTTTGTACCTGCATACAACGCCAGGGAGGCTGCGGTGGTTGACCGACTGAAGATCTATGGAGTCAATAATCTCAGGGAGGTGCTTGACTTTCTCAGCGGAAAGATAGTTCTTGAACCTACCGAGGTTGATACACGTAGGGAATTCATGGAACAGCAGTCGCATTTTGACTGTGATTTCGAGGATGTTAAGGGTCAGGAACAGGTGAAGAGAGCTTTTGAGATTGCTGCCGCCGGAGGTCATAACATCATTCTTGTCGGCAGTCCAGGCTGCGGAAAGTCCATGATGGCTAAACGACTGCCGACCATACTTCCACCCCTTTCACTGGCTGAAAGTCTTGAGACCACACAGATTCATAGTATTGCCGGCAAACTGTCGAGTGATACCTCGCTTATATCACAAAGACCTTTCCGTTCGCCACACCATACGATTTCGGATATCGCACTCGTCGGAGGAGGAACCACCTTCTTGCCAGGTGAAATATGTCTGGCCCACAATGGGGTGCTGTTCCTCGATGAGTTGCCAGAGTTCAACCGTAGTGTGCTTGAGACCTTGCGTCAGCCGTTGGAGGACAGGATAATTACCGTCTCAAGAGCTAAGTACAGTATCACGATGCCTTGTTCGTTCATGCTTGTGGCAAGTATGAACCCATGTCCTTGCGGTTATCTACACCATCCTACTCGTTCCTGTGTCTGCACACCTACTCAGGTTCAGCGTTACATGAACAAGATAAGCGGTCCGTTGATGGACCGAATAGATTACCAAAGAACTC
>DCGE01000231.1:629-7658 GCA_002314525.1 Prevotellaceae bacterium UBA1786 | reverse complement strand
CACACGGCCGGTAGCCGACTTCTTCACGTTGAGGTACGTATAGGGAGTATAGGTGACGAGCTGGTTCTGAACGCGGGAGACAAAAAGGTCGCCCTTCGACATCTCAGGGTAGTACTTGTTGAAATACGTCTGTTTCTTGGAAACTGTTGACCAGACGCTCTTGGCCGTCGCACGGTTGAGTTTCACGGTGATGGACTTCGCCTTCTCGTCATTCATCTCCACACAAAGCGGAATGGTGCGATAACGACCTGTACTCTTGAAGTAGCAGTTGTTGTTCATCCACTGACCGTCACCGGGGTTCGCTGGATCGTTCTGCTTGTAGAGGCCGTCATAGAGAGTGCCCCAAGTGGCGTACTTGTCTTCGTCGCTACCAGAGGCTGTATTTGCCAAGACGGCAATACGGATGCTATCGACCACCTCTTCGCGCGTAGGTATGTATAAGGTACCGTTGATGATCTTACGGAACATGTCAATCCACGCCCCCTGAAAACCATCGTACGTAGCCCAATTGCGACGGGTATAGCCGTCAACGGTACTTCTGTTAGTCTCCTTGAACGACTCAGTAGGGATAGTCTCGGGAGCATCCCACACTGCACCGCCATTGACGCCGCATTGTTCCATCACGGTTCCTATACCAGCAGCTATAGGATATTTTACTGTATTCTTCCCTACAAGTTTGTCCATAGCTCCGTTCCAGCCACAGTTATCATAGCGCACACCATAGTTCTTGGCAAGACCCGAAACAAAGGGTGACCATGTGACACTTTCGGTATTGAAGAAGCAGGATGTAGTAGTGTATTTATAAAGCCAGAGTATTGCCTCGGGATAATCGCGGCATGCCTTGAGGAGATCCTTGTTGCGCTTCATCATACCGACGGGACTCAGACCGTGACTCCAGATGTTACCGCAGAACGAGATAGTAAGGAAACCACCGTATTCGTGAGACATCTTCACAAGGTTTGCAAACAGGGCAATCTGTCCGACCTGAGTGGCAGAACCCATGTCAGCTTCGTCAAAGCCCCAGAACTGCTCGGCAAAGTTCCATCCGAGGAAGTTGGGGTAGTTCTTGAAGAAGTACTCGAACGTCTCGAGGTCATCGACCTGAAAATGGGTTCGTCCTCCACTTGCCGGTTGGCAGGTGAACCACATCCCGTTCTGCTGGCAGACCGTGGCCCATGACTTATAGGTCCTGACGGCATTCTGAGGCATCTTATACACATTAGTCTCCTTGTCGTACTGACACGAAAGAGATAGGTTCATGATGGCGTATGGCTTGATGTCGGCAGGCACGAGGTCGATGATCCTCTGAGGGTCGGCAGCATTCCACACGTCAATGTGAATCATCCATGCCGGATGCCGGTTGTCGATAGGACGACGCTGCTGGGCGTTGCAAATAGATAATTGACAATTGACAATTGACAATTGCAACAAGAGGAATGCAAGGATTATCTTTTTCATATTCATTTTTTTATTCTGAAAACATATACCGAGTTGGCGGCAAGTTTTTCGGAGAGGTTGTTGTTCTTGATGACTGTAGTGTATTGCTTAGGCGATACCTTTGTAGGATTGTCAAGGGTGTTCTCGTCAGTACCTTTCTCTGAAGTGAGCAGGATGGCTTCAACATTACCTGAACGGCCGTCTATGCCATTTAGCCTGATGGAGGCAGGGACAGGCTTTTCGGAGGTGTTGACTACCTTCACGATGATGTCGCCCGACTTGCTGTCGGTTGCAGCACTCGCACATATTGCCTTCGTGTTCAGTTCATCGACAGAGAACTCTTGTATCAGCTTGCCGTCGAGGTATCCGCGCACCAGTCTCGTAGAGACCTCAAGGCGAACATCGTACCAGCGACCTGCCTCTACACTGAATGGCAAGCCTCTCGTCCCGACGAAGGTGTTCATCTCACAGACACTGTTGCTGTAGCCACCTACATCCCAGCGCAAGCGGGCCCTGCTGCCTGGAGCATGGTGGAAATATATCTGAAAACCATTTTCGCCGTCCAGCCTGCGAGCCTTGAGGGTGATGACGTACTCACTCCACTTGGTGTCACCGAAGAAGGCTGTCACACCCGTAGCGTAAGATGACTGACGGAGCACACCGTTCTCACAGCTCCACTGACCCATGCCTGACTTCTCGGCGGACTTAATATCATTTTCAAAATCACTCTTGTACAACACCTTGCCCTTCTTGTCGGTAACAACGACGTCCTTGAATTCGGCTGTGTTCTTCCATGTTCCCAGTCCGAAACTACCTGAGCCGGTAGGGATCTCCAATGAAGGACCACCCTTGATTTCGAGTGGGAGATTGTCAGTTCCCTGATTGGCTGCGAACATCTGCTGCACATAGTAGCTCGGTAGGCCATACCAGCGGTGGTTGTCAAAATTGATGAGGTTGACAGGCCAGCGCTTTCCCTTGACATTGCAGAGCAGTGGAGCGTATGCAGCCATGGCTACATGATCGGAATTACGCTCAAGACCGGTCATGAAGGCAGCCTCGCCTACGGCACCCCTAAGGTTACCTCCGCCAACCATACTGTTTGCCGCATATTCGCCCACGAATATCTTCGTGGCACTGCGAGGTTGCTTGTCGTAGCGAGTGGCATTGAATATAAACCAGTCGGGTTTGTCATAGTAATGCTCGTCGATGAGTTCTGGTGTTGGGTCCATAGGATGTGAACCTCCCCAGTCGTTCGAAACTAACTGCATCTCTGGATAACGGGCATGGATGGCATTTGCCATACGTCTGTAGTTGTCAAAATAGATGGTGCCGTAGTTCTCGTTTCCTATCTCTAGGTACTTCAGTCCGAAAGGTTCTGGATGGCCGTTGCGTGCACGTGCGGCTCCCCATACACTCGTGACTGGTCCGTTGGCATATTCGATAGCATCTAGGGCATCCTGTATCCACTGGTCGAGAAACTCAAAACCTACGGCATCCTGATGGGCCACACCGGCATTGATGCAGAACAAAGGCTCAGCTCCGAGGTCTTCAGCCAACTGCAGGTATTCGTGGAAACCAAGTCCATGAGTAGCTTTGTATCCCCAAAGATTCCACAGCGGCACACGGATGTCGAGTGGTCCTACGGTCTTCTTCCATTGGTAGCGCTCGCTTAGGCTGTTGCCTTCTACCCAGCAACCTCCAGGGAAGCGGAAGAAACTTGGCTTCAGGGCATTCATGGCTTCACCTAAGTCAGTGCGTAATCCACTCTTTCCCCAACTGCTGCGAGGCATCAGCGTCACCATGTCGATGAACAACCGTCCCTTGCCGTCACCCGATATCTCTAAACGGGCATTGTGGCAGTCGGCTGTTGGTTTCAGACTCAGGTTGGAATAGTTCCATTCTTGCTTGATGTTGGAGATGGTACCAGAGGCCAGTGTCTTGCCGTCGGCATCTGAGAGCTTGACTGTAAGTGGACTTCCGAACGATGCATTGGCATCGGTGCGGAGGGCCATCTTGAAGTCGTAGGTCTCACCTTTCTTAAGACTGATACCCCAATAGCCGTTGTTGGAGAGGGAAAAAACTCCCTGGGCATTAATGCTGAGGAACTGGCGGTTGGAGAAGTTGAGCGGCATGGCACGAGTATTGCCACCCTTGTCGGCATTCACCACCTGGGCCTTGCTTTCCTTGCTGCTGAATGTCCATGAACTGAGGGAGTCGGTGTCTTCAAACGAAATGTTGCGTACCAGTTCCCTATACACGCCTCCGTCGGCTGATAGGTTGATGTCCTCAAAGAACACACCGAACAATGTCGGTGAGATGGCATGATCAGGATGACCCGCATCGACGGTAATCGTAACTTTCTGCGCGTTGGCAGACAGTGACAGCAAAGCGACACTAGCAATGGATAATAATAATTTCTTCATACTTAGGATTTTATAGGAATTCATAATTATAATATCACTTTTATTACCGGCATGATGTTATTGATTGCCGCTGGGAGGGAGATTGTCATTACTTCAGGATTTCTCTCATATTTCACCTTTCCGTGACCTAAGAGTTCCACTTTCTTTATCTTGCCAGGACAGAGAGCATTGCCTTCGGATAACGCCTTTACTTTGACAGTGTGATTCTCAGGCCATGCAAGTGCAGTCACGTAGATGGTCTTGCCGTCCTTCGACTGGGTGTAGCGTATCTCGTCAGCTCCAGCCTTAGTATATTGGCCGTCGTTGAAGCCCTGTGCGTTGATTTTGATGTCGGCATTGGCAATCGGTCCCTCACCGAAGATCTTCCACGGACGAGTCTTCACGATGCTCTCCTTGTTGATCTTCATCCATGCCCCAAACTCCTTCATGATGGCCAACTCCTTCTCGTCAGGTGTACCGTCGGCACGGAGCGGAACACTGAGCAGCATGTTGCCGTTTTTCGATACGATGTCAACAAGTAGTTTTGCAATAGTCGCAGCGTTCTTATACCTATTTTGATTATATACGCCGGTGTTGTAGTGCCAGTCGCCTATACAGTTGCAGCACTGCCAAGGATAATCCATAATCTTGTTAGGTGCACCACGTTCCACGTCCCATACGAGAGCCTTCTTCATGTCATCTGAGAGAATCTTACCGAAGACAACCTTCTCGGTTTTACCACTCTTTGCATTTATACCTTTATTATACATGTGGGCGGCAATCTTCATCCCAGCATCGCTGACGGGATAGAATGGGAGGACTGTCACATCGAAATAGATTAGTGCTGGATCGTACCGATTGATGGCATCAAGAGTACGGTTGTAGAAATTCGTCACATACTCCTGCGTAGGCATACAAGCTCCGTTTTCCCATCCCCATTGACTGTGTATGCTGCCATTGTCCCATGTATTCTTTGAGAAGTCATGGGTCTGGGCATAGAGTTTCTGTGGGTCTAAACCCTTCCACCATTTCTCGGTACCATCGGCATTAGGCTTGTAGCCGTCTTCCTTTGTCAGCCAACCATCATACTTTACCCCTATCTTATCGCCCTTGAGGTCGAAGCGGCGGCTCGGTTCGTACCATGTCCACGCATGGTCGGCATGGAAGGAGATTCCGAACGGGATACCGGCCTTCTTCGCAGCCTTTGACCATCCGTCAAGGATATCCTTGTGAGGACCGATGGCCTTCGAGTTCCATTCCTGATACTGGCTGTCCCAAAGGTCGAAATTGTCATGATGATTGCCCAAGGCAAAGAAATACTGGGCACCACACTCCTCTGCATAGAACTTCACTAGTTCTTCGGGATTCCAGTTCTCGGCCTTGAAAAGAGGAAGCACGTCCTTGAACCCGAATTCTGAGGGATGCCCGTAGTGTTCGCGGTGATAGTTGTACTTACCATTGCCTTCCATGTATAGTTCCCTTGCCATCCAGTCGCCTGAACCCTCAACGCACTGTGGCCCCCAGTGAGCCCAGATGCCGAACTTTGCATCACGGAACCATTCCGGCACATCAAACTGCCGCAGTGACTCCCAAGTAGGAAGGAACTGTCCTGTCTGCATTGGTTCGTCTTTTTCCGAAACAATGACTTTGTAGTCCTGGGCATTGATAGTCATGAGACTGCTCAATGTCATCATAACTGATAGAATTATCTTCTTCATTTCCACTTATTTTACTCTGAAATAATCAAAATCTGCCTTACCTCCTAATTCCTTCGTCGGGAAATAGAACACTCCCATGCGCTGTCCACAGAAATCTGGCCAGTCGAAGTGCATAGAGAGCTCGTCACCTATCTGCTTCCATTTCTTACCGTCGAGGCTATAGTAGAACAGGGCCTTATCGCGACGATCGATGAAGTCAAAGTCTATCTTTAAGTATACCTTCTTACCTTTCAACACAATCTTCTCTATTGCCTTGCCATCTGCATCGCCCTTCTTCATGGCGCGACGCATGACGATAAAGCGTTCAGCGCCTTCCTGCTCTATACCTACATAGCCATATCTATTCTGGAACGACACGAGTCCAGCGCAGTCTCCGTCCTTCATGCCGGATACATCAAGCATAGTCTCTGCCGAGCACTTAGGACCAAAGGTACGCTGGGTGAGGGTATTGCGTGCATCGCGGATATTATGTGCCAGGATACCTGCCTTGAGTCTTAGCCATCCTTTACGTTCAGTGAGGGACCAGAAACGATTGTCAGGATTATGGTTCCATTGCCATACAAGGTTGAGGTTAGAGCCGTTATAGTCATACTCACCTCCCTTTCCGTCGCTGTCGGCATACTTCTCGGAGATGACATAACGCGAAACACCGTTATTGAATTCATCGCTGAGTACAATAGACTTTTTACGATCCGCTGCCGTACTGGTCACAGGCATCTTCTGCACTGCATCAACTGTCTTTCCACCGTTGCCGATGACAGGCCATCCGTCACTGTCCCATGTCATATTAAGGAGTACGGGCATACGTCCCAATGCACCCTGATCCTGAAAGAGGAGAGCGTACCACCTACCGTCAGGGGTATCAATGATGCCTCCCTGAGCCACACCGTTGATTTTCTGGAAAGGTGAACCGTCAGCATTCACCATATCGCCTGCAAACACCCTCTTCACTTCCCAATCATCACCGGTAAGCGATGTGCTTCGCCACACAATCTCCTGACGCTGTGCACCATTGCCCTGAATCATGAAGATATAGTAATACTTGCCAATCTTGTATCCATGATAGCCTTCGGCACGAAGTCCGCGCGAAGGATTATCAATCTGTGTGTAGTCAAGTATCTTCTTCCTTTCCCCAAGGGTTACCCCACCCTTTCTGTCCGAATAGATCTGGCAGAGATAAGCCTGATGTTCTTCAAGGCTTGCGTTGGGATGTATCACGTATTTCCTGCACTCACTACCTGTATCTTCAAAAAGGAAGCCTGGGTCATAGCACATGCTCACCACGTTACGGTGCCATGGGCCATGCTCGATGTCAGTAGTTGTGAAGATGTACGACTGCTGGGTAGTATTGCAAGTAACTATCAGATAGAACCGTTTCTCATATCTGTCATAGCGGATGTTGGCAGCCCATGAACCCTTGGCATAGTCGTTCTGCCCGTTTTTCAGGGCAAAGGCATCAGTCTCCTCGAGCT
>DCGE01000231.1:300-583 GCA_002314525.1 Prevotellaceae bacterium UBA1786 | reverse complement strand
GACTTCATGATGGTACAGCCAGGCGACATGTGCATCGTAGTGCTGACCATGTAGAACGTATCCCCTACACGTATGACACTTGGATCAGGTACGTCGGCCCAGATTACTGGATTCACGAATGTCCCGTCTCCGAGATCACGGGATGTCTGGCCGTTCATGTTAAGGGCTGACATCAAGGTAATGATTAAGAATAGTTTTTTCATTAGGTAATAAATTATTATTTGCCTACAAAGGTAGATACTCAAACTTTTGCAGCAAAAAAAAAGCGTTTCATACAGTTATG
>DCGE01000231.1:0-143 GCA_002314525.1 Prevotellaceae bacterium UBA1786 | reverse complement strand
CATCTGCCACCTCGCTGACACGCATCTCAGACTCAGTGAGTAACTTGGCTGCCTGATGAAGGCGAACATTGCGGATGAAGATGCTGGTTGATTGGTTTGTTCTCTCCTTCAGACGGCGATGGAGCTGTGCACGGCTGATTCCC
>DCGE01000197.1 GCA_002314525.1 Prevotellaceae bacterium UBA1786 | reverse complement strand
GGGAAGGGAGGGGTCTGACTATTCAGCTGCTATTTTTGCCAGCTGCCTGGGAGTGTCGTCCCTTACCATCTGGAAGGATGTCAATGGTTTGTTCAATGCTGATCCCAAACGTTTTGAACATACTTCCCAGATATTCCATATCTCATTCAGGGAAACAATAGAACTTTCGTTCTATGGCGCCTCAATCATTCATCCGAAAACCCTGAAACCCCTTCAGAACAAGGATATCAAACTGATTGTCCGTTCATTTCTGGATCTTTCTGCTCCTCCAACTGTCATTGACGGTAACAAGGATGAGGAAAGAGCTACTTCCTATATAGTGAAGGATGCGCAGACTATGGTTTCCTTCATGCCGAGAGATTACTCTTTTATGAACGAGCATAACCTCCAAACCTTGTTTGCTTCATTTGACAGGCTGAATATCCATGCCAATATGGTCCAAACATCCGCTTTGATGTTGTCTATTTGTTTTGATAGGGATGAATCAAGGCTTCAGGGGATGCTCAGGGAGCTGAGATCCGATTTTTCTATCAGATATAATGATGGCCTCCAACTGTTTACCATCAGAAACTACAGGCCCAATGATATACGTGAGTCCGATTTCCTAAACGGAAAGAGGATTCTGCTCAAGCAGGGAAGCCGCCGTACAATGCAGTACGTTCTGGCATTATCGCAATAAAGAATCATATTCTTTTTGGAAATCTCCGTATAAAAACTTATCTTCGTAAACTTAACAAATTACGAAGTAGGTCTTCTCTGTATGTTTTCTGGGGAAGAACTATGGAATAACACTGAATACCAATCATTCTAATTATGCACAAATCAATCAATGTACGCTTAGCAGCGGTTGCAGCACTGGCCCTGCTTACATGCGTTTCGGCTTCGGCTCAGAAAAAGAATGCCAAGGTTGATATCGACCAGGCACTTTCAGGCTATTTTACAAAAGCTTCCGATCAGGTGGCAACCCCTGATGAGAAGGGTTTCGTCAGACGCTGGCTCCTTCTTGAACCTATCAGCAAACCTAATCGTTCAAACACTGTGTTTACAGACAGTTATATCAGGGAGGCATTTGCTCAGGAGTATTATCCGGGAATGTTCACTACTCTTCCTGTTGACGGACAGAAAGTAAAGGTTATGGTTGAGTTTCAGCCACCTGTAAATCTTTCAGGCGGAAGACCTCAGGCCCCTACCGGACCACAGGAACCTAAATTTGAAAAGAGAACTCTTGTTTGGCATGCTCTTGACAGCAAGCTCTTCAATGTTAAGCTTTTCCGTTTTGCAACAGGACTTGACAAAGAAAGATATGGCGCTATTTTCGAGGCATATACAGTCATTGAATGCTAGGAGGATCTCGAGAATGTCAGACTCGCAGTTGGCTCCAACTCCGCTTCAATGTGGTGGATCAACGGTGAGGAAGCTGTTATCCTTTCAGGTGACAGACGTATGGTAGCTGATGATTGCGTTTCAAAGAGAATCACTCTCAAGAAAGGTCGTAACATCGTCAGAGGTTCCATCATCAACGGTCCTGGTATGAGTGACTTCTGTGTTCGTTTCCTTGATGAAAACGGCAATCCGGTAAAGAACTTTACTGTAACCACAAAGTAAGTTAATCTATTAAATGGCATTACTATGAAATCAAGAATAATTCTATTGGGCACAATGGCCCTTTTGTCAGTTCTGGCATCAAAAAATGCTGACGCTCAAGTCGGTGCTCCTTATATTCACGATCCTTCCACCATTGTTGAGTGTGATGGTAAATATTACACCTTCGGTACCGGTGGTGGCGGCCTCATCTCTGAGGACGGATGGGTATGGAACAGCGGTGCTGTTCGCCCCGGTGGCGGTGCTGCTCCGGATGCTATCAAGATAGGTGACCGTTATCTCGTAGGTTACAGTTCAACAGGTGGTGGTCTTGGTGGTGGTCATGCAGGCCGTATCCTTACAATGTGGAACAAGACTCTTGATCCAAACTCTCCTGATTTTGCTTATACAGAGGCTGTCGAAGTGGCTTCTTCACTCGTTGACGAGGATTGCGACGCTATTGATATCGGTCTCTTCATGGATCCTACGTCAGGCCGTCTTTTCGCCACGTACGGAACATATTTCGGATTTATCCGTCAGGTCGAGCTTGATCCTAAGACCGGTCATCGTTTGGAGGGCAATGAGGCCATTGATGTCGCTATCGACTGTGAGGCTTCTGCAATGATGTATCACAATGGTTGGTACTATCTTCTCGGAACACACGGAACTTGCTGTGACGGTGTCAACTCTACATACAACATCATAGTAGGCCGTTCAAAGAAAGTCACCGGTCCTTATGTTGACAACATGGGTCGAGATATGATCAAGGGCGGTGGTAAGATGGTTATCAATGCAAGTGAACGCCTTGCTGGTCCTGGTCACTTCGGACGCGTAATAATCGAAGACGGCGTTGAGAAGATGTCTTGTCACTTTGAGGCAGACTTCGATCAGGGTGGACGCAGTACTCTCGGCATCCGTCCTCTCCTTTGGAAGAACGGCTGGCCAGTAGCTGGTGACCTCCTTCGTCAGGGTTGCTATGAAATTGAATCAGAACGTCGTGGCTATTCTCTTGAACTCTCTGTTGACTTCGTACGTCTCGAAGTACCTCGTCGCGGTGGATTCGGCGGTATGATGGGATTCGGCGGTTTCGGTGGATTCGGTGCAAACCGTCCTGCCAACGGACAGAACGCAAACCGTCCTGCTGGCGCTCCTGCTGCTCAGGCTGCTCCAGGTGCTCAGGCTGGTGCTCAGGGTGCTCCTGCCGGTTTCGGTGGAATGGGTGGATTCGGTGCTGCTCCTCAGGGTGGTGCTGCTCGTCCAGCTCAGACTCAAGAGGCTCCAAAGCCAATCTCTCAGCAGCGTCTGATTGACGTATGGGATACATGGCCAAAGGGCAATATCTGGGCTCGCATGGGTGACTACATGGCACGTCCTCACCAGAAGTGGACTATCACTGAAGTAACTGACTCAACTGGTTATCTCGGTGGTCTCTACTACAAGATCCAGATCAACGGCACTGACCGCGCACTTGCAGTTACAAACGACGCTCAGGTTATCACAGTTCCTAAATATACAGGTGCTAACGAACAGCTCTGGCGTATCGACCAGCTCACTGACGGAACTTACCGTATCGTTCCTAAGGTTCAGAAGTTCGAAGGTCTTGATATCAAGGGTACTATCGCACTTGTTTCTGCAGGTGACTGTACTCCGGCTCTTGCCAAGTTCGACTTCTCTTCTGACAACTCCAAGTGGAATCTGAAGTATATCTTCGAAGAAAACAAATAAAAAATACCTAATGCAGTCCTCCCTCGTCAGTAGGGGGGACTGTTTTTTATTTACATCATATTCTTAATCAATTATGAAGAAAATCTATCTCCTATTGCTATTTGCTTGGACAATCTGTCTCAATGTATCGGCAGAAGTGAATCCAAACTTTTATATCTTCCTATGCTTCGGACAATCAAACATGGAAGGAAATGCTACTCCGCAGGCTCAGGACAAGGTAAGTCCGGGAAAGCGTTTCCGCACTATGGCAGCAGTGAACTTCACTCAGTCGAAGAAACTTGAGATGTACAAGTGGGGCGTTGCCACTCCACCACTCTGCCGTGACAACACAGGACTGACTCCTGCCGACTGGTTCGGACGTACCATGATTGAAGAACTCCCAGACTCAATCATAATAGGTGTAATCGTAGTGGCTGTCGGCGGATGCAAGATCGAGCACTTCTACAGCACTATGAACCAAAGCAAGGTAGCATCAGAAGCCGACTGGTTCAAGAACTACATGGCTCAGTATGACTACAACCCATACAAGCGTCTCGTTGCAGTTGCAAAGAAAGCTCAGGAATATGGGGTAATCAAAGGCATGCTGCTCCATCAGGGTGAGTCAAACAACGGTCAGACAGACTGGCCTACGAAAGTCAAGAGGGTCTATCAGGAACTCTGCAAGGATTTGAGTCTTGACAAGACACAGATTCCTCTGCTTGCCGGCGAGATGGTACAACAAGCCCAGGGAGGTATCTGCTATGGCCATAACAGTGTCATCGCAACTCTTCCCAAGACACTTCCTACAGCTCATGTAATATCATCAGTTGACTGTCCTGCAGCGAGCGACGGACTTCATTTCACTGCCGAAGGCTATCGTATGATCGGAAAGAGATATGCAGCATGCATGCTCAAGATACTCAAGGAGCAGGCAGCTGGGATAGGAGAGATGAAAGTCGAGGGACGAGAGACGAGAGAGGGAATCTATACTCTGTCGGGCATGAAGGTTGATGAGAGTTACAAAGGCATAGTAATCAAGAACGGTAAGAAATGCATACTGAAATGAAAAAGTTAATCTTGGCTTTGGGTTTTGGACTTTGGGCTTTGGGTATGAATGCCCAGGACTACAAAAATCCTGAACTTTCGCCGAAGGTACGTGCCCAGGCTCTTCTCAAACAACTCACTCTCGAAGAAAAAGCTGCATTGATGCTTGACATATCCAAGCCAATCCCTCGTCTTGGAATCAAGGGGTTCAACTGGTGGAGTGAAGCACTGCACGGAGTGGCCAACCAGGATAATGTCACAGTATTTCCCGAACCTATAGGTATGGCCGCTTCGTTCCACCCGGAACTGGTGAACAAAGTGTTTACGGCTACATCTGATGAATTCCGTGCGAAATACAACCAATGGCTTGCTGATGGACATGAAGACCAGCGTTTCCACAGCATCTCTGTATGGACACCTAATATAAATATATTCCGTGACCCTCGTTGGGGACGAGGACAGGAGACATACGGTGAGGACCCATACCTCACTTCCGTGATGGGCAAGGAAGTCATACTCGGACTCCAAGGTCCATTGGATTCAAAATACCGCAAGCTCTATGCCTGTGCAAAGCACTTTGCCATACATAGCGGGCCTGAATACACACGCCACACAGCTAATGTCACAAATGTCAGTCCACGTGATTTGTGGGAGACTTACCTTCCTGCATTCAAGGTGGCAGTACAGGATGCCAAAGTCCGTGAGGTGATGTGTGCTTACCAACGATGGGACGACGATCCTTGCTGTGGCAGCAACCGTCTTCTCCAGCAGATTCTCCGTGACGAATGGGGATTCCAGTATCTTGTAGTATCTGATTGCAGTGCGGTATCTGATTTCTGGGAGACTCACAAATCATCTTCCGACGCTTCACATGCAGCAGCAAAGGCCACTCTTGCAGGAACCGATGTGGAGTGTGGATACAACTACGCCTACAAAAGTATTCCGGAGGCTGTTAAGAACGGTCTGATAACAGAGAAAGAAGTTGACAAACATGTTCTCCGCCTTCTTGAAGGACGTTTCGAACTAGGTGAAATGGATGATCCATCACTCGTGGAGTGGTCCAAGATTCCTATGTCTGTAGTCAACTCCAAGGAACATCAGGAACTCGCTCTCAAAATGGCACGTGAATCTCAGGTTCTCCTGAAGAATGACCGCAGTATCCTGCCTCTCAGCAAGAAGGATAAGATCGCTGTCATCGGACCTAATGCCGACAACACCACAATGATGTGGGGCAACTACAACGGCACACCTGTCAAGACCGTCAATATCCTTCAGGGAATCACCGACAAGATAGGCAAGAAGAAGGTCGTGCATATGGTCGGCTGCGACTGGGTCAATGACCAGACTCTTGAGTCTTTCTATTCCCAGTGCTCCATCGATGGTAAGAAAGGCATGAGAGGACGTTTCTGGAACAACCGCAACTTCAAGGGTGAAGTCTTTGCAACACGTCAGATGACAAGTCCCATCAGTGAGACGACATACGGAAACTACGCATACGCTCCAGGCCTCAACCTCGTTGATTTCGCAGCTGAATACGAAACCCAGTTCACTCCTGACCACACATGCGACATCGTCTTCCATCTCGAAGCAAGCAGTTATTTCGAACTCTTCGTCAATGATGAGTCACTCATCCACAACCGCACATGGCTCACAATACCTACTCGTACGAAGTATCATGTAGAGAAGGGCAAGACATATAATATCCGTCTGCGTTTCGCCCAGATCGAGAACTACAATGCAAACTTGAAGTTCGACTTCGGCGAAGAACACGATATTGATTATCAGTCAATGATTTCAAAACTCAAGGGAATCAATACCGTCGTATTCGTAGGAGGCATCTCTCCGAAACACGAAGGAGAGGAAATGCCTGTCAACCTCAAGGGTTTCAAAGGTGGTGACCGTACAGACATCGAGCTGCCTGAAGTTCAGCGCAACTTCCTCAAGGCTCTCCACGATGCAGGGAAGAAGGTAGTCTTCGTCAACTGTTCCGGCTCTGCCATTGCGTTAGAACCTGAGATGGTAACCTGTAACGCCATCCTCCAGTCTTGGTATGCAGGCGAGAACGGAGGTACTGCGATTGCCGATGTGCTGTTCGGTGATTACAATCCATCGGGCAAACTCCCTGTTACCTTCTATCGCAGTTCAAACCAGTTACCTGATTATGAGGATTACAGTATGAAGGGAAGGACGTACCGCTACATGAATGATGCACTGTTTGCCTTCGGCTACGGAATGAGCTACACTACCTTCAACATCGGAAAGGCAACACTCAATAAGTCTTCCATCACAATACCTGTAACCAACACAGGCAACCGCAAAGGTACTGAGGTCGTTCAGATCTATGTAAAACGCAACAGCGACACCGAAGGTCCTATCAAGTCCCTCAAGGGTTTCAAGCGCATAGAACTCAGTGCGGGCCAGACAGGTGAAGTCATCATACCTATCAGGTCAGATATGTTTGAACTCTTCGACCCTCAGACCAATACAATGTGTGTAGTTCCCGGCGAATACACAATCTTCTATGGAACCAGTTCTGAAGATCAAGATTTACATGAACTTAAATACACTTTAAAAGATGAATAAAAAAAAGCTGTTGGCTGTTGGCTGTTGGCTGTTGGCTGTAAGTGCCTTCGCCCAGGAAATCAAGGTGACTCCTCTTGCCAGTAACGCAGTGAGGATTCAGTACGGCAAGCCTGCCGTTTCCAAGTTGCCTGAATACGTCTATGTAAACAATTCTCAGTATTCGGGAAAGATGAACATGAAGGTCTCTGCCAGCAAGAAGGACAATTCAGTATCCGTCAAAGACTCAAAGGGTAAGGTAGTGTTCCGCACCACCTCAATCTCTCTGACTCCATCAACAGTACAAGGCGAGCCGTGCAAGATAGCTGAGATGTCGTTCACGTCTCCGCTGAAACGAAAAGACCACCAATATGGCTTAGGTCAGTTCCAGGACGGATATTCCGATGTCAAGGGACTCACTCGCCGTCTGACTCAGGTCAACACACAGATATCCATTCCGATGTTGATGTCGAGCAATGGCTATGCGATTCTCTGGAACAACTACGGCATGACGGAATTCAATCCGTGCAGCAATTCGGCAAAATTGGAATCTGTCAATGAGGGAGAACAGAAGACGGAAGTCGTCAATGCCACTTCCACCACCGGAAACCGACGTGAAGTACGCAGGAGCAACACCTTCGGGACTGACATCCAGATTGATGCCGATGGCGACTACACGATTCTTCTCGATGTCGGTCAGCAGATGGCACGTAAACACTGGCTCTCCATTGACGACAAAGTCATCGTTGATGTCAATAACACATGGCTTCCACCTACGACTTCACTCATCACACATCTTTCCAAAGGTACGCATAAAGTACGCGTTCAGGGTTCTTGGGGTGATAAACCTGTTCTCTACTGGGATAAGGTTGATGAAGTCACTACCTTCCGTTCGCCTGTCGCTGAATGTGTGGATTTCACAGTCTTTGTGGGCAGTGCCGACGATATAGTCAATACCTATCGTAATCTGACAGGCAAAGTTCCATCTATGCCTCACTATGCCTTAGGCTACATTCACTGCCGTGAGAGATTCCACAGTCAGGATGAGATTCTTTCAACAGCCCGTCGTTTTCAAAAAGAGAACATCCCTCTCGATGTAATTGTGCAGGATTGGCAGTGGTGGGGAAAGCACGGATGGAACGCCATGCAGTTCGACGAGGATTTCTATCCTAATCCAGCACTTATGATGGATACCCTCCACAACATGAATGTCAAGTTGATGCTTTCCGTATGGTCTAAGATTGACAAAAATTCCACAGTAGGCAAGCAGGCCTTGGCAAACAACTACTATATCGACGGTACCGACTGGATTGACTTCTTCAATCCTGAAGCCACCAAGTTCTATTGGAAGAACTTCCGTGAACGCCTCCTTCCTACTAATATCGACTGCTGGTGGCAGGATGCCACCGAACCTGAGAACGACGACCTCGTCGGTCGTAAGGTGGCTGGTGGACGGCTTTCCGGTGAATGGGTGAGGAATATCTATCCTCTTATGGTCAACAAGACTGTCTATGAAGGTCTTGTCGATGCAAAAGGCAAAGATCATCAGTCGTTCATACTTACCCGCAGTGCCTTCACTGGCATCCAGCGCTATGGGGCTGCCATGTGGTCGGGTGATGTAGGCAATGACTGGGAGACGTTGCGCCGCCAAATCTGCGGAGGACTCGGTCTCATGTCAACAGGCATTCCTTGGTGGACCTACGACGCAGGCGGTTTCTTCCGTCCGGGCGATCAATATACAGACAAGGCATATCAGGAACGCATGATTCGCTGGATTCAGACCTCAGTATTTCTGCCTCTCATGCGTGTACACGGATACATGAGCAATACCGAACCATGGAACTACTCTCCTGAGACCTACCGTCTGTTCGTTGAAGCAATCCGTCTTCGTCACAAGTTGTTACCATATATTATTAAGGAAGCAGATCTTGTTTCTTCCGGCAACTACACCCTCATGCGTCCGCTCCTATTTGACTTCCCAGATGACGAGGAAGCTCTGCGTCAGGACACTGAATATATGTTTGGGCATAACTACCTTGTATGTCCTGTAACAGGTTCTGAGCATGATGTAAAAGTCTATCTGCCGAAATCCGGCAGAATGTGGTATGACTGCTGGAATGGGAAAGCATACAAAGGCGGCCAGTACATCACTATGCCGATAACACTTGAACATATTCCAGTCTTCACCAACGAGAAGACTATGTGTTTCTTTTGACTTTGTCAATATTCTTAACACCAACGACCATCAAAAAAATTTGGCAAAGTTGGCGAAATATACTATATTTGCAGATTGATTTGGTATAAACCATAATTGATCTGCAAATATGACAATAAATATTATCAACAGGTCACATCATGACCTGCCCCAATATGCTACTGCACTGTCGGCTGGTATGGATCTCCGTGCCAATCTTGACAGCGCAGTTTCTTTGGCACCGATGGAACGCAAAATCATACCTACAGGACTCTTCATCAGTCTTCCTGCCGGCTATGAGGCACAGATACGACCACGCAGCGGACTCGCCATCAAGAAAGGCATCACTGTCCTCAATGCTCCCGGTACCGTAGATGCCGACTACCGAGGAGAGATAGGTGTAATACTCATCAACCTGTCAGGCGAGACATTCATTGTCAATGACGGAGAACGAATCGCACAGATGGTTATTGCACGCCATGAAACAGCACAGTGGAACGAAGTTGAAACGCTTGACGATACAGACCGAGGTGCCGGTGGTTTCGGTCATAGCGGCGTAAAGTAGAGAGAACATGTTGAGAACCTCATTCAGATCATTGGTTGCGTCGTTCAGGGTTATTCTGCTGACGGTAATGGTTCTTCCTTCATTTGGAAGAACTACTTCTGCATATTGTCAGGAGACAATCCCTGATACACTTCGACTCAAGGCCGATGAGTTTTTCCTCGAAGCCCACCGACAGCAATTACTCGGCAATCAAGATGCGTCATTCGAATTGTTGACACATAGTCTGGAACTCAACCCATACAGTCCGCCGACAATGTACGAACTGGCCTTTGCCTACATACAGCTCCGGAAAGACAGTATCGCAATCGACCTGATGAAGCGTGCCATCGATTATGCTCCCGAGAATTACTGGTATCGTGATGCTCTGGTCAAACTGTACGCCCAGTCCAATCGTATCGATGATGCCATCGGAGTCCTTGAGGACATGTCGGTCAAATATCCGGGAAAGACGGATGTGCTGGCCATGCTTGAGAGTCTCTACAGCACCAAACAGGACTGGAAGAACGTAATCAAGACCCTTGACAAGATCGAAAACATTGACGGAAAAAGCGAGCAGCTGAGTCTTGAAAAGTTCCGTACATATATCGTGATGAAAGACGAGAAGAGCGCCTACAAGGAAATGGTGGCTCTTGCCGACGAATATCCCAACGACCTCAGATACCGTGTTCTCATCGGTGACCTGCTCATGGAAGACGGCAAGACCGAAGAGGCTTTCAATGTCTATGGACAGGTAGCTCAGGAAGACCCTGAAAACATCAACCTGATGCTTTCCATGGCTGAATACTATAAAGTGACAAGCCAGGACTCGCTCTACAATCTTCAACTTGAGAAGGTCATCACCGCACCCAAGATTGACCCTGAGCGACGCTTTGCCATCATGAACAACATCGTCATTCGGAACATCCAATCGCAGAGCGATACTACAGACCTGATGAATATCTTCAGAAAGACACTGTCAGCCCCCCAGCTTGATGCCGAAATGTGTGAACTGGCTCTACGCTACATGGTTACAAGCAAGGCCGATGTCTCTGAGATACGTTCAGCAGCCGAAAAGATGATAGCCATCGATCCTGAACACTCGGCAGCACGTTCGCTGCTTCTGCAATACGCTGTTGAAGACAACGACCACGATGAGATAATCAAAGTCTGTACTCCTGCCGTCGAATACGGAATCGACGACCCTGTGTTCTACTACTATCTCGGCATTGCCCAATTCCAGAAGAAAGACTATCCGAAATCCATTGAAGTCCTGAAGTCACTGGTTTCACGTTTCAAGGATACCAAGATACTTGAAATCATAACCAACTCATACAGCATCCTCGGAGATGCCTACCACCAGATGGATGATGACAGGAACGCATTCCTATATTACGATACCTGTCTCGTCTATCGTCCTGAGGACCCAATGGTGCTCAACAACTACGCCTACTATCTGTCGCTCATCCGTAAAGACCTCGACCGGGCAGAACGCATGAGTGCTCTGTCACTCCAGAAAGACAGTGCCAACTACACCTACATCGACACGTATGCGTGGATTCTCTTCCAGCAGAAGAAATATAAGGAAGCCCGTCAGTATATCGACAGCGCCGTCAACATCATGCTCAGCGACACCGTCGATTCCTCCAGTGCGAATATCTTTGAACACGCAGGAGATATCTACAGCAAATGCGGACTTACCGACAAGGCGGTGGAATTCTGGCAGAAAGCCCTGTCACTCGACAACGAACGTCAGGCCATCATCGAAAAGAAAATCAAAAAACGTAAATACATAGAATGAAAAGATACCTCGTCATATTACTGGTACTGACAACCATACTGTCTTCCTGTGGAAAGCATAAGAAAGGCAGTTCCGAAACGACATCAGGCACAGCCACTACCTCCATGGCAATGGATGCAGATGCTGCCGGCGAACATTTTGACAAGGTGTGGTCATACACATCAAGTGCCGATAATCTCGTCGCAAAAGTACACGCAACACTCTCACTCGGTGATGAGAGCATGTCAACCAGCGGAACACTCAGGATGAGGAAAGACGAAGGCATTCAGATTTCACTCGTCGACCCACTGCTCGGCATCATGGAACTCGGCAAACTGGTTTTCACTAAGTCCGAAGTCGTTGTTGTCGTCAGGGTCAAAAAACAATATGGTCGCGTACCTTACTCACAGGTCTCATTCCTCCGGAAGGCCAATGTATCGTTCAGCAGTCTTCAGGCCCTGTTCTGGCACGAACTGTTCGAACCGGGCGCTACCAAACCCGACCCTAAGTCATTCATTTTCGTACCCGAAAACGACAATGTCAACATCTCGTATGCTGACGACATGCTTTCCTACATGTTCGTATCCGATAAGTCGGGTCTGATATCAAAGACCGAGATAACCGGCACACAGGACAAACGGTTCAGACTTTGGTTCGACTATGGTGATTTCTCCATGTTCTTGAAGAAGCAGTTTCCAAAGGAAATCAGTCTTTCCTTCACTGATGGCAGCAGGATTACTTCCATCAAACTTGAGTTGAGTTCTATCAAGAACAACTCTGACTGGGAACTCTCGACAACCGTGCCTAACGGTTATGAAAAGATGGATTTCGAAAAGTTATTCAACAACCTGATGAAACAATGACCAGACGTACCGACAACATCATCCTGCGTCTGGCCTTAGCCGGATTGCTGTTCGTCCTTTCAGCCATGTCGATTGATATGGACTATTGTTCCGTACAAGCACAGACCCGAAAGAAGACAACAACCACCAAGACCACTTCAACAAAGAAATCCACCACATCGAAGAAGACTACGACCTCAACCCGTAAGTCAACGACCGGCAAGACGAAGCAAGTCAGCGAAACAGACAAGATCAAGCAGCAGCAGACTGCCACCAAACGTCAGCGCGAGCAGTCACAACGTCAGGAGAAGAACATTGCACGTTCCATCCAGGTCAACCTCGACAGTGTGATCATCATATCAGGTTCCATCAAGCAAACACAGTTCAACATCGATTCCATCAACCGGTCAATCCAGTCGGTGATGTTCCGCATCAACACCCTGAACAACGAAATACGACGTATCAAGGCCGATCTGGCAGAACGCAAGGAGAAGTATGCGGAATCCATGCGCTACCTGCAGAAGAACCGAAGTGCACAGAACGACCTGATGTTCATATTCTCGTCTCAGAATTTCACTCAGCTGATTCGCCGTCTGCGTTATCTCCGCGAATACTCTACATACCAACTCATCCAGGGGAAGATGATTCGCAGGCAGCAGTTCCAGATGCAGCAGAAACAAAACGACCTGCTCAACCTCAAGACACAGATGGTGCTCAACCGCATCAAGGTCAGACAGAAACAGGAGGCGCTCATCAACCTCAAGGAAAACTGCCAGAAGAAGGTGGAATATCTCAACAAGAACCTCTCACGCGTACAGAAACAGATAGAGACCTACAAGGCCAAGGAAGCCGCGCTCGATCGCGAGCTCGAGGCTGCCATCCAGCGTGAGGTCGAGGCTGCACGCAAGGCTGCGGCTGAGAAAAAGGCTCGTGAGGAGGCTGCTCGCCAAGCTGCTGAAGCCGCACGAAAGGAGAAGGAGCGCCAGATAGCTGAAGCCCAGGCAGCGAAAGAGCGTGCCGAAGCGGCGAAGAAGGCCGCTGCCGAACGAATTGCAGCTGCCGAGAAGCTTCGTAAGGAGAGCGAGGACGAGGATGCTCGTAAGGAAGCCAAGAAAACCATATCTTCTGCCAAGGACGAGATCAAGAAGGCTGAAGACGAGATCAAGAAGGCCGACAAGAACATCAAGAAGGCTGGCAAGGACATGGATAAGGTCAAAGAGGTTGAGAGGGAGGAGATGGCAAAGATCGATGCCTGGAAGGCTAACGACAGTGACTATAAACTCTCATCAAACTTCACAGCCAACAAGGGCCGGCTTCCAATACCGATCACTGGCAGTTATGTCATCCTGCGCCATTTCGGCCGATACAATGTTGAAGGACTGAAGAATGTCACCCTTGACAACAAAGGCATCGACATCAAAGGCAAGGACGGTGCAATGGCACGTGCGGTATTCGATGGTGAGGTGTCATCAGTATTCAAGTACGGAACGAACTACTACATCATGCTACGTCACGGAAGCTATATCTCAGTATATAGCGGACTCTCAGCAGTATCTGTTTCGAAAGGCAAGAAGGTAGCCACGGGCCAGACGCTCGGTAAAGTCGGACGCAACTCCAATGGCGATACAGTCCTCCACTTCCAACTTCACAAGGAAAGTACCCGTCTCAACCCGGAACAGTGGATAAGGTAGTGCCAGAGGCAAATTGATAATTGATAATTAATACTTAATAATGATTACATCAGACCAACTGAAAGACATTAAAGAACGAGTGGAAGCACTCAACCGCTATCTCAACATCGATGCCAAAGTCGTGGAACTTGAGGAAGAGCAACTGCGCACTCAGGCTCCCGGTTTCTGGGACGATCCGAAGTCGGCGGAGATACAGATGAAGAAAGTCAAGGACCTCCAGAAGTGGATTGAAGGATACAAAGAGGCGAAGTCAGCCTACGATGAACTTGAACTGGCATTCGATTTCTTCAAGGACGAACTCGTGACCGAGAAGGAAGTTGATGACGACTATACTTCTGCACTCACCATCGTCGAGGATCTCGAACTCCGTAACATGCTCCGTGAGGAAGCCGACGGAATGTCGTGCGTGCTCAAGATCAACTCCGGTGCAGGGGGTACAGAGAGTCAGGACTGGGCACAGATGCTCATGCGAATGTACCAGCGCTGGGCTGAGGCTCATAAATACAAGATTACCATCAGCAACTATCAGGACGGTGACGAAGCCGGCATCAAGACCGTCACCATGGAGTTTGAAGGCGATTCTGCCTATGGCTACCTGAAGGGTGAGAACGGAGTCCACCGTCTTGTCCGCGTTTCACCTTATAATGCTCAGGGCAAACGAATGACCTCATTTGCCTCTGTCTTCGTTTCGCCGCTCGTTGACGACTCTATCGAAGTGGTCATCGACAAAAGCCGTATGTCATGGGACCTCTTCCGTTCAGGTGGAGCCGGAGGTCAGAACGTCAACAAGGTCGAGACCGGTGTACGTCTGCGCTATATGTACCAAGACCCCGACACCGGTGAGGAAGAGGAAATCCTCATCGAGAACACCGAGTCACGCAAACAGCTCGAAAACCGTGAGAACGCACTTCGTCTTCTCCGTTCACAGCTCTACGACCGCGCACTCCAGAAACGGATGGCCGAACAGCAGAAGATTGAAGCCGGAAAGAAGAAGATTGAGTGGGGTTCACAGATCCGCAGCTATGTCTTCGATGACCGTCGCGTAAAGGACCATCGCACAAACTACCAGACATCCGACGTAGGTGGAGTCATGGACGGCGACCTCGATGGCTTCATCAAGGCCTACCTCATGGAATTCCATACCAACAGCTAATCCGTAGATCACTATGTCATTCTTGGAGATTGAACGCAAGTTCCTCGTCTGCGGTGAGTTCCGCGACAAGGCAGTGAAGTGCTATCATATTGAACAAGGCTACATAGCCTGCGACCGAGGCAGGTCTGTCAGGGTACGTATCCGTGACACCGAAGGCTTCATCACCATCAAAGGACCGTCCGACCAAGCCGGACTGTCACATTTTGAGTTTGAGAAACCCGTCACACTCGAAGAAGCCCACCAACTTATGTCCATCTGTCTTCCTGGTCGCATTGTCAAGGAACGCTATCTGGTTCCCAATGGTCCACATACCGTTGAGGTCGATGTCTTCCATGAAGAAAACGAAGGACTTATCGTTGCTGAGATTGAACTCAACAGCGAAGATGAAGCCTACATACGTCCCGACTTCCTCGGCAAGGAAGTCACCGACGACCACCGATACAAGAACACCTATCTTTCGGTTACCCCTTATACACTTTGGCCGCAACAAGACCGATAGTTGTTCCTATCACGGCACCTACACCATCAGCAACGAAGTCCATCAACTCGCAGCTTCTGTTGACCGAAGGCTGAATCAGTTCCAGTGCCCCGCCTAAGAGGGTCGGAATCAATATACTGAAAAATACGAGGCACCACCGTTGCTTCGTATTTTTCTTTTCTTTGTCACCGCCTCTGAAGAGCATCAGGAAGTCAGCCCACATGGCAAAAGCCATTGCAGCATACATAGCAAGATGAGTCCATTTATCAATGAAAGGCACATCCTCCAGAGGTTCCACCTCCGGTATCGGAATCAGTGACAGTACGATGATAATTACTGAAATGAAAAATGTATAAATATGGCAGTATTTCATAACACAATGCAAAGTTCAATGTTAAAACAATTGCAAAGTTAAGATTTTTCAACCAACAAACACATCAATATCTCATTTTTTTACTAACTTTGCAAGAAATAGCAAAACTTGAAAAATTATCATCATGGCAAACAGAGAAGATTTCGGAAGTAAGATCGGAGCTATTCTGGCAGCGGCAGGATCGGCTGTAGGTCTTGGCAATATATGGCGATTTCCTATTGAGTGTGGACAGAACGGCGGAGCAGCCTATATCCTGGTATATATTGCCTGCATCCTTTTATTGGGACTTCCTGTGATGATGTCAGAATTCATCATCGGAAAGAATGCCAAGTGCAATTCGGCCCTTTCATTTGCCAAGTTCACATCCAACCCCTTCTGGAAGTATTTCGGACTGCTGTTTATCGTCACCGCATTCGTAATCGCCAGTTACTATGCCGTCGTTGCCGGGTGGACCTTAGAATACCTCATCATGAGCATCACCGATCAGTTCTCCGGTAAGAGTGCCACCGACTACCAGCCCATGTTCGAAGGATTCGTCTCCGACCCATGGCGTTCGCTGGCATGTACCATCGCAGTGTTTCTCATCACCCACTTCATCATCTCTCGCGGAGTACAGAAAGGCATTGAGAAATACTCCAAGATACTCATGCCGATGCTTTTCATTACCATCGTCATACTCGTCATCTGTTCTGTGAACCTTGACGGAGCATCCGAAGGCATCAACTTCCTTCTTCACCCCGACTTCTCGAAGATCAACGGACATATAGCCATCAGCGCACTCGGTCAGGCATTCTATTCACTCTCTCTCGGAATGGGCTGCCTCATCACCTACGCATCCTATTTCAAGAACGATACCAGTCTTATGAAGACAGGGGCCAACGTCTGCATCATCGACACCATAGTTGCCATAATGGCAGGTTTCATCATCTTCCCCGCACTCTTCAGCGTAGGTCACGGCCTGAACCCCGATGATATCGGTCCGTCCCTCATCTTCATCACCCTGCCTAACGTGTTCCAAGGGTGTTTCTCGTCCACTCCGATGTTCGGATACTTCTTCTCCATCCTATTCTTCTTCCTCCTGCTGGTTTCCGCAATCACATCATTGATATCGCTCCACGAGGTCGCTACGTCGTTCTTCTGCGAGAAATTTGCCATATCACGCAAGAAGGCAACCACGATCGTGACATCCACATTCATCTTCCTCGGAATCTTCTGTACCTTGTCCTTCGGAGTCCTGAAAGACTTCACCATCGGCGGTCTGGACCTCTTCTCGTTGTTCGACACCCTGTCAAGCAACGTCCTTCTCCCGTTCGGCGGACTTATGACCAGCATCTTCGTCGGGTGGGTGATCGACAAGAAATTCAAGGATCATCATCTCACCTACACCAGCAGGACAAATGTACGATTCTTCTTCGTCATCCGTTTCCTACTCAGATATGTGGCACCGATAGGAATCGGCTTCATCTTCCTACAGCAATTCGGTCTGTTCTGATAGGCCAGGCCTATGCGTCCCCTCTTCAACCTCACACGCAGTGACCGCCGGGCTGTACTCATACTGTCAGTCCTCGCCCTCCTGTGCCTCCTCGCCCTCATCATCTTCGGCACCGACACAGAAGATGCTACAAGTGAAGAACCCCTCACCAACTCTGCACTCCTAACTCCTAACTGCGAGTCACAGACCAGCCCCATCACTCCTAACTCCGACAGTATCAAAATACGGTCGGTTGACCCCAACACCGTTGATTCCGCCACATTAGTACACATCGGCATTTCCCCACGTCGGGTACACACCTTCATGCGTTATCGTGCGGCAGGAGCACAGTTCCGACGCCCAGAAGACATAGCACGTTGCTATAGTTTCTCTGATCAAGACATCGACCTTCTCCTCCCACTCATCCGCATCGACCCCAAATATCAGAAATCCACCACCTTCACCCGCACCAAATATCCCATCATTCATGGTGAGAACGTCGAATCCACTCCTCGCCCCATCACTCCTAACTCCTCACTCCCAACACCTAACCACGAGTCGCAGACTCGCAAAAAGTTCACTTCACCGACCACCGTTGACCTCAACACTGCCGACACAGCTCTTCTTCGTCGCATTCCCGGTGTAGGTGAAGCCATCTCGTCCATGATCATCAACCTCCGCGACAAACTCGGAGGATTCACATCATTGTCACAGCTCTCGCAGATCCATCAGATCACCCCCGAACTCTACGAATGGTTCACCATTACGGATACCATACCATTCCGCAAGATACAGATCAACAAAGCCAGTTTCAAGACACTCGTAACCCATCCGTACATCTCCAAGGAACAAGCCAACGGCATACTCCACTACATCCGCCTCTACGGACCGATCAAAGACATCGACGCACTTCGTTCCACCGGACTCTTCACCCCCGACCAACTCATCCCCCTCACCCCCTACCTTGAATTCTGAACATTTCATCCCCTTCAATAAAGCCGATAATCTGTAGTACATATCTGCAGAAAGATGCAGAAATATTTGGAAATAACTGTTTTTTAGTGTAATTTTGCAGTCATAGATACGAATGTACTTGTGTCAGCACTCTGGACACACAACCCTCTTGTTGCCACAAAAAGAGTCTTAGACTTACTTTTGAGCAGAAAATCTCCCTCACAGTACAAGAATCGTTTTTGGTGACAGGAAATTTGAGGCATTATCCTCAAGAACCGAAAGTCGTTACACCAGCACAGTTCATGGACATATACTTTTCTATCAATTAACTCATAATTTTCTAATTTTCAAAACATGAAATATTTTGCCCCATCAGAACTCATTATCAATCCCGATAACAGTTCGTTCCATCTACATATACGTCCCGACCAGTTGGCCGACAAAGTCGTGATGTGCGGCGACCCCGCACGAGTAGGTCTCATCGCCGGTTTCCTCGACACCCAGGAATTCGACGTCCAGAGCCGTGAGTTCCGTACCATAACCGGAACATACAAAGGCAAGCGCATCACCGTCATTTCCCACGGAATAGGCTGTGACAACATCGACATAGTAGTCAACGAGCTCGATGCCCTCAAGAACATAGACTTTGAGACACGCACCGAGAAGGAGCACCTCACATCTATGGACATGATCCGTGTGGGAACCTGCGGAGGTCTTCAGGAATACACACCGACAGGCTGTTTCGTATGCAGCGAGAAGAGCATAGGCTTCGAAGGACTCATCAATTTCTATGCCGACCGCGACAAGATCTGCGACCTTGAGTTCGAGAAAGCCTTCACCCAGCACATCGGCTGGGACTACCACAACCTGCCGTCACCATATGTAGTCGATAACGATGCCGAACTTCTCAACCGCATCTTCGACCCGGAGATAGGAATGGTCAAGGGAGTCACCATCTCCTGCGGAGGATTCTACGGTCCACAGGGACGTCAGATACGCCTTGCCATTCAGGATCCTGACCAGAACGAGAAGGTTGAAGCTTTCAGGTACTCTTCTGTCATCAACGGTTCACCAGCAGAGCTGAAAATTTGCAATTTTGAGATGGAATCATCAGCTCTTGCTGGTCTGTCATCGCTGCTCGGCCATAAGGCTATGACGTGTTGTATGGTGGTTGCCAACCGTTATGCAAAAGAGATGAACACAGAATACAAGTCGCAGATTGATGACCTCATCAGTCTTGTGCTTGACAGAATATAATATGAATAAGATAATATTTGACAACGTCCTGCCACAAGTATTCCAGCAACGCGACGATCTCGAGAGTGAGGTCTGGTCGCAACATCTGGAATTCAATCGTGGTATGCTCTATCTCATCGAGGCTGAGAGCGGCAAAGGCAAAAGCACATTCTGTAGCTACATCCTGGGCTACAGAAATGATTTCGATGGTGATGTTCTCTTCGACGAGACC
>DCGE01000182.1:3821-4513 GCA_002314525.1 Prevotellaceae bacterium UBA1786 | reverse complement strand
GCTTCTTATGCTGACTGCTACGTAAACGACGCATTCGGTACTGCACACCGCAAGCATGCATCTACAGCCGTTATCGCTGACTACTTCGATGCTGACAACAAGATGCTCGGTCTTCTCATGGAGAAGGAAGTACAGGCTGTTGAGAACGTGCTCAACAACATCAAGCGTCCATTCGTTGCAATCATGGGTGGTAGCAAGGTTTCAACCAAGATCGGTATCATCGAAAACCTTCTCGGCAAGGTTGACAAGCTCATCCTCTGCGGTGGTATGACATATACTTTCTCAAAGGCTCATGGTGGTGAGATCGGTGCTTCAATCGTTGAACTCGACAAGCTCGATGTAGCTCTCAACGTTGAGAAGATGGCAAAGGAAAACGGCGTAGAACTCGTTCTCGGTGTTGACTCTGTTTGCTGCACAGGCTATGACTTCAAGACATTCTCAGTAAAGCCAGGTGCTGAAGTCAAGACATTCCCATCAAACGCTATCGAAGCTGGTTGGGACGGACTTGATGCTGGTCCTCTGAGCCGCGAGAAGTTCGCTGCTGCCATCGAAGGTGCAAAGACCATCCTCTGGAACGGTCCTGCAGGATGTTTTGAATGTGAGGAGTTCACTCCAGGTTCACGTGCAATCGGCGATGCTGTTGCAAAGGCAACTGCAGAAGGTGCATTCTCACTCATCGGTGGTGGTGACTC
>DCGE01000182.1:0-3798 GCA_002314525.1 Prevotellaceae bacterium UBA1786 | reverse complement strand
CTTGTGTTAACAAGTTCGGTCTTGCAGACAAGGTATCATACATCTCAACCGGTGGTGGTGCCCTCCTCGAGGCAATCGAAGGCAAGGTACTCCCAGGAGTAGCTGCTGTTCAGGGATAATAGTCGCCACAGCTAACAGCCAACAGCTAACAGCCAACGGCCAACATGCACAGACTATTGATCATACCGTTCTGTCTTCTGATGGCGATGTTCATCGGTTGTAACGGAACAGAAACACAAACCGATGAGTCACAAGCTGACTCATCGGCTTTTCGCATTGCATTGCTGCCGGTCAGTGAATGCAAGCCATTTCTCTATGCTGACTCCTGCGGTTTGTTCGATTCGCTTGGTGTCAACATTGAGTTTATCACCTATAACTCAGCAATGGACGCAGATACTGCATTCATGAACGGTTGGGTTCAGATGAGCGTGGTTGACGAAGCCAAATTCAGGTTCCTGAGCAGCCGATGCGACTCAGACCATCTTCACAAGATCTGCGAAGGACCTATGTCATTATCACTTATCACTGCCAAGACAGCCAGAATCAGGAACATCAGGAGCCTCAAGGAGAAAATCATAGCCGTCACACGGAATTCCGCTCTTGATTCCCTCGCTGATGCAATCGCAAATTCGGCCAATCTGTCACCTCTCGAAATCAACCGTCCACAGATCAACGATATCCGTCTTAGGAAGGAAATGCTTATGCAGGCACAATACGACGGAGCCATACTGCCTGAACCGTGGGCTACCGAATGTGTGGATTCAGGAGCCGTACGTGTTTCCGTATCCGACAAGATTCTTCCGATGAAGTTCTACGTAGTCGTCCGCGATTCCGTCTTCAAGAACTGCAAGAAGGAAATTGAAAAGATTTCCGAGGCTTTTGACATTGCAAGCAAACGTCTATGACGACAAACATCTACACACTTCTGTCGGAATACAAACTCGGAGAGGCCATCAACTCTCTTGAGTCGAAAGTGGAAAACCTCCGTGATGAATCCATCATCGGACAGTTCCACATACTTTCCGGGAACTACCGTGCATACCTACGGGCTTTGACTCAGCAGATTTCATCAATACCGAAAAGCGATACCGAACTCTTCTACCGTCAGGCCTATGCAATCAATGACAGAGCCAACAGACGGATCAGGTTGTTCAAAGCACCGAACGATCAGTATTCCCTCGCAATCAATTCAACTGACAATATCTTCAACCGCATCTGGACTTCCGACATGTGGGATGATACTGAGAAGTCAAACATCGAGTCATATACTGAATCCTTTCCTGAACAGTTCCCGCTGATTGTATCGGCTGTCACATTGTCAGTATGCGAGATGTTTGACGAAAGGAAGGTCATGTTTCTTTTCGATGCCTACGAAAAAGACGATACGGTTGCCAGCCTCAGAGCCCTGATAGGACTCATCATCATCCTGAGGCGATATGATTCAAGGTTTGTACACTACCCACAGATTGAAGCACGCCTGTCTATTCTGGCCGAAAACCCTGCGTTCGTCAGACAGTTCTTCAGTGCCCACGTCATTCTTCAGTACAGCAAGATGACAGATTCCGTCTCCGACAAGATGCGCAACGACATCATCCCGACGCTGATAAACAGTGCACGCTTCAAGAAGACAGAGTTCGGAATGGAGGAAATCGACCAGGCACTATCCGGCAACGGCGAGAATCCCGACTGGATAAAGAACATCACGGATGATGACAAGGTCGAGAAGAAGATCCACCAGATGACAAAACTCCAGACCGAAGGTGCTGACATCTATATGACTACGTTCCGCCATCTGAAGAGCTTCCCGTTTTTCAGTACCATGCAGAACTGGTTCGAGCCGTTCTCCTACAATCACCCACAACTTCAGGACTACAAACGCTCACCGATAATCGACAGCATTCTCAGCCTCACTCCTTTCAGCGACTCTGACAAATACTCATTCGTCTTCATGTTGAACCAGATGGGAGATACCGGCAGCAAGGTCATGACGGATCAATTTGAACAGCAGTTGCCTGAAGACATGTCGATCAATGACCTCATCGACGATGCAAAACACGACCGTGATTCCATCGTCAACGGCAACAAGGCAGAGAACATCATGCGTCGCTATTCTCAGGATCTCTATAGGTTCTATACTTTGTATCCATACAGAAGTCAGTTCTTCAATCCCTTCGACTCGAAGTTATCTGCATTCACACCTCTTCACCGCACTTCGTTCACATCATTGCTGTCCTTCCACGAAGAACTCCTAACTCTTGCTGAATTCTTCATGCGGAAGGGTGTATATGCCGATGCTCTCGAGATATTCCAACTCGTCAAGTCCGAACTGCCGGATGATGAAAAGGCCGACATATTTCAGAAAATGGGCTTCTGCAAACAGAAGATGGGCAATTTCGCTGAAGCATTTGAAGACCTGCTCGAAGCTGACGACCTGCAGCCAGGTTCACATTGGACCACACTCCACCTCTTCCAGACTTCATTCGAACTGAAAAGATATGACGATGCAGTAAATTACCTTGATCTGCTGATAGACGAGAATCCTGACGACCTGAAACTCCTTACAAAAAAAGCCGAATGCCTGTTTGCACTCGACAGATTCCAGGAAGCCATACCACTATTATATAAGGTGGTGTATCTTGACGACGAATCTCTTCTGGGACATCAGATGCTTGCCTGGGCATTGCTGATGACAGATTCATACGAGAAATCCACAAAAGAATACCTTAGGTGTGTCGCATCCGACGATCACTCAGCCTATATCTATCTAGGTCATCTGGAAGTTCTCCGGAACAACATTACTCAGGCTTGCGAGTACTACCGTCAGGCACTGAACCAGTATTGTGCCAAATCTCCGAACCAGCAATCCGGCCACGAGCAATTCCACAAGGCGTTCTGGCATCCAGTACCATACATCAAGGCCATCGACCGCAACACCCTCAGCCTCCTCCTCGACCACACCATACTCTGCTGAAGAGAGCAATCACTCTTCACTTGGTTGGTGAGCTTGCTCATCCCGCCAACCCTACCTATACCTCCATCCTCCACGGCTTCCGTTGTATGGAGTTCGTGAGAACTCGAAGAAGTGGATATCCTGATGGAACCTCAGGTCATAATCCCCTTCACCACGATAGACAACACCTATTGCATCCATGTGGAGAATGGTCTCCTTGTCGATTTTGTAATACGCAGTGTAATACGAAACCGCTGATTGTATGTGTCTCATCTTTCTCCAATCAACAGCCATCTCCGGACTTCCGAACACCTCCGACTCGCATCTTCGTGTCTTGACCTCCACGAAATGCAGTTCACCGTCCTTCCTTGCAACCAGATCCAACTCACACCCTCGATGTAAGTTCCAGTTATGATGCAGAATCGTATAACCCTGCTTCATCAGATAGTCAGCAGCCAGTTCTTCGCCAGTCTGACCCAGTTGCCAGGTGTCGGTCATATTATACGAAATTCAGTTCCTCCCAGATCATATCCTTCAGCGCATCAACCCCCATGCCTGTAACAGCAGAGATGAATACACACTTCACGTCCTTCGGCAGAGTGGCTTTCTGCATCTCCTTCAGTTCGTCATCTATCAAGTCACATTTCGTAACTGCCAGAAGACGTTTCTTCTCCATCAGTTCCGGATTATATGTCGTGAGTTCGTTCAGGAGTATGTCATAGTCACGCTTGATATTATCCGAATCACCCGGAATCATGAACAAAAGCAACGAGTTGCGTTCGATATGTCTGAGGAATCTGAGTCCCAGACCTTTACCCTGACTGGCGCCCTCAATGATACCTGGAATA
>DCGE01000009.1:5821-7695 GCA_002314525.1 Prevotellaceae bacterium UBA1786 | reverse complement strand
ACCCCGTCTACCACTCCTCCACCTGTCCCGAGATTGCCGACGAAACCGAGTGCTGGTAAACCTTTCCACGCTCGTCAACTGCACGGGGGATGTTTTGTAAATGGGATAGGATTGAAGTCGAACAGAGGATGAAACATTTGCCCAACATAATTACTCTGACAAGAATCATTGGCGCGATTTGCCTCTTGCTTGTCGATTTCTTAGTTGATCTGAAGAGTCCTTTCTGGATCGTCTATCTGCTATGTGGCATCACAGACATGCTTGATGGTTACCTTGCCCGAAGACTTCATGCAGAGAGCAAACAAGGAGTAATGTTTGACAGTGTGGCGGATTTATGCTTTGTAGGTTGCTGTGCTTGGAAGTTGTTCCCTTTGTTGTTTTTTGATAGTTGGATGTGGATTTGGATTGCAATCATTGCATTGATAAAGATCATCAACCAGATCTCGGCATTGGTTGTTCATGGCAAGTTCGTATGTCCTCATACCATTGCAAACAAAGTAACAGGCTTGTTACTCTTCTTGAGTGTTCCAATCTATGTATGTTTTGCTATGTACATTCCAATCATCATAACTGCTATTATTGCAACCTTCGCCGCAATTCAGGAAAGATATTATATAAGGAGGCTCTATAAATTCACCGAATAAATAATAATTATCATAAAACAATGAAAATAATGGTTAGTGCGTGTCTCCTTGGAGAGGACTGCAAATACAACGGAGGAAATAACAGAAATGAAGTGCTTATTGACAAACTCAAGAATCACGAAGTAATACCTATCTGTCCAGAGGTGATGGGAGGGTTGTCAATACCTCGAATGCCTGCAGAAATCGTAGGAGGCATAGTAAAGACTGCAGATGGGACATCAGTGGATGCGGAGTTCCGAAATGGAGCGAAAAAGGCGTTGGAGATTGCAAAAGAAAAGGGCGTTGAACTGGCAGTGCTTCAGCCAAGAAGTCCGAGTTGTGGCTGTGGACAAATCTACGATGGGTCATTCTGCGGAAAATTGATTACCGGTAATGGTATTTTTGCTCAGTTGCTCATCGACAACGGAATTAAAGTTGTTTCGATGCCGTGTGTCACCTTTCATCACTCCGATTCGTTATACATGCAGATCGATCAAAACTGAGTGTTGAACAATTAAGGTGAGTTCTTCGCTAAACTCAGGCGCTAAAGCGGAGCTATAAATTCACTGAATAAATTTAAATTTTCAAATATGGGTGATATCGTTCTTTTCAGCACTTTTGGCTTTGTTTCGGCATCTTGCTGTTTGTCATTAATTTACCCGAAATCAAAAAATGTCACACAATTGTAATAATTTGGTTTCTTGAATTAATAGAATAATATGTATCTTTGCAAATTAAAGTAGTATAATGGTATGAAAATCTTAGTTGTTGACGACGAACAGGATATTTGCGAGATACTCAGATACAATCTCGAAACTGAAGGCTATGAGGTCTCTGTGGCCAATTCTGCAGAAGAAGGTTTGAGATTAGTCTTGACAGACTATTCGCTCATTCTGCTTGATGTCATGATGGACGGAATGTCGGGATTCCATATGGCAAGGCTCCTGAAGAATGATGCTACCACCTGTCATATCCCTATTATCTTCATCACAGCTCTTGATCAGGAGGATGATGTTGTCAAAGGGTTGAATATAGGAGCAGATGACTACATAGCCAAACCTCTTAGTCTCAAAGAGGTTAAGGCGAGAGTAAAGGCTGTCCTGTGCCGAACTACAACTGAAAACCTGATCGCAAATCATGCAACCACCACATCTCTGCAGATTATATACAAGGACATATCAAATAACCTTGACTCAAAGACGGTTACACTCTCCGGAGAGAACCTGAATCTCACGAAACTTGAATTCGAAC
>DCGE01000009.1:2678-5794 GCA_002314525.1 Prevotellaceae bacterium UBA1786 | reverse complement strand
ATTGGCTCTTCTTGTCGGCAGTCAGGGCAAGGTGTTCTCACGCGAGGAATTACTACAACGTTGCTGGCCAAAAGATGCATATGCGCTTTGACGTGATGGTGATGAATCGCCCTGAGAGATCGTAGATGGTGGTAGCGCTTGCCGGTGATGCCTGCTCTGACCTGGGTCCTCACTCATCCTTGTCTTGGAAGTTGAGAATAGTTCGACGAAAAGTAAGCAATACCCCCACAACACAGATCAGACTGACTGATCCGCTAATTACGCCGACTGCACTGTCGCTGATGACCATCATCGTAGCCAGACAGAGCGGTCCAGCGAAATCCCCGACGCAAGAAGCCATATTAAAGATGCCGTTCGCATCACTTGGGATGATTCCGTATTTTTTCGCCGACTCAATCTGGAAGCGTTCAATAAGGGTTTGAATCACAGGATGGAACACGCCCAAAACGAAAAGCATGACGGCCAACCAAATCATCGTCGGCCGGAAAGCGAATACAAAGAACGCCACTGCCAATGCCGAGAAACTGATGATGGCAGATGTAGAGATCCTTTTCTCCTGCATTGAAAGGATGATGTTCGGAGAAATCGGGATGGGAAGAATTTTTGTCAGCAAGGTCAGGAAACCGACAAGCAGGATGGTGTTGCCCAACTTCTCATTGAACATAGGCAACATAAAAGAGGCGTACTGCATCAGGAAACCAACAGGGACAGCAACAAAAAGAAGGAAGCCGATAACATCCAGCCGCATAAAGTATCGGAGAATCATCCGGCGGTTCTCCCTTACCTCGTCCTTTTCTTCTCGAGCTGCTATATTGATATCCGGCGCAATGAAAAGCTTAGAGAATATGATAGCAGCAATGCAAACCAGTGCCAGCACCACGGTAACGGCGGCAAATCCGAGCGAATCGTAAACCAGCGAACCGAGCGCAGCGCCTACAGAAGAAAAAACGGGATTTTCCAAGTTGGTGAATACAAGTTTGCTGTATCTTTTATCTGGCTTCATGTCGTAAAGACGTATTGCCTTGCATGCAGTAATTGTGAGAGCGGACATCAGACCAAGTATGGAATATGCTACGATAAGTACGCCGTAATCCTTGAAATACAGGTGATTGAAAAGAAGCAGTGCGGTCGCCGCTAGATTCACAAGACTGGCAATATTGATGGCACGTCCCGGATTTCTTTTGGTATAGATGCTCATAAAAGAGCAGCCTATAGTCATCAGAAGTCCAAAGACAGAAAGAGGAAGAGCCGCAAGCATAGCGGGATCACCGCTCATCCCTGACTCAATGGCCATCTGTTTAGCATAAGGCGCTATGAATGGAACAAGCAGATAGAAAGGCAAACGCGTGACGATCCTCAGTTCCCTATGTCCTTCACATATTGTCACTTTCCTGCCCTCGGATTCAAACCTGAGTTTTCTGATTTTCAGGAATTCGCGTATCAGTTTCAGCTCCACGAAAAGCATTACGAGAACCGCCAGAAGCGAAAATGCCTTGAGAAGGATGGAAAGGACAGCCTCCTTTGAATGTGCGTTGATGGCATCCAGGTTGTTGATGACAAGGATGGCACCGGTAATCTGTCCCAAAGAATCGTAAATCGGAGCCATGGAACAATAGGCTCCGGGGCCTTTTCCGGTTTTCATCTTGAAAGACTGGCTTTCACCGGTGGTGACAGATTTGAAGTATGAGTCTATCCCGTAACTTTTAAGTCTCTTTTGATGTACTTCTGTCCCAAGGGCATTCGACGTGACATGGTCAATGACATAGAAAAGTTTTCCCGTATGCGGATCCAACCTGTAGAGATCGAATAGAAGGTCGAAGCCCATATCATTGTTGCCAGAGCAGAAAGCCCGACAGAAGTTATTGACGGTCTTGTAATCCCTGCCCCGGTAATCATCCGCAGAATCAAGCCTCTTCACTGCTTCCCCGATGGTTTCGCCGGAGATGGAAGAGATGGATGCTGCTATGTTGAATGTACTGGATTCGGCATGGTCCAACATAAGACGGTGTGAGAATATAGACAGCAGGGCGCCTGTTATCATGAACGACGTTATGATGAACAGTGCCGGCTTGCCATATAGAATTGCCGGAGAAAGAACACCGTTTCTGTGCAAATCTTCCTCCGCCTTGCGGGCCTGAATCCTATGTTTCACCGTTCTGACGATAAAAGAAGACAGATAATACAGAAGCATCAGGGCGAACACCACCAGCGAGAAAAAGGTCAGATACCATTTGACAAGATGGCTGGACGACCGTTCGGCAGAAGTGCATATCGTTTGCACATGATCAGGGACCGATATCGATGTGACCGTATTGTCCGCATCGTCACACATGAACAGACGCGTAATGGATCCTGAAGGAGCGTTGTAACAGAGCCACGCGGCATCAGAACGGCAGACCATTGTTTCCGAGGAGTCCGGAGCCTGTCTTACCAGCAGTCCGTTCTTCTGGTCAAGAACATAGCGCACACCTTCCGGCATGACCACCAGATCCGAGATAATTGAGGTGCTGTCAGAGAGCCTGACTTCCTCAGTGACACCGTCACGGAACAGGAATGCCCTGCCGTCCATAGTACTGGCAACCACAGTTGATATCTCCGGTTGATAGGTCGCATGCCTTATTGAGAATCCCGGGAACGAGCATCGCGTAACCTCATCAGCCATACCGTTACCGATACGCAAAACAAATACAGAATCACCGTGTGCCTTCAGGACAAACAGAGTGTCATTAAAGACCTTAAGACTGCTGATGTATCCACTGTCGTCACAAGATGACTCGGTATCTTTGTATTCCGTCGATACATAGTGACCATCCAAGTCATACTTGAGGATGCGCTCCGATATTACGGACGTTCCGTTCTTTGACCTAACCTTGTCCAGAAGATATATGTATCTGTCATCCAAAGTCACTTCCGAGAAGCCATCCGGTGCGATTGTGGATTCGTACTCGGCAGAAATAACGGACCTGACAGTCTTGTCGGTATTCAGGACAATCAGACGTGTCCAGTATTTATCAACGACACACCCCATATCCTCATCGTTCTCAAAAGCCATCTCAGGCATGTCCCAACTTATGGAATCATCACGAGATGTCAAAAGAACTGGAGCATTGAACTAT
>DCGE01000009.1:0-2639 GCA_002314525.1 Prevotellaceae bacterium UBA1786 | reverse complement strand
AGGATATACTTGAACGATTTCATTTTATCAGTCATTGCGTCATTAAGCTACAGTGACCAAGCGGACAGAGGAGTCATGGGAGCGTTGCCAGCTGTTTATCCTTAATTCCGCAATACTTAATTTAACTCACCTTAAGTACCTGAGCAACAAAAAATCGCACAGGGCTTTGTTATGTCAAAATTTTCACCTATCTTAGTTTTGCAAAATAAAAACAGGCAAAAATCTGATACAACATGGCAAAGGTAGCAATAAAATCTGAGAAACTTACACCTTTTGGAAAAATATTTTCGATGTTGGCATTTTTTTGATTAAAGTAGTCGACAACACACGGGATAATCATCGGTGATTCTATTTCCCAGCTTAGTTACATGGGTTGCTGATTTGAGGCAGAAATCAAAAAATGTCACACAATTGTAATAATTTGGTTTTTTGAATTAATAGAATAATATGTATCTTTACAAATTAAAGTATTTGTAATCAAAGCGGAATGTCTTTTATTTGTTTTGTAGTTTAATTAAAAATGACTACTTTTGTACACAGAAATTTTAATTAAATAGAAAATGAAAACTTATAGCACTTTTTTCCTTATTTTCGTCACATCGTGGCTTGGGATGGTTTCTTGCTGTAACAATAAAGATATCGTTATACGGAAACTTGATAAATCCATTGTTATTCTGCATGACAATGATGTACATTGTGGGATTGATAACAATGGATATTCAAGAATTGCAGGATTGAGAAATGCCATAAATGCGTCAGATACAGCACAGGCAATAATAGTTAGTAGTGGCGACTTTATTCAGGGCGCTATGGCTGGAGTGTTGTCACAAGGTAGTTATATTATTGATATTATGGATCAAGTTGGCTATTCTGCCGTTACAATCGGAAATCATGAATTTGACTATAAAGTACCTCGCCAGTTGGAATTGTTGAACCGGTTGGGACCGATAGTGACTTGCGCTAATTTCAGTGATTTGAAAACAGGTAGGCAATTCTACAAACCATACATCATGACTGATGTGGGAGAAAATAAAATCGCCTTTGTAGGAGCCGTGACGCCAGACACCGAGACATTTGAGTTTTATGCCTTTTACGATAGTTTGGGAAACAAAAGGTATAAGCTTCATGCAAATGAAGTTTACAACTTGATACAGAATGCAGTAAATGATGCAAGAGGAGAAGGTGCAGACTATGTTCTTTTGCTTTCACATATGGGAGAGAAAAAGGCGCTTTCGGAAATTTCTTCAGTCGATATGATTCATAATATTTATGGGGTGGATGCTGTGCTTGATGGCCATACTCACTCAATCATAAAAGACTCACTGGTTTCAGATAAGACTGGAAAAATGATTCATTTGACACAAACTGGAACTTCTTTCGCAAATATCGGTCGGATTCTAATTGACAAAGATGGCAGGATTACAAGTGATTTGATTCCTACAGAACAAGTTCCTTATTCTGATGCAAAGGTCGATGAAGCAACGAAAAAAGTGAAGTATGCTTTGGAAAAGAAAACAAGCGATACGTTGGGATATGCAGATGTGGAACTTACGATTAACGACGAGCAAGGCAAACGACTTGTACGTTGTGGCGAAACGAATGCTGGAGATTTTGTTGCCGATGCTTTACGTTATGTATTCAATGCTGACATAGGACTGCAAAATGGTGGAGCGGTTAGAACAAACATTCCTGCAGGTCCTGTAACATATGGAGCTCTGCTTAACATGAGTCCATTTTTAAATGATTTGGCTTTGCGCGAAATTTCTGGAGAAAATATTGTGGGTATACTTGAAGATACTTATAAAAGCGTACCTGAAGAAAATGGAGCATTCTCTCAAGTTTCAGGAATAAAACTGACTATTGATTGTAAGGGTGAAAAGAATGTTGTAAAAGATGTGATGGTACTAAACAAAGTCTCCGGTCAATATGAACCTGTAGACTTGAACAAGAAATATCTTGTTGCGGTTAATTCGTATTTTGTTTCCATGAGTGCCCAACTTTTTGTTGACAGCAAGGACTTGACACCAAAATATATCTCAGACTTTGAAGCAACGAAATTATATTTGGTAGACGGACTAAAAGGTCGCATAGACTCTACATACGAAAAACCAAAAGGAAGAATCACTCGTATTCTTAAATGAACAAAGAATCAATTAGATGTTTCGTTCCGTTGGGAAACAAAAAAGGGTACGGCATTGACTGTCGTACCCTTAAATATTGATGAGTTTAGTTGTGTTACTTCACCTCTTCGAAATCGGCGTCTTGAACGTCGTCGGCTGATGATGACTGTTGGGAACCGGCTCCTGAATTTGCGCCACCCTGGAAGCCCTGACCGCCTGGCTGCTGGGCACCTGCACCCTGATACATCTGCTGGGATGCTGCCTGCATTACCTGGTTGAACTCGTTCATTGCTGTGTCGATGGCGTTGATGTCGCCTGATTTGTGGGCATCCTTCAGCTTGCCGAGGGCTGTCTCTACGTTTGCCTTTTGGTCTGCCGGGAGTTTGTCGCCATTCTCCTGAAGGAATGTTTCTGTGCTGAAGATGGTGGAGTCTGCCTGATTCATCTTGTCAATACGTTCACGCTCCTTCTTGTCGGCTTCTGCGTTCTGCTCTGCCTCTGCCTTCATGCGGTTGATCT